>JAGBBE010000190.1 GCA_017938645.1 Clostridia bacterium
CCCGTCATCGCAAGATCATGGATCGTTACGATCCCGAAGGCCGCGTGGGTCTCATCGTTGACGAATGGGGCGCCTGGTACGACGTGGAGCCCGGTACCAATCCCGGCTTCCTCTATCAGCAGAACACCATGCGCGACGCCCTGCTCGCCGCAATGACGCTCAACATTTTCAACCGCAACTGCGACCGCGTGATCATGGCCAATCTGGCCCAGACCGTGAATGTGCTGCAGTCCGTGGTGCTCACCGAGGGCGACCAGATGGTGCTCACGCCCACCTATCACGTCTTCGACCTGTACAAGGCACATCAGAACGCGAAGGAGATTGACTGCTTCGTGCAGAGCGAAAAGGTCGGCGAAGATCAGTGGCAGATCGATCAGCTCACCGCTTCCGCCTCTGAAAAGGACGGCGTGATCACGCTGACCGTGGCCAATCTGAGCGCTGACAAACCGGCGCAAATCAGCGTAGACGGCTTCGCCGCATCCAGCGTCAGCGGACGCATCCTCAAGGGCGAAATCCATCAGTACAACGACTTTGGCTCCTCGCCGCTGTGCGTGGAGGACTTTGACGGTGCAAAGCTGGAGGATGGCGTGCTGATCATCAGCCTGCCCGCGTGCAGCGTAGCCGCCATTGAGCTCAAGTGAAGCCTTTCTGCCGCCGCTGCCTATTGGAGGACATGCCCTCCGAGGCGGCGCTGATGGAAAACATCCGCGATCTGATTGCACTTCTGCCTGACGAGCAGCGTGCCGGAGACGAGCTGCGTGCACAGCGGCTTTCCTGCTGCCGCGAGTGCGATCACCTTGCCGACGGCACCTGCGTGCTGTGCGGCTGCTTTGTGGAACTGAGAGCCGCCAAGGCGCGTATGCGCTGTGCGCACGTGCCGCCGAAATGGTAAATAAGGAAGCGTACAAATATGGAAAATATCGTTCTTGAGCTGAATTCCTCCCGCGCTGAAATCTGCGCGGACATGGGCTGCAACTGCATCAGCTACATCACCGAAGGCTGTGAACTGATGCGCAGACCCGCTTCTCCCGAAGTGCACCGCAATGCGCCAAACGTCTACGGCGTTCCCCTCCTGTTTCCGCCCAACCGCATCCGCGGCGGACGCTTTACGTTTGACGGACGCGAGTACCAGCTGCCCATCACCGAGCCTGAGCGCGGCAATTTCATTCACGGCACGCTGAGCGAAACGGCCTTTGACGTTGTGGAGCAAACTGCCGCCTCTGTTATGCTCCGCTATGAGGCCACAGAGGATAAACCCTACCTCACCTTCCCCCACGCTTTCGACATCGTGGTTCGCTGGGAGCTGAAGGAGGATGGACTGCATCACACGGTCACGGCAACCAACCGCAGTCAGAGCCGCATGCCGGTCGGCGTGGGCTTCCACACAGCGCTGAATGCCTATTTCATGCCGGACGACCGCGAGCCATCGCATTACCGCATCCGTCTGTCCTCCGAGGAAGAAATCGTCAACGGTCCTCCGATGTTCATCCCTACCGGTGAACGCAAACGCGATACGGAGCTTCTGACTCTGCTCAACGGCGAAGGCTATCAGCCGCAGGGCGAATACATGTCGCGCCACCTTCTGCGCGGCGACGGCGGCGCGCAGCTGGTTCATCTGCCTTCAGGGCGCAGCGTGCACTACGATGTATCAGACGCGCTTCGCTACTGGGTTCTGTGGAACGGAAACGGCACACAGGGCTTTGTGTGCCCCGAACCGCAGACATGGATGATTGATGCGCCGAATCAGTCGCAGGATACCGAAAAGAGCGGCTTCCGCGCGCTGGAACCCGGCGAAAGCCTGACCGTACAGACCCATCTTTATCTCAGGTAAAATCGAAACCGCCCTGCTTTCATGCGTTCAGAAAGCAGGGCGTCTGTTTTATTTTTTGCGTCGGGAAGTCAAAAGACCAAGCAGCTGTTTCACCCGTCCCGTGGGCAGGCCGAGAATCAAAAACACTGCCAGTGCGATACAGCCCTTTACAAACAGGCTCAGCAGCATGCTGCTGATTTCAATGGGAATCAGCGCAATCAGGCAGGCCATGACTGCTGCATACAGGCCCTCGAACCAGAAGCTTTTAAGGAAATCCACATACGAGGCATTCAGCGTTTTGCCAATCAGCCCGTGATAGTCAATGACAAACCGCAGATACTGCCCAAGCGTCACGCACACCGCAACCATCTGCAGATTCTGCGTTGCCGCGCCCAGCACAATCAGCACAATGGTCGTAGAGAAATACACCGCCGCGCGGCCAAACATGCGTCTGGTGTCGCCCACGCTCTGATAGATGGCGCTCGCGCTGGTCACCAGAAGCTGCGGCCAGATTGCCAGACTCAGCAGCCGGAACACCGGCACCGCATGTGTCCACTGTCCGCCAAAGAACAGAAGCACCGCCTCCCGGCTCCCCCAGAACAGCACCGCCGCAACCAACACACCTATGCACGAAAGCGGTGAGAGCACCTTTTTGTAGGCGCGGTAGATATACTGTCTGTCCTTTTGATGCTCTGAAAGCAGCGGCACCAGCAGCGGATTGAGTCCGTAGCTGGTGATGTTCTGCACCGGATAGGTCATCAGCTTGTGCGCCTTCTCGTAATGCGCCAGAAGATTGCTGCCCATCAGCTTGCCGATCAGAAGCGAGTCGGTGTTGTTGGCGAAGTATCTGAGCAGGTTATAGAGAAACTGGTAGGACGTAAATGAGAACACCTTGCGCAGGCTCTCCACGCGGAACCGGAAGCGGAAGCGGAGTCCAGCCGTGGATACATTCCAGACAAAAGCCACCAGCGGCGGAATGAGGGTCTGAAAGATGATTGCATAATAACTCAGTCCGCTTTTGGCCATAAGGATGGGAATCAGGCAGGAGAGAACACCCGCTGCGAGCATTCTCAAACCGGAATTCCAAAATCGCTTTTGACGCATGATCTGCGCGTGCGGAACCGTGTTGAGCGACGTAAACAGCACCTGCAGAGAAAGTACCGCGCAGACCTTGTAATAAACAGGATTGCCGTAAAATGCAGACAGCGGACCGCCCAGCAGAGCAAAAAGCACCGCCATCAGAAATGAAAAATACACCGAAAAGCTGAAGATCCCATTGATATCCTCATCAGTCAGTTCCCGGTTCTGCACCACCGCCGTGCCGTATCCCAGATCGGTCAGCACCGTAAAAAGCGCGGTGAAGGCCACTGTTACCGAGACGATACCATATTCCGACGGGGTCAGCAGACGCGAAAGCACCGCCGTAGTTACAAGCGAAATCACCAGATTTGAATATTTGGCTGCGCCCCAAAATAACGTCTTCCACTTCAAATGCTGATTCATCATCATCCAAACAGGACATATCAAAATTGTCCCGCATTCCTTTCTCAAGACCCTTCCATTTTACTACAACGCTATCAGACCGTCAATCTTGGCAAAACTTCGACATTTTCCTCCATCTGTGCTATAATGGGCTATTCTTTTTTCCAAGGAGGCCCACAGGCATGTTTTTCTTTCTGATGGCCGTTCTCACCAGCGCGCTGGTTTCCATTTTGATGCGTGTGAGCGAAAAGCACGTGCGCAACAACATCACCATGCTGGCCGCGAACTACGCCATGTGCATGGTTTTAGCCTTTCTCTACGTACCTGGTCTGAATCCTTTTCCCGTGTCCGATCCCTTGGGACGGGCGATGCTCATGGGCGTGCTCAACGGCTTCTTCTATCTCAGCGGCTTTGTAATGCTTAACTGGAATATCCGCAAAAACGGCATGGTGCTCTCCGCTACCTTTATGAAGCTGGGTGTGCTGGTGCCTACGATCATGGCGGTACTCTTCTTTGGCGAGGTTCCCACCTTCCTGCAGGTCATCGGCATCCTTGCCGCCCTTGCCGCCATTGTGCTGATCCGTTCTGAGAAAGGCACAAACAAAATACAGAGCAGTCTGGGACTTCTCATGCTTCCGCTCGTTGGCGGCATGGCCGACGGCATGTCGAAGGTCTATGAGGTGTATGGCTCCTCCCAGCTCAACAGTCACTTCCTGCTGTACACCTTTGCTACGGCCTTTGTGCTGTGCATGGCGCTTACTTTTGTAAAGCATCAATCAGCCACAGCAAAGGACATTTTGTTCGGTCTCCTCATCGGCGTGCCCAACTACTTTACCTCCCGCTTTCTGCTGCTGTCTCTGAAGAACATTCCGGCTATCGTCGCCTATCCCGGCTACAGCGTGGGAACCATCGTGCTGGTAACGCTGGCAGGTGTTGCATTCTTCAAAGAAAAGCTCAGCCGCAGGCAGATGGCAGCCCTGGCGGTGATCATGGCTGCGCTGGCGATGCTCAACCTGTAATCTGATGGAACTTTTGAACACTTTGCGACGATAATGTACAACAGAAAAACACTTCATGTGCTGTTTGTACATTTAGACCCGTAGTTTGTACATTGACTTTCCCTGCGAAAACCGCTAGAATATCCGGCAAGGGCGATGAGGGAGAGTACCCCGGCAAATACCTCGTTTCAGAGAAGTGGCGGTTGGTGCAAGCCACGAACGCGGAAGCCGGTCAGTATCTGTATCTCCTGAGCCGGAAGGAAGAAAGCTCACTGAGCCGTAGAACCTTCCCGTGATTGCTGCGTGAATGCATAGGGCTTGATGGAGCCCAAGAGGTGGCGGCAGTTTGCCGCAATTTGAGTGGTACCGCGGGTATTGTGCTTACAACGCTCGTCTCAAAGTATTTCTTTCTTTGAGATGGGCGTTTTTATATTTGATCAGGAAAGGAAGGAACCGATGGACTTCAAACGCCTCCTTCTTTTAAGCGGACACTACGGAAGCGGCAAAACGAACATCGCCGTAAACCTTGCTTTTCATCTGAAAAAGCAGTGCGAACGCGTGACCATTGCCGACGTGGATATAGTCAATCCCTACTTCCGCACCGCAGACTCCCGTCAGGCTCTGGACGCAGCCGGCATCCGGCTGATTGCCTCCGGCTTTGCCGGTTCAAACGTGGATCTTCCTGCTCTTCCGGCGGACATCTACGGCCTGACTGCCGACCGGGGACAGACCGCCGTCATCGACGTAGGCGGCGACGATCGGGGCGCGCTGGCGCTGGGCAGGCTGAGAGATGAGATTCTTGCGGAAAATAACTACGAGATGCTCTTCGTGATCAACCGTTTCCGTCCGCTGACGAGAACGGCTGAAATGACCATTGAGGTCATGCGGGAAATCGAAGCGGCGGGCGGAATTCCCTTTACCGCCGTCGTCAACAACTCCAACCTCGGCGAAGAAACCACGGCAGAGGATGTGCTTTCCTCCGGGGCCTATGCTCAGGAAGTCTGCAATCTCACCGGTCTTCCTCTGAAAATGACCACCGTTAACGAAAACCTGTATCCGCAGCTGGAAGGAAAGATCGAAAATCTCTTCCCGCTCCGGCTGCAAGAGAAGATCAAATAAAAGGAGCGTATCATTATGGCAAAGCTGACCATCCGCACCGAGCGCTGCAAAGGCTGCGGCCTGTGCGTAAATGCCTGCCCCAAGAAGATTCTGGTGCTGGCACAGGACAAGATCAACGCCAAGGGTCATCACCCGGCGGAGATCACCGATCAGGAAAAATGCATCGCCTGCGCCTTCTGCGCAACGATGTGTCCCGACTGCGTGATTACGGTAGAAAGGTAAGGTATCAACATGGCTGAGAAAGTTTTGATGAAAGGCAACGAAGCCATCGCGGAAGCCGCCATCACCGCCGGCTGCCGTCATTATTTCGGCTATCCCATCACTCCCCAGACCGAAGTGGCCGCTTACATGGCCAAGCGTATGCCCAAAATCGGCGGCACCTTCCTGCAGGCCGAAAGCGAAATCGCGGCCATCAACATGGTTTACGGCGTGGCCGGCACCGGCATGCGCGTGATGACCTCCTCCTCCAGCCCGGGAATTTCTCTCAAGACCGAGGGCTTGAGCTACATGGCCGGCGCTGATCTGCCTGCGCTGGTGGTCAATGTCCAGCGCGGCGGCCCGGGTCTGGGCGGCATTCAGCCCTCCCAGTCGGACTACTTCCAGGCCACCAAGGGCGGCGGACACGGCGACTACCGCATGATCGTGCTTGCTCCCGCCAGCGTGCAGGAGATGGCCGATTTGACCATGAAGGGTTTTGATCTGGCCGACAAGTACCGCATGACCGCCATGATCCTCGCCGACGGCACCATGGGCCAGATGATGGAGCCTGTGGAAATCAAGGCTCCTGAAAAGCAGGACTTTGACAAGAGCTGGGCCGTGACCGGCACCAAGGGCCAGCGCAAGCACAACATCATCAATTCTCTGTTCCTCGATCCTGCCGCTCTGGAAAAGCAGAATGTGCTCCGCTTTGAGCGCTACAAGCAGATCGAAGAAAACGAAGTAATGTATGAAAGCTACATGATGGATGACGCAGACGTATGCGTGGTTGCCTTCGGCATCGCCGCCCGCGTGGCCAAGAACGCCATCGTGGAAGCCCGCAAGAGCGGCGTGAAGGTCGGCCTGATCCGTCCCATCACCCTGTGGCCGTTCCCCTCCAAGGTTCTCAAGGAGGCCGCCCAAACCTGCAAGAGCTTTGTATCCGTGGAACTGAGCATGGGTCAGATGATCGACGACGTCCGCGCCGCCATCGAATACAGCCGTCCTGTGAGCCTGTGCAGCCGTACCGGCGGCATCATTCCCTCTCCCGAAGAAGTTTATGAAAGCATCCTCACCGCCGCAAAGATTGGAGGCACGAAAGAATGATCGTTTTTGAAAAGCCCAAGGCACTTTTGGACGTGCCTTTCCACTACTGCCCCGGCTGTACCCACGGCATCGTACACCGTCTGGTAGCCGAGGTCATCGACGAACTGGGCATTGAGGGCCGCACCATCGGCGTGGCTCCCGTAGGCTGCTCGGTTATGGCTTACGATTACTTTACCTGCGACATGGTGGAAGCCGCCCACGGCCGCGCTCCTGCTGTTGCCACCGGCCTCAAGCGCGCCAACCCTGAAGAGCATGTGGTCTTCACCTATCAGGGTGACGGCGACCTTGCCTCCATCGGCACGGCTGAAACCGTTCACGCCGCTGCGCGCAACGAGAATATCACCATCATCTTCATCAACAATGCCATTTACGGCATGACCGGCGGCCAGATGGCTCCCACCTCTCTGCCCGGTCAGGTCACGCAGACCTCTCCCTACGGCCGCGATACCAAGGCCTGCGGCTTCCCGGTACGCGTGTGCGAAATGCTCGCTACGCTCGACGGCCCTGAGTATCTCGAGCGCGTGGCTGTCAACAATGTCAAGAACGTCCGCAACGCCAAGAAGGCCATCAAAAAGGCTTTCCAGAACCAGCTCGACAGCAAGGGCTTCTCGCTGGTCGAGGTCATCTCCACCTGCCCCACCAACTGGGGCATGACGCCTCAGAAGGCGCTGGAATGGGTGGATGAAAAGATGATCCCCTACTATCCGCTGGGCGTGTACAAGGACCGCAGCGCTGCCAAGGAGGACTGACTGATATGACGAATGAATTTCTCATCGCAGGCTTTGGCGGACAGGGACTGCTGTTCGCGGGCAAATTTCTGGTCAACAAAGGCATGATGGAAGGCAAGGAAGTCAGCTGGCTTCCTTCCTACGGCCCCGAGATGCGCGGCGGCACCGCCAACTGCTCGGTGATCATCTCCGATGAACCTGTGGGCTCTCCCATCGTTTCCAAGCCCAATGTGCTCATGGTCATGAACCTGCCCTCTCTTGACAAGTACGAAAACGAAGTCAAGGCCGGCGGCAAGATCTTTGTGGATTCCAGCCTGATCGGCCGCAAGGTTGAGCGTACCGACGTGGACGTATATTATGTACCCGCCACCCAGCTGGCCAGCGACAACGGACTGACTGGTCTTGCCAACATGATCCTCATCGGCAAGCTGATGAAGGAGCTGGGCGAGTTTGAGGATGAATCCGCTGTGGCCGAATCCCTCAAGAAGGTCGTTTCCGTGAAGCATCCCGAAATGTTCGACTTCAACCTCAAAGCCCTCAAGATGGGCCGCGATTACTGATTATCAGGAAAGAAGGCACGAGACATGCTGAATATCCGCATTGAAAAGACCTCCGCACCCAAGGCGAAGCCCGTTGACGAAAGCACGCTGGGCTTTGGCAAAATCTTTACCGATCATATGGCCATCATCGACTGGGACGAGGGTCAGGGCTGGCATGACGCCCGCATCGTTCCCTTCGGCCGCCTGTCCATGCACCCCGCCTCCACCGCTCTGCACTACGGCAGCGAGATTTTTGAAGGTCTGAAGGCCTATCGCCGCGCAGACGGCGGCGTGCAGCTCTTCCGCCCGGACCGCAATGCCCGCCGCATGATGGATTCTGCCGAGCGTCTGTGCCTGCCCCAGCTGCCGGTGGAAGACTTCCTGCAGATTCTGACTGAGTTTGTGAAGATCGAGGCCGACTGGACGCCCCACAGCGCCGGTACCTCCCTGTATCTGCGTCCCTTCATGTACGGCGACGACGAAACTCTGGGTGTGCACGCCGTAAAGCATGCGGTATTTGCCATCATCGCCAGCCCCGTCGGTTCCTACTACAAGGAAGGCCTCAACCCCGTTGGCATCATGATTGAAGACGCCGACGTGCGCGCCGTTCGCGGCGGTACCGGCTATGCCAAGTGCGGCGGCAACTACGCCGCCAGCAACCGTGCCGGAGCCCGCGCTGAGAAGAAGGGCTACAGCCAGGTTTTGTGGCTGGATGGCGTGGAGCGCAAGTACATCGAAGAAGTCGGCGCGATGAACGTCATGTTCAAGATTGGCGGTGAAATCATCACTCCCGAGCTCACCGGCTCCATTCTGCCCGGCGTCACCCGCGCCAGCTGCATCGAAGTGCTCAAGTCCAAGGGCTACACCGTTTCCGAGCGTCTGCTCTCCATCGACGAACTGGCTCAGGCGCTGGAAGACGGCACGCTGGAGGAAGCCTGGGGCTGCGGTACCGCCGCCGTGGTTTCTCCCATTGGCAAGCTCGCCTATCAGGACAAGGAATACATCGTCTCCGGCGGAAAGATTGGCGAAGTGACCCAGATGCTCTATGATACCCTTACTGGCATCCAGTGGAGCAAGATTGAAGACACCTACGGCTGGATCGTGCCCGTCTGCTGATCCGCCGCACTACAACGACAGGAGGAAATACCCATGCGTACGATCGCGTTGAGCGACATCACTCTGAAAACATCCGACGGACTGGCGCTGAGCTTTAAGGAAAAAATCGAACTGGCTAAGCTGTTGGATCGTCTGAACGTTTCCTCCATCGAGCTTGCTCCAATCGAAAACAAGAAAATTGACAGTCTGCTGGTCAAGTCTGTGGCCATGGCTGCCAAAAACGCGGCTGTTTCCGTATGTGTAACGCAGGATATCGAAAGCGTTGATGTAACCTGGGCGGCGCTCAGGAATGCCAAGAAGGCGCGTCTGCAGCTCAAAGCGCCCATGAGCCCCACCCAGATGGAATACTTCTGGCACAAGAAGCCCGACAAGATGATCGAGGCTATTTCCGCGCTGATCACCGCCTGCCGTGCCAAGTGCGCCGACGTGGAATTCATCGCCGATGACGCATGCCGCAGCGAGCGCGAGTTCCTCTATCAGGCTGTCCGCACGGCCATCGCTGCCGGTGCAACCACCGTGACCCTGTGCGACGCTGCCGGTCTGATGTTCCCCGAGGAGCTTTCTGCCTTCGTGGAAGATGTGAAGGCCAACGTGCCTGAGACTGCCGGCATCAAGCTGGGCCTTCAGTGCTCCAACGCCCTGTCCATGGCCGGAGCCTGTGCCATCGCCGCCATCCGTGCAGGCGTGGACGAGATCAAGACCGTCTCCTGCCCCGGCGACGTGACCGCGCTCAGCGACATCGCCGCCATCCTCAAGAACCGCGGCGACAGTTTCGAACTGGGCTGCAGCATCCGTCATGCCGAAATCAAGCGCATCACTGCGCAGATCGAATGGCTCTGCTCCAGCCGCGGCCAGAACAGCCTCTATGACGGCGGCGTGTCCGCCGTGGCTGACGCTTCCGGCATGGTTCTCAGTGTTCATGACGACCTCTCCGCCGTGAGCAAGGCCGTTGAAAAGCTTGGCTATACCCTCAGCGATGAGGACAATGCCAAGGTCTACGAAGCTTTTCAGGCCATCGCCGCCAAGAAGGAAACCGTATCCGCCCGTGAGCTGGACACCATCGTGGCCTCCGCTGCTCTGCAGGTACCGCCTACCTATCAGCTGATGAACTACGTCATCAACTGCGGCAACGCCATCTCCGCCAGCGCCCATATCAAGATGAACAAGGAAGGTTCCGTCCTGGAAGGTATCTGTCTGGGCGACGGCCCCATCGACGCCGCATTTAAGTCCATTGAGCAGGTTATCGGCCATCACTACGAGCTGGATGATTTCCAGATTCAGGCCGTTACCGAAGGCCGCGAGGCCATGGGCGAAACCGTTGTGCGCCTGCGCTCCGGCGGAAAGCTCTATTCCGGCCGCGGCATCTCCACCGATATCGTAGGCGCGAGCATTCAGGCCTATCTGAGCGCGCTGAACAAGATCGTCTATGAGGAGGCGGAAGCATGAAGCTGTCCTTTTCAACACGCGGCTGGGAAAGCTGTTCCTGGGACGAATGGATCGATACCGCCTCCGACATGCGCTTCGGCGGCGTAGAGGTCTACAATGCGCATCTGTACGCTCCTCTGTTTGACAAAGGAGGCCCCTTCCATCGCTACGGCCTGTCTGCCACTGTGCGCATGCTCAACGAAAAGAAGCTGGCCATTCCCTGTTTGGATTCCTCCTGCGACCTGTCCAAAGGCGAAACCGAAGAGCTGCGAGGCCTGATTTCGCTGGCTGCCGATCTTCGCGTACCGTACGTATGCGCTTTTGCCTCGGAGGACAGGCCGGAAGAAATCCGCAAGTCCATTGAAACGCTGCTGCCCTCTGCGGCAGAAAAGAACGTGGTGCTGCTCGTCAAGACCAGCGCCCTGTATGCCGACACCGCTCTGCTGCGCGAACTGATGAACCACTTTGCCTGCGATGAGCTTGGCGTGGTGTGGGATGTACATCACACCTGCCGCGACCACGGCGAATCGCCCGACGCCACCATCAAGAATCTGGGTGCGTACGTCAAGCATGTGCATCTGCGCGACTCCGACGACGACGGCTCCTACAACCTCATCGGCGAAGGTACGCTGCCCATCAGCGGCGTGATGGAAGCGCTGGCTTCCATCAACTATGACGGCTTCATTTCTCTGGAATGGAAGCCCGAGTGGATGGAGGATCTGCAGGACCGCGAGATCATCTTCCCCTATTTCGTCAACTACATGAACCGCTTCGAGAGCCCCCGCATGCTCAAGAAGCCTCTGTACTACAACAACGCTGGAACTGGCCAGTATGTATGGAAGAAGGAAGCGCTCATCGAGACCACCTTCTCCCGTGTGCTGGACCGCATGGCTGAAGAATTCCCCGATCAGGAAGCCATCAAGTACACCACCCTCAACTATACCCGCACCTACTCCGAATTCCGCGAGGATGTGGACAACTTTGCACGTTCCCTGATCGCCCTGGGCGTCAGACCCGGCAGTCACGTCACCATGTGGGCCACCAACCTGCCACAGTGGTACATCGCCTTCTGGGCCACTACCAAGATCGGCGCGGTGCTGGTGACGATGAACACCGCCTACAAGATCCACGAAGCGGAATACCTGCTCAAGCAGTCCGATACGCACACGCTTATCCTGGAACAGAGCTACCGCGACAGCAACTATCAGCAGATCATCAACGAGCTCTGTCCCGAGCTGATGACCACGCCCAAGGGCAAGTATCTGCATGCGCACCGTCTGCCCTTCCTGCGCAATGTCATCACCGTGGGCTTCAAACAGCCCGGCGCGGTTTCCTGGGAGGAAGCGCTGGAGCGCGGCAAGTCCGTGCCGGTGGAAGAAGTCTGGCGTCTGGCGGCCAACGTGTCTCCTCACGATGTGTGCAACATGCAGTACACCTCCGGCACCACCGGATTCCCCAAGGGCGTCATGCTCACCCACTACAATGTCGTCAACAACGGCAAGTGCATCGGCGACCGCATGGATCTCTCCACGGCCGACCGCATGATGATTCAGGTGCCCATGTTCCACTGCTTCGGCATGGTGCTGGCGATGACCGCCTCCATGACTCATGGCGCGACCATCCTGCCGCTGCCCTATTTCAGCCCCAAGCCGTCCCTGGCTTGCGTGCATCAGGAACATATCACCGCCTTCCACGGCGTACCCACGATGTTTGTGGCCATGCTTGAGCATCCCGATTTCGAAAAGACCGATTTCTCCTACATGCGCACCGGCATCATGGCCGGTTCTCCCTGCCCCATTGCCAAGATGCGCGAGGTAGTCGAGAAGATGCACATGAAGGAAATCACCATCGTATACGGTCAGACCGAGGCCTCTCCCGGCTGCACGATGTCCAGCGCAGACGATCCGCTGGAACTGCGCGTGGCTACCGTTGGCCGTGCACTGCCCGAGATCGAATGCCGGATTATCAACCCCGAAACCAACGAGGAGCTGCCCAACGGCGAAATCGGCGAGTTCGTAGCGCGCGGCTATAACATCATGAAGGGCTACTACAAGATGCCCGACGCCACCCGCTCCGCCATCGATGAGGACGGCTGGCTTCACACCGGCGACCTCGCCTGCAAGAACGACGACGGCACCTACCGCATCACCGGACGCCTCAAGGACATGATCATCCGCGGCGGCGAGAACATCTACCCCAAGGAGATCGAGGAGTTCATCTACACCCATCCGAAGGTTTCCGATGTGCAGGTCATCGGCGTGCCCGATGAACAGTACGGCGAAGAGATCATGGCCTGTATCATCCTCAAGGAAGAGGAAACCATGACCGTGGAAGAAATGAAGCAGTACATCCGCGACCACATGGCGCGCCACAAGGTGCCCAAGTACATCGCCTTTGTGGACAGCTTCCCCATGAATGCGGCAGGCAAGATCCTCAAGTACAAGATGCGCGAAAACGCCATCGAGCAGCTCAAGCTGCAGAAGGCTGCCAGCATTGAAACCGCCTGATTTTCCCTTTTCCTATTGACCTTTGATCTGTTCCGTTCTATGATAACGATACGGAAACGGAAAAAGCGGCCCGTTTTCTTCGGGACGCTTTTTTCATTCACATCGGAGGAAATGCAATGGATCTGTTTGATATTCTGGGCCCTGTGATGGTCGGCCCCAGTTCGTCCCACACGGCGGGCGCGGCTCGCATCGGACTGATTACCCGTCTTTTGCTGGGCTGTGAGCCGGTGAAGGCTCGCATTGGCCTGTATGGCTCCTTTCAGAAAACCTATCGCGGCCACGGCACCGACAAGGCGCTCATCGGCGGCCTGCTCGGCATGGCCGTGGACGACGAGCGTCTGCGCGACAGCCTTGAGCACGCCAAACAAGCCGGACTGGAATACAGCTTCTACAACGCTGAGCTGCGCGGCGCACACCCCAACACCGTGATTCTGGATGTGGAGGGTGCAGACGGCGTTCCGCTGCAGGTACAGGCAGTCTCTGTGGGCGGCGGAGAAATTGTGGTCAAGTCCATCAACGGGCTGGAGGCCGGCTTCTCCGGACATGAGAATACGCTCATTATCACCCAGCAGGACGTCAAGGGCATGATTGCACAGATCAGCAGCGTTCTGACTGCGCATTCCATCAACATCGCTACCATGCGCGTTTTCAGGCGCAGCATCGGCGGCGAAGCCATGATGGTTATTGAGCTGGACGGACACGTGGAGCCTTCGCTGATCACATGGCTCAAAGCCATGCCCGGCGTATTCCACGTGGCCTATATCGCCGCACGTTCCGAGGAGGGTTAATGACATGCGCACCTTTGCTGAATATCTCAGGGACGCTGCCAAGTACGGCAGCCTTGGCAAGGCCGCTCTGCACTGGCAATGCAAGCAGGAAACCTGTACGGAAGCCGAAATCGTCGAACGCATGCATCTGCGGCTGAAGGTCATGCGCGAAAGCGCACATGCGGGCCTCTCTCCCGACCTGCGAAGCGTAAGCGGTATGGTCGGCGGGCAGGCTGCTCATATGATCGATAAAAATCAGGTAGGACGGTTCGGTCTGCTGGGCAAGGCCGGTGCATACGCGCTGTCCATCGCAGAGTACAACGCCTGCATGGGTAAAATTGTAGCCGCTCCGACTGCCGGAAGCTGCGGAATTCTTCCGGGTGCGCTGCTTTCCGTGCAAGAACAGGAAGGCTTCACAGATGATGAACTGGTGATGGCGCTGTTTGCCGCGGCCGGCTTCGGGCGTATTATTTCCCTGCAGGCTACCATCAGCGGAGCTGAAGGCGGATGTCAGGCCGAATGCGGTGCTGCTGCCGGCATGGCTGCTGCCGCATTGGTGGAGCTGTACGGCGGCACGCCCGAGATGGCTGGTCATGCCTGCTCCTTTGCTCTGATGAACATGCTTGGACTTGTCTGCGACCCCGTGCACGGCCTTGTGGAGGTGCCCTGTGTGTACCGCAACGTAGGCGGCGTATCGCAGGCACTGGCTGCAGCTCAGATGGCGCTCAGCGGCGTTGCATGCCCCATTCCCTGCGATGAAGTCATCCTTGCTATGAAAGAGGTCGGCGATGCTTTGCCTGCCTCCTTGCGCGAAACCGGAGAGGGCGGTTGCGCCGCCTGCCGAAGCGTCTGCAACCGCTAAAATTGAGAAAAACAGCTGCGCACAAGGCTCTTCTGCCTGTGCGCAGCTGCTTTTTTATATCTTTCGGGCATAAACCTGATCCGTATCTCCGGCGTAATTGACCAGCTCATCCACTCTGACAAACCCGTATTTTTCGTAAAATCCATCCAGATCGGATGGAATGTACACCGTTCTGAAACCACAGGAACGGGCGTATTCAATCGCCGCTTCAATCATCTGCTGGCTGATGCGGTTTCCGCGATGCTTTTCATCCACAAAAATGGAGCTGATCCACGGAGAATACCGGTTTTCCGGGTAGTAGTCGGTTTTGAGGAACGTGCAGAAGCCGACGATTTCTCCATCGATCATCGCGGCAAAAACACTTTCCCAGTCTTCAAAACGATTTTCCCGAAGCATCATCGCCAGATGCTTTCCGGCTTCCCAGGAACAATGCTCTGCGTATTTCGTCAAGCTTTCCCACAGTTCACAATCAGGCTCTATCCTTGCCACATGAAGATGCCGCATTCTTCCATTCCTTTCATTTTCCGGGATTCCAGCCTGCAAGGACGTTTTCCAGCGTATACTGCTCTGCTTCTTCCTCCGTGAGCCAGCCGGAAGCAGGATTACGGCCCGACACATCCGCACCGACAGTACCATGCTCACACATGCGTCTGGTCAGCGGACGGAAGGGGTTTTCCCAATCGCAGAAACCTTCCGGATGGACGCATTCATCCATCTCACAATGGAGGAACGCCGCCGCTGCTCCCTCGCGCCACGGACGCCCCAGATAGATGCCGCCTTTTTCGCACTCACCCGTCAGCCTGCAGCGATGGAAGACAAGTCCGAAGGGCTGGTCCATCTGCGTATTCGGCGCAGTATAATATCCGCCTCTGGCGTTGGCATACAGCGTACAGCCCTCAAACCAACAGCGATACGGGCCGAAAATAAAGTCCACATCACCCTGAATCCAGCAATTTTCATAGTACTGCCGCGCGTCGGTATCCGGTCTGTCCGCCACGTTTTCCACACCCAGTGGAATCGGTCTGGAGGTATGATGATGCAGTTTCCACAGCACAGGCCCTGTATACAGCGTATCCTGCGCAGCACAGAAGCGGCAGTCATAGCAGCGAAACTGATCGCCTGCCGCATATACCGCTACAGCCTGCCCAACCTTACGCCCGTCACCTGCATCGTTTCGCACGGTAACTCCGCGCAGTGTGACGTCCGTTCCTGTCACCAGCAGCGTAGCCGTGAGGAAGGTATTCTTGGTTGTGCCATCCGCCAGGAGCTGCAGCGCATAATCGCCCCACACGATTTCTGCGCCATCGCCGCAGATCTCCACATGATCCTTATTGACAACAACCTTTTCCCGATACACGCCCGGTTCCAGAATCAGCCGCACGGTATCTGTATTCTTCTCCGGGATACTGTCAATAGCCTGCTGCAGCGTTTCAAACGCTGCCCCCTGCTTTGCAATGCGCTTTTCGATCATTCTTTTTCGCCTCCTACGTCTATCCTACCGCGTGATGCCTCAGATGACAAGCCCTGTTTTGCCATATCAAGGCTTTTTTTCAAAAAAGGCTGGACAAAAGCATAGGCCTTTGCTATAATGATTAATGCTGACGCGCCAATGTAGCTCAGTTGGTAGAGCAGCTGATTCGTAATCAGCAGGTCAGGGGTCCGAGTCCCCTCATTGGCTCCAGTTCTCGAGGTGTAGCGCAGTTTGGTAGCGCGTTTGGTTCGGGACCAAAAGGTCGCAGGTTCAAATCCTGTCACCTCGACCAGTTCGGAAAGCCTTGAAACGTATGGGTTTCAAGGCTTTTTTGTTTTGTTCTTTTGTCTTGAATAAGACCTTGTTTTATTCTGTTTTGGGTGTTTTGTGACATAAGATGTTCCAAAACGCCTATTTTGCGATGCTTCAAATGCTTATTTCATAAAGCTTTGAAGCACTTTCAAGGTTGTTCCATCCGTGTTCCGTCAGACAGATGAAAACATGTTGTCAATACAGCTTCTCGCATGTTCAATATCCTCCCTCTGGGTGTGCGTGTAGCGGTTTTTGAGGGTGTAGATATCGGCATATCCACCGATGGATTGAAGCGTTTTCAGCGGCACGTTCTCTCTGTCTGCGAAGGTCATGTAGGTGTGACGGAATACATGCGGCGTAGCCCCATAGACGTTGATGGTCTTTTTGATGCGTTCCCACATGCGTTTCATCGTCTGTTCTGTAATGGGTTGTTCGCCTCCGCCAATGACGAAGAGATTGTCTTCCTTCGGATGAAGATACTGCCGAAGTGCCGCAGGCATGGGAACAGAACGGATTGCCGCATTGGTTTTTGGAGTGTCAATGTGCGGCAGGTTGCATTTGAATGTAACACCGCGCACGACATGGATGAGACTGTGCTCAAAGTCGATATTCTCCCACTTGAGCCCCAGCACTTCATCGCGCCTCATGCCGGTGTAGATCAGCAGCGCAAGCAATAGGACATCCCGTTCATCCGTCAATCGATGAAGATTGGCGATGATATCCGTCAACTGCTCACGTTCCAGTGCGTTCCTGACCGTTTTCTTTTTTGACGGATTCTTCAGTCGTTTGCTTCGCGCAGGATTACGGACGATAATGCCATCTTCCACCGCGCTTTCCAGAACCATGCCCAATACCATCACCATTTCATGAATGGTCTTGCGGGACATATCCGCCTTGCTGTTCATGAAGCGCTGTACGTCATCCGTGGTGATGGCGCGGATATCATGCTTTTCAAAGACGGGCAGGATATGCTTGTTGAGAAGAGTAGTGTATTCGCGCAGTGTGGTGTGCTTCAGCGTTTGTTCCTTGTAAAGCGACAACCAGTTTTTGGCATAGGGTGCAAATAGGTACTTCTTCTCCGGCTTTGTATGCGCCTCTTCCGTTGCGGAAGTCATCACCAGTTTGATGGCATTATCCAGTATTTCCTGATGTGAATATCCTGTCACCCATCTGTTTTGTCCATTGATTTCAATATGTTGTTTCAGCCTTTTTGCCATGAAGAAATTCCTTTCCGCATGACTTTGATATCTCTTGTGAAGTTATCAAGATACTTTGTGGCACAGGCTATGAAAAGATGTGCCTACTTCATTGTATAAGGATAAAAGCAATGGGTCAACTATGAATCATCTTCCAAACAACTTTGAAGCAAGATTGATACTACTTTCAAACAACTCTGACACATCTTTTGAACATCTTTTAAACTACTTTGAATAGAAAAACGGTAGCCGATTATTCGTCGGCTACCGTTTCGGGATTGTAATTTTTATATATCTTTGTCAGGTAGGCATTGAATTCTTTCACGGTGTCCTCATTGCCAATAAGTTTTACCCTCCGCCCAAAACCCAAAATCCACCCATAGAACTGCTCGCTGACATCAACAAAAGCGGAGAGAGAATAGAATTTATCATCAATTATACTGTATTGTACACCCTCTGTTCCGAAACGGTCTACCATCGTATCCAGCAGTGTGAAGAGAAAACGAAGCTCAACGAGTGTGGTTTTGCCGCTGAACATAGAGAAGGTGCGGCGTGCATACTGCTTGATATCAAGGTTTTTATACTTGGCTTCGTATTCTCGCTCTATACCCGTCAGTTCCACATTCTTCATGCGGTCAACACGGTAAGGAATCATTTTTTTGGTCTCATCATTAACAGCGAGCAGATAGTAGTTGCCATCGTTTATCATCAGCCGGAATGGATTGACGACATACGGTTTTCCTTGGCGACGCTCCACTTCATTTTTGACATCATTGATGCTATGTTGAAGATATTTGAAGCGGATTTTCTCCGGCCTATGTGCTTTGCCTTTTATTCGGGTGCTCATGGCGGTTCTGATGACCGCTATATTCCTCATAACTGTTCTGCTGTTTGTTTTGATACGGTCTACCAGAAAGGCGTCATGTTTGATTTGCTCAGCGTAATTGTCGCTGCCGAAACTGCAAATCACATCAACCAGCCGCTTGGCATGTGCCTGATTGATGAACTTAGAAGCATAAACGCATTCCGCCATCAGGCGTAAGTCGTGAAGGCTTACACTGCGTTTTTTGACATAAAAACCTTTGCGGTGCTCATCATAAACAATAGCCTTCAGTTCGTCGGTGGTATCCTCTTTCAGCATTTCGGCAGCTTTGTCTATGGTGCAGCCTTCCTTCAGCATGAGTAAGATGCGATTGATTTCTTTGATATCTTCATATACGGAACGCCGTTCGGCTTCAATGCCATAGGTCTCCCGAATATCGTTAGCAATCTCTTTGCCGCTGATAGCGTTGTCTTCATCTGAATTTTTCAGAAGATATTGAAGCACAACAAAAGACTTATATCTCTGGTGTTCTTTTCTGCCACGATGGGGAGTTTTTTGCTCTTCAGTCATGGTGCGCCTCCGCCCAAAAGGATAGGATAAGTATAGCACAACCCTTTACAGGATGGAATTTTCAGCGCCTTGAAAATTTGTCCTTTTCAAAAATTTGAGGTAAAATTATGGTAAGAAAAAATGGCAATCAGCCAAGGAGTAAATCATATATGATAAAATTCAATCCTTTTTCCCATCTCCGTTCCACGTAGTCTTTGCGCTCTACAATGGGCGACAATCCCTACCACAACCAGCACATTCAGGAATACGCCTCCGCCATGGAGGAAACCGTGAATGAAATCACACAGCATTATGATGGTGCTTTGATGATGTTTGCGGAGCGATTTGAAGAACTCGCTGCCCGTGTTGAAGCATTGGAACAGGCACAGGAGAAACCTGTGGAACTGGAAGCAAATGTACGTTTGAATGAGAAATCCGCCAAAGATTTGCGCGCCAAAATAGCCAGCCTTTTCAGGTTTTGACTTTTGGCGGCGCTTCATCTGCGGCGGCTGATTTGAAAGAATAAAAAAGATGGGCTGCCCAAAAGGGTATCCCATCAAATGGTATGGAGCAACTGTCAGTTTGCTCCATGTTTTTTATATCTTTGTGCCGTCTTCAAACTCATAGCCAAAGAAATACTTAGCTCCCAACACTTCACCGATTTTCTCCAATTCTTCAACGGTAAAGGTTCCACGCTTCAATTTTTGATTGAAGTTAGAGGGCGTAGTTCCCATTTCACGGGCAAGCGCAGCTTGACTCATCCCCTTATAGGCAAGAGCCATACCGATTTTTTGTTCCATAGTCATTTGTCATCACCTCACAGATATTCTATCACCGTCTCGGAAATAAAGCAAATACTAAATATTATGATGATAAGTGTAAAAAATATTTATTCAAACATTGATATTTATATTGACATTATTAAGCGTTTGCTGTATAATATTAAGTGTTAGAAGGAGCAAATGAGGCTCCACCATCAAAGGAGGCACCCCAATGAGCGACCACAACATGGAACCTAAAATCAAGGAACTGATGGAACTGAAACGCATGCGTGAAGAACTGGAAACCGAAATCACCACGATTGAGGACGAAATCAAGTCCCGCATGGGAACGGAAGAAACCCTACTGGCTGGCTCCTACAAAGTCAGTTGGACGACCTACACTTCCAGTCGCTTTGACAGCACCCGCTTCAAGAAAGACCACGCTGACCTCGCCGCCGCTTATACCAAAGCCACCAGCTACCGCCGCTTTTCTGTGAGGTGAGATTATGAAAGAGATATCCGAAAC
>JAGBBE010000191.1 GCA_017938645.1 Clostridia bacterium
GGTTTATCCTTGGGTGGGCAGATTTTACTGGAGATTTTGTCGCAACGCAACGATGTTTGTAATTATGCCATCATTGAAAGTGCACTGGTTATACCCTCAAAACTAACACATTCTATGATTAAGCCTGCATTTGAAAGTAGTTTTGGGTTAATACAGTACAAATGGTTTTCTAAATTACAATTCAAGTCACTTAAAATAAAATCCGATTTATTTGACTATTATTTTAGAGATACTTGTGCCATATCTAAGAAAGATATGATTGCTTTTTTACAGGCAAATTCGTTATATTCCTTAAAGGAATCCATAAAGAACTGTAGCGCAAAGGTTTATATATTTGTTGGCGGAAAAGAAAATAAAGCAATGCAAAAATCTGCTAGAATAATTCATCAAGCATTGCAAGAGAGTGTACTGCAAGTTCTTCCCGAGTTATATCACGGCGAGTTTTCCATAAACCATGGCAATGACTATACAAATAAAATCAGAGAGATAACTGCAGAATAATATATTCCAATTTGATAAACTGATCAGCATAGTTTCAGTCCCGAAAGAGAGTTTCACTTCCCGTTTAATAGTTTCATTTTTTGAGTGAAACCAAATGAAACTATTTGAAACCGTATCATTATTATCAATACCATTCAAGAAAAAAGCTCTTTGTGAAAACAAAGAGCTTTTTTCTTGGTCTGAAGAATGAAGTTTCCTTCGGATATGAAGCCGCTGCGTTAATGAAGGAATGAAGGAATTCTGAGTATGCTTACAGTTCTCTTTCCATGATAACGATCTCGTAGGCTTCCGTGGGAACGATAACGCCGGTTGGCAGGAAGCCGTTTTTCTGCCAGAAGTGCTGGCTTTGCTCGTTCCCTTTGACATATCCAAGACGAACGGCACGGTATTCGCTGCTTAAACCAGAGAGGATTTCGCTGATCAGCGAGGAGCCGACGCCGCGGCCCTGCAGATCAGCGCGAAGCATGAAAAAGCCGAAAAAAGCGGTCTGATCATTGGGGTAGCGGAGGATCAGATCCAGCACCGCGACCAGTTTTCCATCCTTCCGAAAGCCGAGGTAAAATTTATCCTCCATGCTTTTTCCACGCGGAAGGGCCAGCATATCGGCGCGAAGACTTTCTTCTGACGGTGCGGGCGGGCAATGGTGATAGAACTTCGGGTTTCCCTGACACAGGGACAAAAGTTCGGGAATATCGGCTTCATGCAGAACAGAGACCTGATATCGGTTTGAAAGTACAGAAGGATTCATAGCAGTTCTCCTTGCAGAAATAGCCCGGCAAAGCAGCCGGGCTATTGTGTCAGAATGCACCAGCCATCGCCTGGGTCAGCATGGCCATGGCGCTGGCGATGTCGGACGTAGTGGGATTGTCGGAGTAAATCACGCTTTCCAGATTGCTGGCGGCACTCTGGATGCTATAGTAGGCGGTTGAGGAACCGTCGAGCCCGTACATCAGATCGTAGGCGCTTTGCAGCAGCTGACGTGCATCGGGAATCAGCGTGTTTTCCACCACAGGGTCCATCCAACCGCTGCTGGAGTCGCTGGTATGAAGCACACAGGTGCTCAACGAGTTCGCAGTGCCCAGATACTCAGCTACCACGGAAGCGTACTGACTGTCATAGGCATAGGTGCTCAGCGGATGGCCGTTGGGGATGACCACCATGCCGCTGTTTACGGAAGAGGGACAGTATGCCGTTACAGGCATGCCGCTTTGTGCACAGACCGTAACGGACTGGTGCATCTGGCAATACACCGTCGGAACGGTAGGCTCATACCACCAGTCAGTTACAACGCCGTATCCAAGGCTGTCGTGATAGCAGGCATCCGTAGCGAGCTGGCCGCTGACAGCGCAGGTAGTAACCTGAGTAAGTCCGAGCTGGGAAGGATCAGCCTCAACGATATCGCGGTTATCAAGGCCTTTGTGGATGTCGGTCATGTAGCTCTTCCAGATGGGCATGGCGCCGTTGCTGCCGGTAGACTTGGACGAAAGCGGCTTATAGTTATCGTGGCCAACCCAGATGGAGGAGACATACCAGCCCGTCATACCCACAAACGTAACGCCGCGCTGATCGCTGTTGGTGCCGGTTTTACCCGCGACAGTCTGACCGCTGATTTTTGCGCCGGAAGCAGTACCGCCGCTGGAAGCCACGCTTTTCATCATATCCACGATCATATAGGAGGTGGCAGGACGGAAGACCTGACGACTTTCCTGCATGGCGTGGCTGTCGTAAACGACGTTGCCGCTGCTGTCGGAAATGCCGAGGAAGGAGACCGGCTCCAGATACATGCCGCCGTTGGCTAGCGTGCCATAGGCCACGGCCATCTGAACCGGAGTGATGCCGCTGGAGCCAAGCGACAGGCCAAAGGGCGTTGCATCGATATTGCCGCGATCAACGCCCATGCGAAGCAGGAAATCGGCGGAGCGTTCCACGCCTACATAGTTTACCAGCGTCTGCGCCGCAGACACATTATGGCTGCGCTTCATGGCCTGACGAAGCGTTTCAGGGCCTGCATAGCCGCCGCCATAGTTCTTGGGCCAGGTGTCCTTGCCGTCGTCATCCTTCCAGCCGGAAATCGGAACAGGAATGTTGTAGACCACGCTTGCCGGAGAATAGCCCATTTCAAGTGCAGGCGCGTAGACGGCAATGGGTTTGATGGTGGAACCGACGGGCATTTTCATGTCGGTGGCGCGGTTGAGCGTTTTGCGTGCGGTCGGTCGCGTACGGGAGCCTACGATGGCCTTGAGTTCACCGGTGCGGTAGTCCAGCACCACGGCAGCAGCCTGCGGCTGAATGATTTCAGTATAGGTGCCGTCATAGTTGAGCGTACGGTATACCTTGTCGCTGGGATCGCGCAGAGCGGGATAGCTCGTCCAGTTTTCAAGCGTGGATTCAACCGTTTCCTGCATCTCGGTGTCGATGGCCAGCGTTACATGATAACCGCCGGTGCGAAGTTCATTTTCCATCTTCGCGCGGTTTTCACTGGTGTTTTCCAGACCGTTCAGCTCCAGAAAGCAGTCCACGATGTCCTGCACGGCATATTCCACGTAGTGCGCGTACTTGTACATGCCGTCGCCTTCGGTGGTGGAGTTCTGAAGAACTGCCGCCGTAGCGGGGTTGAGCGCATCCTGATACTGCTGCTGGGTGATGAACTGGTTTTCGTACATGCAGCGCAGAACGTAATCAGTGCGGTTGTTGGTGATGGCATGATAATCGGTGGTTTCGGAAGTACGGGTATAGAAATTGCGGCGTGGATTGTAATAGTAGGGATTGGACGTAAGTCCGGCCAGCATTGCGCATTCACGAAGAGTCAGCTCGTTCAGTTCCTTGCCGAAATACCCCTGAGAAGCGACCTGCACGCCGTAGTAGTTTTCCCCCAGATAAATGGTGTTAAGGTAGTATTCGAGAATCTGCAGCTTGGTATAGCGCGTCTCCAGCTGCATGGCAAGCCATGCCTCCTGAATCTTGCGCTTGTAGCTTAATTCGTTGGAAAGCACCGTGTTTTTGATCAGCTGCTGGGTGATGGTTGATCCACCCTGCTGACTGCCTGAAACAAAGTTCTGAACAAAGGAGCCGATGATGCGCTTGACGTCGATGCCGTTATGGGTATAGAAGCGGGCATCCTCCACAGCTACAAAAGCATTGCGCAAGTTTTCGGGCATGTAGGAGATATTGACCATAATGCGGTTTTCCGTGCCCTTGTAATCGGTGATTACATTACCTTGTGCGTCGTAGAGGAAAGAAGTCTTGTCCTGATCGTCCAGAAGCGCAAGATCCAGCGTAGGCGCGGTTTCCATATATCCCTTGGCAATGCCGAGTACCGCGCCGCACAGCGCAAGTCCGCACAGCACAATGAGCACAGCCAGCATCCTCACTGCGTTCACAAGCACGGACAGCACAAAATTCGGTTTGGTCAGACGCGGTTTGAAGATGGTACGCCGTTTATACTTCGGCGTTTCCTCCAGCTCGTTTTCATATTGTTCAGGCTTGTAGCCGTTAGGTGTCTGGTACATGATACCCTCCTAAAAAATACAGCGGTATACCGGTTCATTATACCATAGATGCAGGGGACATGCCATAGCGCATGCTGTAACAATCGCTCGCATATATGGAACGCAGGAGGGGATGAAATGACTGCAGGCAATACAAGAAAAGACGGGGGAATCAGACTGATCCTACTGATTGCGCTTCTTTTGAGTGCGGTTGTGATTTTGATGGAGCAGAACCTCAGTCAGACGCTTTTGGACATGGCCTTTGCCAAGGCGTATTCGATGGCTGTAGAGACGCTCAACCGGGCTGTGCACATCGTAACGGAGGATGGCGTTGACTACGAGGAACTGGTGGATATGCAACTGGATGTTGAAGGCCGGGTGAGTATGCTCAGAGCAAACACCATGCGCATGAACGCGCTTGCAGCACAGACGGCGCTGGTTGCCGAGCAGGAGCTTAACAGCTTTGAAAACCAGTTTGTTGAAATTCCCTTGGGAGCCGCGCTGGGCATCCGGTTTCTTTCTGGCTTTGGACCCAGAATTCCGGTACAGATTCTGCCGGTGGGAGCCGTGAATACCGATTACGACACGGAGTTCGAAACAGCAGGCATCAACCAGACCCGTCACAAAATTTTCCTGACCCTTCATGCGAGCGTAAGCCTGATTATTCCCACAGGTTCCCAGTTGGTAGAGGTAAACAGCACCATGCTGATTGCCGAAAGCATCATCATCGGTCAGGTGCCGGACAGCTTTGTGGACGTAGCGGATCAGCATGATATGCTTGACTTTATTCCGTAAAAAATGCATGAAAATGAGGTTGGGAAACGTTGAATCGATGGGCGTTATGTAATGCTTGACATGTTCATAATTCTGTAATAAAATAACATGGAACCAGCATACCGAAAACGCGGAATCATCCGGCAGAAAATGGGTAAACTGTTCATATGCCTGTACCCATAGAACCATCGGCATGCCGAAGGGAGGAAGGGCGGCTCCGCCCGACATACATGATGAAACGCAAGGTACTCATTCTCAGTCTGCTGCTGGCGGTGATCACGCTGCTGGCTGGCTTTGCCATGGCGGAAGCGGTCGATCCTATCGTCACCAGCATGGAGATCACGCCCAGCAAGCTCACCGGTCCTGGAAAGGTGAGCGTAACCATCACCATTTCCAACTCCGGCGACAGCGATCTGAAGGATCCTGTATGGCTGTACGATCCCGCTGCGCAGATCGTGAGCGATTTTGGTACCAACGGCAGCGCTCTGCTCAAGGCAGGGGAAATCAAAACCTGGACCGGCACCTATGACGTAAACCAGCGCACGCTGGACAACGGCTCCGTTGTGTATTTCGTCAAGTATACGCTCTATAACGAAAGCGGCAAGGCAGTAGAAAAGAGCCAGCCCATCCGCGCCAAGATTACGCTGCAGACAGCCGAGACGGATATTGACGTCAAGCGTACCATCAGCCCGACCATTGCACGCGAGGGTCAGGAAATTGTTGTGCGCTATGATATCATGAACACCGGCACGGTTAATCTGCTGGATGTGACCATTCAGGAGCACAAGAATATCCACAACCAGAAGTACACCATCCCCACCCTCAAGCCTGGTCAGACGGCGGAAATCAAGTATCCCGTCACCATGGGCAAGAAGGATCTTACCAGTACTGCAACCATCACCTACAAGTCTGAAACCCAGTCTAAAACCCAGACGTATACGGTTGAAAAGCAGGTCATCAAGTTCGGCGAGCCTTCTCTGGAAGCCAAGCTCACTTCCAATGTCAAGGGTGTTGTGGCCAACGGTACCGTCACCCTTGAACTGGAGCTGAAGAATACCGGCAGTGTTGATTACAGCGATATCCGCGTAACTGATGCAGCGCTGGGCGATGTATTCACCAATCAGGAAGTCAAAGCCGGCAAGAGCCTCAAGCTCACCAAGGAAGTCACCGTTCCTGAAACGATGGATTATCAGTTCGTCGTTACCGGCACCGACGCCACCGGCACCGAAACCTCTATTTCCACCTCTGCGCTGACTGTGACCGCGGTTGACCCCGCCGATGCGCTCAAGCTTGAAGTGGTGGCCGTTCCCGACCGGACCGAGGTGTTTGAGCAGCCTGGCAAGGTACGCTTCACCATTACCATCACCAACAACAGCAAGGTGGATGCTTCTAATGTAAAGGTATCCCATGGTGAAACCGAGCTGTACACCTTCTCGTCCATCAAAGTGGGTGAAAGCCGTACACTTTCCCGTGATACGGCGCTGTCCATGGCCGGCAAGTACCGCTTCACTGTAACGGCCACTGATCCCCTCGACAGCACGCAGACCTTCCAGAGCAATGAGATGCAGATTGCCTTCTCCGTGCCCACGGCTGCGCCCGCAACGCCCACTCCTGTACCCGAACCTACTGCTGAACCGACCTTCGCGCCTGCGACCATTCCTCCGATCACTGATGACAGCATCGGCGCGCTTCCCAAGCTGATTCAGAAGATCCTTCTGCCTCTGTTGATCGCCGCCGGCGTTGTACTGCTCGCCAGCTGTGGCCTGCTGATCGTGGCGACTGTTCGCCGTGCCCAGCAGAAAAAGGCCTCTGAGGCTGCGGTTGACCAACTCGAACGCGCCAAGCGCCGTGATTACGTCACTCCTTCCTCTGCGGAAGAGGAGGAGTACGAGCAAGAGGTACCTCAGGAAGAGCCGATTACCATTGAGAGTGATGCACTTACGGAAGAACAGGCCGATTATGAACTGCCGCATCTCAAGTATGCACGCAGCGCTGCTCAGGTAGCGGAAGCTCCTGCTGAAGAAGAGTACTACGCTGAGGATAATACCGAGTATTACGAACAGCCTGAGGAAGTTTACGCAGAAGAACCTCAGTATTCCGATTATGCTGAGATTCCTGAAACGGAGAAGGAACCGTTCTTCGTTCCCGGAAATGATGATTATGACTGGGGCGAAACGTACGATCAGGCTCACAGGAAGCACAGCAAGCGCGGACTGTTTGGACGCGGAAAGAAGCAGAAGAAGGAGACTGCTCCCGAACCTGTGACGGAAGAATACACGGACTTCAGTGACGATTACTACGGTTACGAAGAAGAACCGCAGCAGCAGGCCGAAGAGCAAACCGATGAACAGCCCCGTCGTTCTCGCCGCAGCCGCAGCAACAAGGCATAATTTTCAAGACCGCCGAGCATGAATCGGCGGTCTTTTTATCAGAAAATATCGAAAAGGAAAAATAAATTCGTAACATTTCCTTTATATTCATAGAAAACTCTTGAAATAACTTAATGTTTTTGATATACTTCTTTCTGGTACAAACTGTTTACGTACAGTGATCCAAGGAGGCAATCTATGACCGACGTCGCCATCATTGGCAAGGGGCCGGCTGGCTGGTCCTGCGCGATGACCGCACGAATGAGAGGACTCTCAGCCACCGTAATTGCTCCGCAGAACGACACCGGACTTCTCAGAAGCGCTGAAAGAATTGACAACTATCCGGGTATGCCGCAGATTTCCGGCACCGAGATGCTCGACAGCTTCCGCACACAGGCGCTGGAACTGGGAGCAGAGGAGAAAAGCGGACTGGTACGTCAGATCATGCCGATGGGCGAGAGCTTCATGCTTCTGGTTGAAAACGATGTGATGGAAGCAAAAACGGTCGTTCTTGCCATGGGAGCCGCAAGGGCAAAGCTTCTTCCTGGGGAAGAAGAGCAGGTGGGCAGAGGCGTGAGCTACTGTGCAACCTGTGACGGCATGTTCTACCGCGGCAAGCGAATCGCCGTGCTTTCAGGTTCGTTGCAGGGGGTTGAGGAAACAGCTTTTCTTGCCGGTCTGGCAGCGGAGGTTGAGTACTATTCGCTGAAGCCTCACAACACGGATGGACTTGCATCCAACGTCCGGCTGATGGCTGAAAAGCCTCAGAGCATCGGACGTGACGACGCAGGGATCACGCTGACCACGAATCAGTCAACGCATTGCTATGATGGAATCTTTGTCTTCCGCGCCGCAATGCCTCTGGATATGCTCCTGAGCGACCTGACGACGGAGGGAAGCTTCATTCCGGTTGACCGGGGAATGCGTACCAACATTCCCGGCGTGTTTGCAGCAGGCGACTGTACGGGCAAACCTCTGCAGGTACCCAAGGCGGTAGGCGAGGGAAACATCGCCGCGATTTCCGCTGCGGAATATATTTCAAAACGTGGATGATTTGTCCACACATGAACGTTGTATCCATGTACCGGAAAGGCGTTAAGCCTGACGGCATGACATAAGGAGGAAAACAATATGATGAATCGTGGCGTACAAAAGGTGCTTTCCATGCTTCTGACCCTGTGCCTCGTGCTGGGCATTTCCGTGGGCGCCGTTGCTGAAACCAAGGCTGACTTTGAAGCTCTTGTGCCCCTGATGGATCTGGTGTGCGCGGCCTCTCAGTATTCTCCCAATGCTCCCGAAAGCATCTCCGGCTCTGACAGCGAACTGACCGTTTCCTTTGTGGATGCCTTCTTCAAGGTTGGCAAGGTATACGGCGCTGAGGTTGGCGTGACTGCCGCTATGCTGGGCGACACTGCTGCTCAGGCTGACCTGCTGGGCAAGATCTTCGCTGCGAAGACTCCTGCTCTGCAGCCTGTTAACTCCAGCGAGGAGCTTAACGGCTACATCGGCTTCCAGCCTGTGACCGTGAATACCATCGACGGCGAGAGCGTGCAGATCATCGGCGAAATGTATCTGGCTGACAAGGCCATGCGCGAGATGAAGGAAAGCGACTTCGTCAATATCGACTGGATTGACCGCGCTGTGTTCGTCTTCCAGAAGGACGCTTCCGCCTACAACGGCTTCCGCATCACCGGTTTCTCCGTGGGCACTGACCTGACCTACGAAGCCGCTATGCTGGCCTACGACGAGGAAATCACCGTGGAGTACGAGAGCAAGCTCGGCTTCATGCTGCTCTATCCCTCTCTGTTCACCGATGAGATGCTGGTTGAGGATGAAAGCGGCGTGTCCGCTCAGCTGCCCGATGGCAGCGCCGCCTTCTTCGCCAAGCGCATGGACAACGAAAATGGCGCAACTCTGGCTGATTACGTGGGCATCATCGCCAACGGTATCACCGGCAGCGTTTCCACTGTGAACGAGGAAATGCAGTATGGCACCGTGTCCTACACCACCGACGAGGGCTATGTGGTGTTCGACGTGTTCATCGTAACCGATCAGTACATCTTCCAGGCTGAGCTGACCTACCAGACCGCTCTGGTTGCTGAGTACGGCATGTTCAACGCTTATCTGGAGAACAGCTTCGTGGTCAACGAGCTTTCTCAGGGCTGATTGGAGCTGAATGAATGAAAAAAGCTCTTTCATTTCTGGCTGCGCTGTGTGCGATGACGCTTGTCATCGCATGCGGAATGCCGTATACAAAAACGGACGCATCCGGTGAAGGGCTCAGACTGGCGGTTCCTTTGGAAGGAATCTGGAAGCCTGCGGATGTTTCGCAGGCTTCTTTTTCGTATCGTCTGCCGCAGTTTGAGCCTGAGCATGAGTCTGCCGTACTGATGAATCAATATTATCAGGAATGTGTTTTGAACGGCTTTTCCGGCATTTTTACTGAGCAGCTTACGGAGGTTGATTATGAAGTCACCTCCGGAGAAGGACGATATCTGAGCGTCATGCTTCGCGGAACAAGCGAGGGCGGCATGGGGCTTATGGAGACAATCCATGCTGATACTTTTGCACTGGACGGCATATATGCCGGGAAAAGAATAACGCTTTCGCAGCTCCTCGGTGTGGAGCAGACGGATGCGGAAAAGGTCCTTTCGCAGACAGTGTGCAGCCTGATCTGGCAGATCGTTGAACGCGATATTCACAATGCAGAAGGGGACTATCCTGAAGGCGTATCCGAGCAGGATATAGAAGCTGTCATTGCTCCACAAAACGATTTCTACCTCGATCAGGATGGCAATGTGGTGTTTTATATTCAGTCAGGAGAACTGGCTGGAGAAATAGCCGGGATTCTGACCTTTCCCTTTTCACCGACTGAATTGATGGATACTTTGTCTGCAAAATAGATCCTTTTTTCTGTGTTTATCCAACAACTTATGGCAGAAGTGTTGTCGAAACGGAAAAACTGTGGTAAGATACCTCCTGCTTGCATCAAGCACTTTTGCCTTGCATATAAGGCACTATCACTGGCTGTATTTAAACAGCCCAATAAGGAAAGGGATAACCCATGAAAAAGATCATCTGCAAAGTTGAGTATGATACCGAAGCTTCCGAACTGATTGCCAAGCGCACCTCCGGCGAGTTCGGCGACCCTGCAGGCTACGAAGAGAGCCTGTATAAGACTGAGGGCGGCAAGTACTTCCTGTATACTTTCGGCGGCACTGAGTCCAAGTATGCTGTGGAAGGCATCAAGCGTATGTCTGCTGCTACTGCTGAAGCCTGGCTGGCTGATGAGAAGTAAATCATAAAAGCGTCTGCGTTGTGCAGACGCTTTTTGTATACACCCTTGTGCGTTCAGGCAAAAGCGGTTATACTGAATGCAGAAAATCCTATTGCTACCATATGTTTCGACCAAACAGGAGAAAGATCATGACAGGACAGGAAAGACTTCATGCAATACTGAATCACCAAAGTGAGCACTGTGGCTTTTGGCATGGCTGTCCCAATCATGCCAGCACAGAAACGCTGTTTCGTGCTTTTGACGTAAAGGATGATTTTGAACTGGGTCTGAAGCTTGGCAGCAGCTGCCGCTGGATTCAGCCCGAGGCTTTTGGCATGTACAGGCATCCGGAGAACAAGCCGATGTTTGATGTGCTTGGAGGAAAGAAGCGCATTTCTCACAATCAGGCGGGTGTTTTTGCGGATTGTGAAGATCCGGCTGAGGTGGATGCATTCGACTGGCCGGATGAGAAATACATCGATTTCGGTCCAACCATTGCGGAGATTGAGCGTTCCCGTGCGGCAGGCCAGGCCGTGCTTTCCGGATCGTGGTCGTGCTTCTTTCACAATGTATGCGACTTCTTCGGCATGGAAAACTACTTTGTGAAAATGTACACCGATCCTGACGTTGTAGATGCTGTAACGGAACATGTGGTGGATATTTATCTGCGTATCAACGAACGCCTCTTCCGGCAGATGGCAGACAAGATTGATATGTTCTTTTTCGGAAATGACTTCGGAAGTCAGCTCGATACGCTGATTTCACCGGAAATGTTCGATCGTTTTGTGATGCCGGCTTTCCAGAAGTTTACCGATCAGGCACACCGTCACGGAATGAAGGTGCTTCTGCACTCCTGCGGCTCCATTTATCGTGTGATTCCGCGTCTGATTGACGCCGGTGTAGATGCACTCCATCCCATTCAGGCCAAGGCGGCCAACATGGACGCGGTCACGCTTGCCCGGGAGTTCAACGGCAAAATCGTCTTTGTCGGCGGCGTAGACACACAGCAGCTTCTTCCTTCGTCCACGCCTCGTCAGGTCAAGGAAGAGGTGTATCGACTGCGCGACCTCTTTGGACCGAACTTTGTGGTTTCGCCCAGTCATGAGTCCATTCTTCCCGATGTCCCGTGGGAGAATGTTCAGGCAATGGCTGAGGCGGCAGCAGAATAAAGAATCAGCGCCCTGCAGTTTGCAGAGCGCTGATTGCTTGGAATTGTATCAGCCGAAGTAGCGCTGGAGCAGGCCTTCGAAAGCCTTGCTGTGGCGGGCTTCATCGCGAGCCATTTCATCAAAACCTGCGCTAACGCTTGGTTTTGCGTACAACTTTCTACAACTCATCTACAACTTTGAAGCCTTGCCCTGCAATTCGTTGACAACCTTTTACAACTTTGAAGAACTTTTTGAAAGATTTTATTCAAATGCGTGACATAGCCATATCTTCGTGACATAGGAGGTTATGTCATATGCCATCAGCCAAGAATAAAGTCCAACCCCAGAACATTTCTCATGAACATGAGCTTAACTCCAAGGGAGTCTACCAACTTGCCAATGGCGCATGGGCATATCGCTTTTGTAAGAGCGTCAATGGTAAGAATGTGTACAAGCGCGCCTCTACAGATCGTAAAGGAAACCCCTTATTAACACAGAGGGATGCGATGCTGGCGCGAGAAGAAGCAATGCTGGAGGCGCAAGGAGTCTATGCCCCTGTTGTCTCCACTCTTGGAATTGTCTACAGACCTTCTGCTACAATTGAAGAAGTCTATGAGGATTACTGTGCCAATGGCCGAGGGGACAGGAGCCACAACACCATCAAGCGCCAGGACACTCTCTGGCGCACCTATCTGAAAGCAGACTTTGGCAAAAAGCGATTCAATGGAATCTCTCTTGGAGAGATCCAGGATTACCTTGCGAACAAATATTATGTTGAGGGGTACTCCTATCGCTATGTCGAGTCCTTCCTGAAGATGTTCTATCTGTTCTTTGGACAGGCATACAGTCGCAACTACATCCCTGCTGAACTGTACAACCAGTTCTGTGTGAACAAGGAAACCAAGATCAGGATGCCCAAGATCAAGAGGGATGAAGATTTAAGCATTGTCTCATTCACTGATGAAGAGTGCGCTGTCATGGATGAATACTTCAAGGGAACCCATGCTGAGACAGCTTATTTGCTTGGGCGCTACTGTGGACTGCGCATCAATGAGTGCTATGGTCTGAAGTGGGAAAATGTTGATCTGGAGAAAGGCACAATCAGCATTGAGCAGCAGATGGGAACTCAGGATGGCTTAATCAAGCTATTTCCTCTCAAAACTCGCAATGCGCGAAGAATTCTGTATCTGAATAAGATCCTGCTCCAGCATCTCAAACAGATGTATGCCCTTCGCAAGGAAGCTGAGGTGCGCCTGGCTGCGCAGAGGCAGCAGAACCAGACAATTATCATTGATATGAATGGCGAACCCCTTTCCTGCCTGGAACTTGTCAACACACTGCCAGAGGGAAAGATTCAGACTACCCACAGCATGAAGTATCATTCAAAGCTGTTGAAGGACAAGTATGGGGTCAACTTCAAGTATCATCATCTTCGTCACACTTATGGAACAAAACTGGCAGAACTGAACACTCCCACTCACATGCTCTGTAATCAGATGGGACATGCCAGCATCAAAGTCACCCAGCAATACTACATTGCCATCTCCCAAGGGGGTATCAATGGCGGGCTTCGTCGCGGGCCATTTCATGGACGGTGTCGTGGATGGCGTCCAGGTTCAGCTGCTTGGCCAGCTTGGCCAGCTCGAACTTGCCGGAGGTCGCGCCGTTGCAAGGCACGAAAATCGCTTATTTGCAGCCCTTCGGGCAGCAAAACGCCTGATTTTCTTTGCCTCGCGGGGGACGAACACACCATTTCCTGATTCCACTTTGGGGAAGCCCGTAAACACTGGTAGCTGATTGATCTTCCACTTTGGATTCCACCTTTGGAGGCAATCAGAACATGAAAAAAGCAAATGATGTCGGCGTTTACCAGCTCCCAGACGGATTCTGGGGTTATCGTTTCAAAGTTGTGGTCAATGGCAAGACCGTTGAGAAGAAACGATTGACAGATGACAACGGAATGAAGTTCAAAAACAAAACCGCTGCTGCAAAAGCAAGGAAACTGGCAATCCACCTTGCGGAAAATGGGCCGCAAGAGCCAACAGAACCCGCGCCGCCAGACCGAAAGACTGTCAGCGAAATCTATGCA
>JAGBBE010000192.1 GCA_017938645.1 Clostridia bacterium
CTTTGATCTGTGTTTATGGTGCAGACTGCACTGATTTTTCTAACAATGGCATCGGGCCTGTTTTTCCTCAGTCCTGTACCGTCACAGAAACACTGAACGGAGAGTATGAGCTGACGCTGGTACATCCTCAGGATGAAGCAGGCAGATGGCGGCGGCTGGTGGAGGGCTGCATCCTTCGCGCCCCGGTTCCTGCTGGCGTTACGCCACAGGTCGATCTTGTGCAGCAGCCGTCCACGGGAACCATGATCTACAAGGTTTCCACCAACCGCGACCCGCTGCGCCTCCGCTCCGGCACAGGTACAAAATATAAAATTCTTGCCAAGTACAAGAAGGGTACCGAAGTCATCGTGCTGGCGAAAACCACCTCATCGTGGTATGAAGTTTCCTGCCCGGACGGTAAGCACGGCTATATGGCATCGCAGTATCTGACCCATGTGCGCACCATCGTCGACCCCGCTGTGGCCACCGGCGAAGTGATCGAATCCCGGCAGCTGCGCGACCAGCCATTCCGAATCTATCGTGTTGTGCCGGAGCTGGATAAGATCACCGTCTATGCCCGCCATGTGTTTTACGATCTCCTCGACAACATGATAAAGTCCTACAAGCCCTCATCTTCAACGGTGGGGGCTTCTGTTGTGCAGGGAATCAGCAAGGGTTGCCAGACAGAGCACGATTTCACATTTTATTCTGATCTGGAGTCCACCGCCGAAGAAGTGGAGTATGTGAACATCAATCCTGTTGAGGCCCTGCTGGGCGAGAATGGCGTTGTCGGCAAATACGATGGAGAGCTGCAAAGGGACTGGTTCGATGTGTTCCTTGTCAAGCGCATAGGCCATGACAAGGACGTGCAAATCCGGCAGGGCAAGAATCTGCTGGGTATCAGCTACGATGTCGATCTTACCAATGTGACCACCCGCATCATGCCCACCGGCGAGGACGCGGATGGAGAACTTCTATACCTCCCGGAATTGTATATCGACAGTCCGAATCTCGGCAACTTCATCCAGCCCAAGTGGATGCACCTTCCCGTCTCTGAGGCAAAGGAAGTTACCAAGGGTGATGACAAGAAAACCAAGGCGCAGTGTTATGCCGCCATGCGCGAAGCTGTTCAGGCTGAGTATGATGCCGGTTGTGATCTGCCCACCGTCACTCTGAAGGTGGATTTCATCAACTGTGCAGAAACCGTGGAGTATGCACAGTACAAGGCGCTTCAGAACATCTATCTCGGCGACAGCGTCCGGGTGATCGCCCGCCGCATCGGCGTGGAAGTGTCCATGCGCATGACGCAGTACACATACGACTGCTTGACGCGCAAATACACTGCCATGTCGCTGGGTACCGTCGCCGATACCATCGAAGGCAATATGATCTCTGCCCGCCAGCTGGCCAATGGCATCATCTCCGGCTCCAAGCTGGCCATCAACTCCGTGGGCAGCGGGCAGCTTCAGTCCGGCTCGGTCGGTTCCCTTCAGGTGCAGATGGCGGCGATCCAGACGGCCCACATTCAGACCGCAGCCATCACATCTGCGCTGATCGCCAACGCCGCCATCCAAACGGCGCATATCGGCGATGCACAAATCACCAACGCACAGATTGCGGACGCTACCATTACGGCGGCGCAGATCGCACAGGCGACCATTACCGCTGCCTGTATCGCCAAGGCCACTATCACAGAGGCTGAGATTGCGGATGCAGCCATTACCGCTGCGAAGATTGCGCTGGCGACAATCACCGAGGCGCATATCACGGATGCAGCAATCACCACTGCGAAGATTGCTGATCTGGCCGTCACTGCTGCCAAGATCGCCAACGCGACCATCACTTCTGCAAAGATCGCTCAGGCTGCTATCGAGTCCGCACACATCGAAGATGCCGCCATCACAAGAGCGAAGATCGCACTTCTAGCTGTGGACGAAGCCCGGATCGCTGACCTCGCTGTAGGTACAGCAAAGGTGCAGAACGCATCCATCACGAATGCGAAGATCGCTGATCTGGCCGTCACTGCTGCCAAGATCGCCAACGCGACTATCACCAACGCACAGATCGCCAACGCCACCATCGGCACGGCGCAGATTGCCTTGGGCGCGATCACCACGGCGCTCATTGCACAAGGTGCGGTCGGCACAGCTCAGATTAAGGATGCCTCCATCACGGATGCAAAGATCGTAGAGTTGTCCGCCAACCGCATTACCACCGGCACCCTTTCCGTGGAGCGCCTGATCATTGTAGGCAGCGATCAGTCCATCGTCTACACTATAAATGAAGCAAATGGTACCGCGCAGCTCTCGCAGACCACCATTGACGGCGGTTCTCTGACCCAGCGCAGCATTACCGCTGACCGCATCGTCGCCGGGGCCATCACTGCCAATGAAATCGCCGCTGCAACCATCCTCGCCAACAACATTGCCGCTGGAGCCATCACCTCGGAGAAAATAGCAGCCGGAGCAGTGGAGGCAGCGCACATCAAGGCAGGAACCATTACCACCAACCATGTGGCCTCAAACTTTGGCGAGACACTCGACCTATCCAGCAACACCAGCATCCGCAGCACTGTCACTCAGGGTGTGGACGATGCACTCTCTGATCTCGGTGTCGGTGCAGTCAACCTCATCCGTAACAGCGCTGATTATACTCTTGCCGCCGATGGTGCTGATTCACATTGGATCGCAGCCGACGAGCTGACGCAGGGAATGAACTACACACTCTCCGTCAAGGAAGTCATCCTTGTGGACGGCTCCGCAGCGGGGGTAACATGGAAGGTCGTCAATCTGGCGGACAGCTCTGTGTACACTACCGGCATGCTGGATTTCACCTATGGTAAGCAAATCGTCCATTTTACCCTGCCCGACACCGATGGCAACTGGTCTCTGTACCTGTATGCGGGCATCAGCGGCAGCACTACCGGCGTAACCGTGCAGTTCCGGCAGATCATGCTGGAGGAAGGCAGCTTCGCTACCACTTGGTGCGCCAGCCCCGAAGATGATGCTGCCCAGCTTTCCCAGCTCACCGGCGCGGTCTCTGCGCTGGACACTTCCATCGACGGTCGCGTGACTGCTCTCATCAATGCAATGGGACTCTCTGATCAGTTTGCGTCGGAGGAGGAGTTCCTCGCTGCGCTTGCCGAGATCGAGCTGATCCGAAGCGAACTGGCCCAGCATGACTCCGATCTGACACTGACGTTCAATCGCCTCGCCACAGCGGAGGGCAACATCACGCAGATATTCTCCAGCTTTGTGTTCGGCGATGATAACGGCACACCGTATCTGGATATGAGCGCCAGTGCGTCCAGCGTAAAGATGCGCCTGACCAATACCCGGCTGGCTTTTATCCAGTCTGGCAAGGAAATGGCCTATTTTTCTGATAACAAGCTGTATGTCACCCGTCTTGAGGTTGTAGAACAGATTTCTATTGGCACAGCTGCAAATGGCTATCTGGACATGGTGACAACGCCCACCGGCGTGGGCTTCAAGTGGCGTTCGTAAGGAGGGACACCTTTGGCAACACATTCTGTAACTGCTTCTGCACTGAAACGTGCATCAGGCAGCTCATGGACAAGCGGCGCGGCGCGACAGGGCGTATACTCTGATGTACGCTACGAGGGCGCTATCGAGTTCAGTGATCTGGCCAGTTTTGATATGTCCAATATCAACATCACGCAGATCAAAATGCGCGTCACCTTTGCCAAGTCAGGCGGCTCGTCCAGCAAGTACCTGACATTCTACAAATCTGCCAAGACCAGCATCTCCGGCAGCATCTCTTCCATGCGCGGCACTTCCATTGGCAAGCTGTATGTCGCCGATGCGTATAACCGTTCCGTTGATCTGTACTTCAATTCCAGCACCAATGCCGCTCTGTTCAACGCATTCAGGGATTACTTCATGGCTGGCAATCGCATTCTGATCATCTATGTTCCGTCCACACGCGGCACATACGACGGCGGCTATTGCTATGATTATCTCGGCATTACCGCCCTGACCATGACGTTCACGTTCGACTACCTTCAGAGCGATGGTGCGCTGGCATCCACCTCTGTGGCAGCGGGCAGTGCGGCGACCATGAACATCACTGCGTACAACACCGCCTATTCTCACAAGTTGACATGGAAGTTCGGCACCCACACTGCAACACAGACGGTGGCGGCAGGTACGACCACCGCATCATACACCATCCCGCTTTCGTGGTTGGATGTGATTCCTTCCTCGACCTCCGGCTCAGCAAGTGTTGTGCTGGACACGCTGGATGCAAGCGGAAACTCGCTGGGAACATCAACACACGCATTTACCGTTACCGTCCCCAGCAGCGTAGTTCCTACCATATCGAGCGTAACTGCGACACCGGTCAACAGCAATTCGGTCATCAACGGCTGGGGCCTGTATGTGTACGGCGAATCCCAAGCCAAGTTGACGATCTCCGGGGCGGCTGGAAAGTATGGCTCGACTATAAAATCGTACTCCATTACCACCAGTCCGTCCGTTGGCAGCTCGACGCTTTCCAGCTTCACCACCGGCACATTGTACGGATCGGGAACCATCACGGTCACAGCGAAAGTTACGGACACTCGAGGTAGAACGGCGACCAAAACCACGACATTTTATGTTCATTTTTACTCCAATCCTTACTTTCTGTCTTTGCAATCCTACCGATGCAACAGTAGTGGTGTGCAGGATGATACGGGTGGCTCTTACGCCTACCTGAAAGCGGAATTTGACTGTTATGATCTGAACGGCAAAAATAGTGTAACCGGCAGGGTGGTTCTATCTCAGGTGGGCGGCAGCTATTCAACCAGCAGCGCCATCACCAGCGGCACAGGTGTTATTCTCGGCGGAGGCAATCTTGCCGTGGATGCTGTGTATGAAGCGACCTTTACGCTGACTGACGCTTTAGGTGAAATCTCCACGTATGTTGCGGAGATCGGCTCGGCAGAGTACGTCATGCACGTCAAGAACGGCGGCAAGGCCATTGGCTTCGGCATGGCCGCTGGAGATGATGAAACGGTTTCCTTCGGATGGCCAGTGAAGATGTCTGAGCCGCTGGCTGTTTCAGAGGGCGGTACAGGTGCGACGAGCGCAGCTTTCGCCCGTTTTGCACTCGGCTGCGTTTCTTCTTCCGGCGATACCATGACCGGCAATCTGACCATTCAAGGTTCACTGTATCCGTCCCTGATCCTGAAGCCCACCTACAATTCCACCGCAAACCGCATCGTATTCGAAGGCAGCTATGCAGGCGCAGCATCTTTTAGCGCGTGGGAAGATTCCACCGGCAACGACCGCCGCATGCTAGAAGTGCGCACGGCAGCCTATCAGGCAAGCCTCGATAACGCCGTCGTACTGCGCAATGTAGTGGGCGGCTCGTACTATTCCTACCGCATCTTCCATGCGGGCATGGCTTCGCCGGTTCCCGTCAACAAGGGTGGCACGGGCGCTACTGTAGCGAAGACGGCCCTGTCCAACCTTGGCATCTTCTATGCGGACACACTGCCGTCCACCGGCACCGATGGGCAGATATGCCTCGTCCCGGTTTGATGGAGGTGAGTTGAATGGCGACGTTCACCGCGACTGCCGGTTCGTCTAATACCATCGGCTATGCGCAGTATGGCAGCACTTCGTGGAATACCGGCACGACGGACGGCGCGTGTCAGGGTGCGTACCAAGGCACAGCGTCCAGCAACTCCCGCGTCGGAGTTCTCGTTTTCTCCGGGGCTGGGGCCGCACTTCAGGGGAAAGTGATTCAGAGTATGACGCTGAAGATCACCTGTTCTGCTGCCGGATCGGGCAAAACAGATAAGGTACTGTCTTTTCGCAAGGCCCTGTATCAGAGCCTGAAAACCGGCATCAAGGGAAGTGCGCAGGTAGGCGACGCGCTGGGGACGCTGACCGGCAAGTTCTATGATAATACTGTCACGCACACACTGTCTCCGTCCAGCAATGCTTCTCTCTTTAATGCCGTCAAGGATTACTTCACTGCGGGCAATTCTGTGCTGGTCATATACAATGGCGAAACATCTTCGTCCAGCGGCTATTCCAGCAACTACGCCCGCGTCACCACGGTTGTTCTCACCGTCACCTATATTGAGGCGACTGTTTGGTATCGCAACGGCAGCGCATGGCAGCAATGCACGGTTTGGTACTGCAACGCCGGAACATGGGTACAATGTGTACCCTATTACAACAGCGGCGGCTCATGGATACGAGTCTGACCGCCATCATCGGAATCAGCCATCTTCCTTCGGGAAGGTGGTTTTTTCATATCACACAAGGGAGGAAACCCGTATGAGAGACTTTTCCATTGACATCATTTGGGCCAAGGTGCAGATGGCGATTGCTGCCATCGGCGGCTGGCTCGGCTATTTCCTCGGCGGCATGGACGGTCTGCTGACCGCGCTGATCGTCTTTATGGCCATTGACTACGTCACCGGCCTGATGTGCGCCGTTGCCGACAAGAAGCTGTCCAGCTCCATCGGCTTCAAGGGCATCTGTAAGAAGGTGCTAATCATTCTGCTGGTTGGCGTCGCCCACATCGTTGACCTTCATGTGGTAGGTACCGGCAACGCTCTGCGCGGCGCAGTGGTATGCTTCTACCTCTCCAATGAGGGCGTTTCCCTGCTGGAGAATGCTGCCCACCTCGGACTGCCGATTCCCGAAAAGCTGAAGACCGTGCTTCAGCAGCTCCACAACAGGGATGATAACACGGAAGATAACACTGATGATCATAAGGAGGGCAACTGATTATGGCTGATCGTATCATGATTCCTTTTACCAATGAGCACTTCGCCGCGTGGTGTATGACCATGCTGGGCCAGCCCTATTGGTACGGCACAGTAGTGTACAAGTGCACCGAATCCCTGCGCACCCGCAAGGCAAAGCAGTATCCCAGCCATTATGGCTCCAGCCGAACCTCCCGCTACAAGGATGACATCGCCAAGAAGAAGGTGTGCGCCGACTGCGTGGGTGGATGCAAGGGATACGCGTGGACGAACGGCGGTCAGGGCGTTGTGGAATCCATCGGCACGGACAAGACCTTCACCAACAAGTATGGCGCGAACGGCTGCCCTGACAAGTCCGCCAACGGCATGTTCTCCTACGCGAAGTCCAAGGGCATGGCGTGGGGTACCATTGACACCATTCCCGATATCGTCGGTCTGGCCCTGCACCGCGACGGCCATGTAGGCTATACCGTGGGCGGCGGCTACGCTGTCGAATGGCGCGGCTTCAACTATGGCTGCGTCAAGACCAAGATCGCCGGTCGCGGCTGGAAGTATTGGTACAAGCTGCCCTTCATCGACTACAACGATTGGGCGAATGTCATCGTTCCTACCGAAGTCCCGCTGGGCAGCCGTCAGCTGGAGAAGGGCATGGTCGGCACCGATGTAAAGGCCATGCAGGAGCTGCTGATGCAGCTGGGCTATGAGCTGCCCAAGTATGGTGCGGACTCTGACTTCGGCAATGAAACCGAGAAGGCCGTCATTGCGTTCCAGAAGGCCGAGGGCATCAAAGCGGACGGCAAGTACGGTGCGGAGACCCATGAAGCGCTGATGGATGCTGTCGCCGATGATGACGAGGGCAAGAAGGAGGAAGAGCCGGAGGAGACTCCCTCTGTTCCCGTGGAGCCCGAAGCACCCGCCGAGCCCAAGCCTGTCGGCACCACCGTTGTGATCGTCGCAGAGGGCGGCGGCAAGGTGAACGTCCGCGTCGGCAACGATACCAGCTACAAGCGCATTACCACCGTTCCCGCTGGCACTACCTTTGAGTATGTGGCCACCGCCGCGAATGGCTGGAACGCTGTGGTTGTTGCCGGTCAGGTCGGCTGGGTTTCCGGCAAGTATTCCAAGGTGGTTTGAGCATGACGCAGCAGCTCTTTGAACGCGAACTTCAGTATCAGACGATGATGTCCGTCTGCAGATCCATGCAGAAAAAGGGCGTTATGTCTGATAAGGATGTTGCAGAAGCAGAACGCCTGTTGAACGAAAAGTACCAGCCTATTTTCCGCGCGGAGTGATGTGCTGTACTCACGTATCAAATAGTTATCTTGCAATCCGCCGCCTTCAGAGCGAGTATACGGTAATCCCCGAATACCGCTTTGAGGTGAGCAGACATGACGCAACAGCTTTTTGATCGTGAACTTCAGTATCAGACGATGATGGTCGTGTGCAGGATTCTGTACAGCTACGGAACCTTTTCCGATAAGGACATCGTAATAGCCGAATTCCTGCTGAACGAAAAATACCGACCAGTATTCCGCGCACAGTAATATTTATCCCGGAGATTGCACCATTGTGGTGTGGTTCTCCGGGATTTTTTTGTATCACCGTTATCAAACTGTTATCTTGCACTTTCCTCTGAACAGAGGGAATATACGACCGGGAGGTGAAAAACGTGGCGAAGACGATACGAAAAGTCACACATAAAAAAGCGGTAATTCCGCAGCGAAAGCGCGTATGCGCCTATGCGCGTGTTTCCAGCGGTAAGGACGCGATGCTGCATTCGCTGTCAGCACAGGTGAGCTTTTACAGCAGCATGATCCAGCGGAATCCGGATTGGATGTACGTTGGCGTGTACGCAGATGAAGCGGTGACCGGCACCAAAGGTACTCGCGCTGAGTTTCAGCGGATGATCACAGACTGCCGCGAAGGTAAGATCGACATGATCATCACGAAGAGCATCACCCGGTTTGCAAGAAATACGGTGACTCTGCTGGAAACGGCGCGGGAGCTGAAAGAGCTGGGCGTGGACATCTTCTTTGAAAAAGAGAATATTCATTCCATAAGCGGGGATGGTGAGCTGATGCTGACCCTCCTCGCTTCTTTTGCGCAGGAAGAGAGCCTGAGTGTTTCTGAGAATTGCAAGTGGCGCATTCGTAAGGAATTTGAAACAGGCAACTCCGCCACATGGCGCTTCATGTACGGATTTCGCATCAATAAAGGCTGTATTGAGATTCATCCTGATGAGGCGGCTGTGGTGCGATGGATATTCCAATCCTATGTTGCAGGAATCGGTACCGCTGAAATTGCTCGTGAGCTGCGGGAATCCAATGTGCCGAGTTATTACGGTGGCGTTTGGAGCCCGATGCGAATCGTGGAAATGTTGAAAAACGAGCGTTATGCGGGCAATGCCCTGAATCAGAAGGAATTCACTTCTGATCATCTGACTAAGGCCAGAGTGCGCAACCGTGGAGAGCTACCCATGTATTTTGCAGAAAACAGCCATCCTGCGTTAATACCCGTTGAGATGTTTGAAGAAGCGCAGCGGATAATGGAGCTGAACCGGCTGGCTAATAAGAATACGCACGATACGCCGAGCAGTCATGTTTTCACAGGGAAAATCATCTGCGACAAATGCGGGAAAAAGTACAAGCGGGTCACCAAAAAGGGAAAGCATTCATGGAACTGCAGCACCTTTCAGACATACGGGAAAGCCAGCTGCCATACGAAGCAAATCCCTGAAGATATCTTGATGGAAACTGCTGCAGCGGCGATGGGCTTGGAGAGATTCGATGAGGACGCTTTTCTGGAAAGTGTTCAGGAGGTTCATGTTCCTGCATTCAACCATCTGGTGTTTTGCTTCAAAGATGGAACGAAAGATGAGCGCGTCTGGCAGGACAGGAGTCGCCGAGAAAGCTGGACACTGGAAATGAAGCAACAGGCAGCAGCGCATGCCAAGAGGAGGTACGCAAGTGAGTGAAATGAGAGCTACGAAGGTC
>JAGBBE010000193.1 GCA_017938645.1 Clostridia bacterium
CACCAAGGATGCCGGTCTGGGCGCTTACTGGGGCCTGGAAGGCAACCAGACCTGGGCTGAGGCCTATGATGCTGTCGTCGAGCAGATCAAGGCTGAGACCGATCCCGCCAAGCGTGCCGAGCTGTGCGCTCACGCCGAGAAGGTCCTGATGGCCACCGGCGCTGTGCAGCCCCTGCACTACTACGTCAACCCCTACATGGTGAAGCCCAACGTTGAGAATCTCTTCGTTCTGCCCACCGGTGACGTGGTTTGGAACTACGCTTCCATCAAGTAATCCTGTAACAGGCTTACATCAGGGTCTCCGTGCGAAAGCATGGAGACCCTTTTCGTATCACAGATTCTGAAGGTTTACATTTTCTTGAAATGATGATATGCTGAAAATACCTATTCTAAAATGAGGGAATGAGTATGCAGCAGATTGATACGCTTGTACGTAAAAGAAGAAGTTTCAGAACGTTTGATGAACGTGAAGTTACTCAGGAACATATGGAGCTGCTTTATGGTTTTCTGGCGAAGCTTGATAATCCATACGGACTGCCGATGGAATTCAAATTCCTCAATGCCAAGGAGGAGAAGCTTAGCTGTCCGGTTGTGGTCGGTACGGATCTGTATCTTGGCGTCAAGATGAAGAAAACGCCGTTTTTGAATGAAGCTGTTGGGTACAGTCTTGAAAAGCTGATGCTTTATGCGCTGTCTCTTGGAGTCGGTTCTGTATGGATTGGCGGAACCATGGATCGTGCAGCTTTCGAGCGTGCAATGGAGATCCAGCCCGACGAGGTAATGCCTTGCGTGACTCCGCTTGGCTATCCCGCTGAAAAGATGTCTGTACGAGAAACTTTGATGCGCAAAACGATCCATGCGGAGGAACGTCTGCCTTTTGAGGAACTGTTTTTCAAGGGTAACTTTGATACTCCTATGAAGCAGGACGAGGCCGAAAAGCTTGCGCATCCGCTTGAAATGGTTCGTTTGGGACCGTCTGCCGTCAACAAACAGCCCTGGCGTGCGGTGGTTACAGATCATACGGTACATTTCTACCTGAAGCGTTCCAAGGGCTTTGGAGACAGCCTGCTGGACATGCAGAAGATCGATCTGGGCATTGCACTCTGTCATTTCGCCCTGTCTGCCGAGGAAGATGGGCTCGACCTCCAATTCGTTCAGTCTGATCCCAAGATTGCCGTACCTGATGGCATCGAATACATTGCATCCTACGAGTTCTGATTAAAAAACACCTGAATCCTCAAATGAAGGACTCAGGTGTTTTCCATTTAAACAAATCAAACGGCGTAGGAATGCAGACCGGGAAGCAGCTTGTTGACGCCTGCAAAGGTGAACAAGACGCAAATGACTGCAATCACGGCAAACCACGCCATGCGTTTGCCCTGCCACTTCATGCGCATGCGCTGATGCAGATAGATCGCATACAAAATCCACGTAATCAGAGCCCAGGTTTCCTTGGGATCCCAGCTCCACCAGCGGGACCAGGCCTGCTCTGCCCAGATTGCACCGGAGAGAATAACCACCGTCAGCAGCAGGAAGCCCAGACAAATCAGACGATAGGTCATGTAGTCGGTCTGTTTCATGCGGGTCTCATCTTCCGAATGTCCCTTTTTAAGCTGGATCAGGTAGTGTGCGCCCAAGCCGCCGGCGATGGCGAAAGAAGCGTAGGAGAAGGTGGCGGAGCCGATGTGCAGCGCAAACCAGGTGGAGCGCAGAGCAGGCATCAGTTCTTTGATCTCCATGGGCTGGAAAGCGGCGTAGGAGAGAATCAGGAACGCTACAGGCATGCTTACGGTCATGACCCATTCCTGCTTGAGCTTGGTGTAGAGCACCAAGCCCATAATGGCGGCGGACCATGCGAAACCGGAGGCAAACTCAAACTGGTTGGCCAGCGGCAGACGTCCGGCAGCAATGCCGCGCACAACAGTAAATGCAGTGTGCAGCACGAATGCAATGGCAAAACAGATATGAGCAGCGTGGCAGAGTTTCTCTTTGTTCAGCGCCATACCAGCCGCCTGCAGCATCGTGGCTGCAAAATAACCGACAATGGATGCGAAAAACAGAATTTCCATCAGGGCTGTTCCTCCTTAAGCAAAGCTTCGATTTCGATCATAAGGCCGGTTTGTGTTTTGGGACTGAGAACGGTATATGCACTTTCAGTGATTTTCACAGCGATGGGAGACATGAAGAAACACAGATACAGCGCAGCGATCATCAGAACAAATGTAGCGTAAAGTACGCCCAGAATGGCGGTATTCATATGTTTGATTCGAAGTCCGGGATAACTAATGGGCTCCAGCAGCGTGAAGCTTACATCGCCGATGGTCAGCATTTCGTCCGGGAAAGCAAGCACGGGCGTCATTACGCCGTCCGATACAGAAAGAACGTCATATACCGGGTCTGTATAGGCGCCTGAGGTGCTGGTAATCAGCGTTACGCTGCCGTCTTCCGCTGTGACGTATCCCGGATACAGCGCTTGAAAGAACATGCCGTTTTTGCCATCGAGGGTCAGGAAGCAGGATTCTGTCAGCGTCATCACTTCGCTGGTTCCGTTGAGCAGATTGCTTACTTTGACGCTTCCTGCGGTTCCGTAGGTCTGCTGATAGATTTTGTATCCCTGAAAGCTCAGTGGTTCGTTGACGCGGATTTCCTTCTGGGCCTGTGCAGACCCATCCCTGGAACGGATGGAAAGCTGACTGGCGTAGTCCAGCGAACCGGTCTCATCCACGATCTGGAACGATTCCACCGTGAGGGCTGTGCCGTCGTCAAAGGTCAGCGTTTCGCCGGGCATGACTACCTGATCTGTCACAGTGGGCGTGATCATGGCAGCAGCGCCTACCAACAGCACCAGCAGGAAGGACAGATGCACCAGAAACGAGCCATAAAAGCCAATCAGATTCTTTGTACAAATCGTCCCGTTATTGCTTTCGTGACAGCGGAATCCGTGCCTGGCAAGATAGGCGGCCAGTTTTTCGGATTGTTTTTCTTCCAGAGCGCAATCGCATTCAGCGCTTTCAGCACGCTGCCTGAGCTGATGCGCAGCGTGTCTGATTTTCGGGAAACGAACGAGGGAGCAAAGCGTCAGGTTCAGGCAGAGTGCTCCCAACAGCACGATAAAATAGGGCGCGGAAAAGACATCGTTGAGTTTGAGCGCCATGATAAGCTGCGCCGCGTCTGCGCCGTAGCGGTTCACATATTCCATTGGTTCGCGCTGCTGAACGATCATGGATCCCGCAAAGGAACAGGCAATCACCAGCACGAGCAGAATCATGCCGAACTGCATGGAGCGCAAAAATCGAATCATCTTCTTCAAGATGGAATTCTCCTTTGAATCAATCAATGGAGCCGCTGAAGCAGCCTTGTGATTTCTCACGCTTCAGCGGCTTTGTGGGATTACAGAGCCAGAAGTCCCAGCGCCTCGTCGATCAGCTGCTCGGCCTTGTCCAGGCACTCGTGGGTCAGCTTGGAATTGTGAGCGCCTTCGCTGTTCTCAACGAAAACGAAATCCCAGTAGAACTGGCCCTTGCGGTTGAGGGAACGGATGGCATTGAGGTCCTCTTCGGAGTACTTGCCGGAGGCAACAGCATCGGCCAGCTTGTTGGTCAGCGTTTCGAGCTTGGTGCCGATGGCAATGGTGCGCTCCTCAGCCTTGGCCTGGATGCCATGCACGAAGCCTTCCAGATCCGGGTGGCAGGATGCGCAGCTGGCCTTGATGGATTCGCTGGCAAGCGGGCTTACCCAGTAATGGCTGGTGTAGGTTTCGCCATTGGCGTTGGTTTCCTTGGCCATGTGACAATCTGCGCAGGAGAACATGGAGGCATGAGCGCTGCCCTTGCCCATGTAGGTTTCGAACTCGGGGTGCTGCACCTTGATCTGCGCAACGCCAGTGCGCGGATTAGTGTAGTCGGCGAAGTTCATCTCTTCGAACAGAGCCAGGATGGCGTCGGGATGCATGGCTTCCATGCTGTCGTAAGGCAGCGTGACGGCCTTGGTTTCCGGCGCGAAGTAGTACTCAACGTGGCACTGCGCGCAGGACGCGGTTTCAGCGTTGAGGCCGGCGAGCTCGTCGCCCATGGCGTCGGCCAGGTAGGTGTGGGTGACAACCAGTTCGCCCGCGCTGTTGGCATGGCAGTTGTAGCAGCTTACGCTCTCGTTTACTTCTGCAAGCATGTCTTCGAAGGCGATGGTGTAGGCGCTTACGCCCTCGTTGTTCACCTTGGCGGTGAAGTCAGGCGTCTTGCAGGTGAAGCAGTTCGCCAGCGCATGAGGACGGCCGGTGCTGGTTACGTCCTGCACGGTGTAGTAGTGTCCGCGGGCGCTGTTGTAGTACTTGTTGAAGGCCATGCCTTCGTACACGGTCGCGATCATCGGATACTCTTCCACGTGGTCGATTACAGCACTGTTTTCCTCATTCTTCATGTAGGAGGCATAAACGTCCGGATAGGTTTCAGCCCAGTCAGCAGCTTTGATCACAGTAACACCGGTGCCGGTTTCAGTAGCGGTAGCCGCATGAGCGGATACGCATACCATCATCAGCAGAGCAATGCACAGAGCTGCCATGAGGATTCTTTTCATTGGAATACCCCTTTCGTTTGAGTACAATGAAGGCCGCACTGTACTCCTTCAGAACATCTTTCTTGACATTCTTTTAACATTATAAGATAATGAAAATGGAAAGTATGTTGGTTTTCCAACAAATGAGGTGCGCTATGAAAGAATATCTTCCGGTTTTGAAGCGCTGTCAGCTGTTTGCAAAAATTGAGCCGGAAGCGCTTGTGCATATGCTTTCCTGCCTTGGTGCGCAGATTGTGCAGATTCCGAAAGGCGGATATATCCTCAGACAGGGCGAAAAGGCGCATTCGTTTGGCATTCTGCTGTATGGCAGAGCGCAGATCATCAAAGGGGATATAGAGGGCTCGCATACCATTGTTTCTTCTCTGGAGGAAACAGAGCTGTTCGCAGAAGCTATGGTCTGTGCCGCTCTGGACACACTTCCTGTAAGTGTCGTTGCCTGCGAAGCGTGTACAGTGATGATGCTTCGGCACGAAAGAATTATGAAGGCATGCGCCAGAGGCTGTATTGCCCATTCTCAGTTCATCGCCGGGCTTCTTAGAATTATATCGCAGAAAAATCTGATACTAAATCAAAAGATGGAAATTGTGATGCGCCGCACAACGCAGGAAAAGCTGATGACCTATCTGCAGATGCAGAGTGTCCGTGCCGGAACTCGGCGATTTGTGATTCCTTATGACCGTCAGGGTCTGGCGGATTTTCTTGGCGTGGAGCGCAGCGCAATGTCGGCAGAACTGAGCAAAATGAGAAAAGCTGGTCTGATTGACTTCCATAAAAACGAATTTGAGATATTGTGATAACGCTCTTGCAATGCGCTTTGTTTCGGGATAAACTAGGACTATTCCATTGATCAGGAGGTTTTTGATAATGAAAAAGGTCAATAAGAAAAACAGCCGCCAGAACTGGACGTGGCTGATTGTACTGGCTGTGATTGCAGTGGCAGGCATCGCTGTTGCTCTGATTGTGGGCTTTGGCGGCAACGACGAGGCGGCTCCCTCCGCAGGCACGCATTATGTGCAGATCGATATTGCGGATTACGGCACCATCACCGCTGAACTTGACGGCGACACGGCGCCTATCACCGTTGCTAATTTTGTGGAGCTGGTCAAGTCTGGTTTCTATGATGGTCTGACCTTTCACCGCATCATCAGCGGATTTATGATTCAGGGCGGCGATCCCAATGGAAACGGAACCGGCGGCTCTGCTAACAAAATCAAGGGCGAGTTCAGCTCTAACGGCGTCAAGAACGATATCGCCCATGAGCGCGGGGTTCTGTCCATGGCGCGTTCCAGCGCGCCCGACAGCGCCAGCAGCCAGTTCTTCATCATGCACGACAGCGCTCCGCATCTCAACGGACAGTATGCCGCTTTCGGCAGAGTGCTCAGCGGCATGGAGGTTGTGGACGCCATCTGCGAGAGGGTACCTGTGACCGACTACAACGGCACCGTCGCCAGAGAGAATCAGCCCGTGATCACCAGCATCAAGCTGATTGACAAACCTGCTCAGTAAACCGAAAACCCGCCCAGGCCTGAAAATGCCTGAGCGGGTTTAATCAATTCTGATTTTCCTTGCGGAATTGTCCAGGACTGAGGCCATTGGCTGCGCGGAAGGCAGCGCCCAGCTGCGCTCCGGTGCGAAGACCCACGCGAAGCGCAATTTCATCCAGCGTAAGCGAGGTTTCCAGCAAAAGCTGCTCAGCGCGGCGCATACGAATTCGCATAAGCATCTCCTTGGGTGCACAGCCATATTCCGCCATCATGACGCGGTAGAGGTGCGAGCGGCTCAGTCCCACGAAATCAGCCGTTTCCTGAACGGAGACGTCGCGGTCAAAACGGCCTTCCATGAACCACAGCGCCTTTTCGCAGTACTGACGGCTGGGCAGTGTAGAGGCGTTGGGATCGTGCGCAGGTGCAACGAGGCTCAGGAAACGCAGAAGATCACCCACCGCCGCCAACTGTCCCAGACGCAGAAGACGCGCATCATCCCGCATCATCGAAAGCGCCTGCCATGCGGCGTCAGGATCGGAACAGGAGAAAATGCGATGGAAGCCGTCCAGTCCCGCTGTTTGCGCCAGCTGATTGGCTAACCTTCCGCGAAAACCCACCCAGGCATAGTGCCACGGGGTGGTATCAGACGCCTGATAGAAGGTTTCTTCATCCGGCAGAATCAGAAAACCCTGTCCGGCCTGCACCGGATAGGCCCATCCGTTTGTGTACAAAGTGCCGCTGCCGGATGCAACAAAATGGATCAGAAAGTGATCACGTACTGCAGGACCGAAAGAATGCCCGGGTTCGCAGTCCTGAACGCCAAACTGACATACGTAGAGATCGTCTTCGTGCATGCGAAAAGCCCCTTCCATGCAACATTCTGATGATATTATGCAACAAAATTCCCCTTTTTTCAAGCACTGAAACTATGTATAATGAAGATAACATCCTCGGAAGGGAGACATTCATATGCCTAAAATCACATTCATGGGTGCTGGTTCCACGGTATTTGCAAAAAACGTTCTTGGCGATAGCATGCTCACGCCTTCGCTGGCGGAAAGTACCATCGCTCTGTACGACATCGATCCCAAACGTCTGGAAGAAAGCTACCTGATGCTCACGGCTCTGAATAACAACTTCGGCAACAAGGCTCGCATCGAAAAGTACTGCGGCGTAGAAAATCGCAAGGATGCTCTGCGCGGTGCCAATTATGTGGTCAACGCCATTCAGGTAGGCCTCTATGAGCCTTGCACCGTTACTGACTTTGAGATTCCCAAGAAGTACGGCCTGCGCCAGACCATCGCTGATACACTCGGCATTGGCGGCATCTTCCGTGCTTTGCGTACCATTCCCGTGATGATGGACTTTGCCCGCGACATGGAAGAAGTTTGTCCTGACGCTTGGTTCCTCAATTATACCAACCCCATGGCCATGCTGACCGGCGCCATGCAGCGCTACACCGGCATTAAGACTGTTGGTCTGTGCCACAGCGTGCAGGTTTGCGCCCGCAGGCTGATGGAACATGCCGGCATGGAATACGACGATCAGGTGCAGTGGAAGATCGCTGGTATCAACCATATGGCGTGGCTGCTTGAAATCAGCCGCAATGGTGAAGATCTCTATCCCGAGATCAAACGCCGCGTGGCACAGATCACCGAAAAACACGGCGATATGGTGCGCCTTGAGATCATGAAGCGTTTTGGCTACTACGTAACCGAATCCAGCGAGCACAACGCCGAGTACATGCCTTATTTCATCAAGGACAAGTATCCGGAGCTGATCGACCGCTTCAACATTCCGCTGGACGAGTATCCGCGCCGCTGTGTCAATCAGATTGCTAAATGGGATAAACTGCGCGACGAGCTGACCAAGGATCCGACCCTCACTCACGAGCGCACCCATGAGTACGCCAGCTACATCATGGAGGCCATGGAAACCAACAAGCCCTACAAGATCGGCGGAAACGTCATCAACAACGGCCTCATCACCAACCTGCCCCGCAATGCCTGCGTCGAGGTGCCCTGTCTGGTCGATGCCAGCGGCGTGACGCCCTGTTTTATCGGCGACCTGCCTGAGCAGTGCGCTGCGCTCAACCGCACCAACATCAACGTGCAGCTGATGACCATCGAAGCCGCCATGACGCTTAAGAAGGACGCAATCTATCAGGCTGCGATGTTTGATCCGCACCTGCAGAGCGAGCTGTCCATCGACGACATTGTGTCCCTGTGCGACGATCTGATCGTTGCCCACGAAGGCTGGCTGCCCGAGTATCATTGATTTTTTGAACCTTCAGCCGGAGAAAGTTACACGCTTTCTCCGGCTTCTCTACTTTTCGTAGGTAGTCAAAACAGCGTTTCCGGTTTATGATGTCATGGAAGGAGGGAAGAAGAATGAATCAGTATGTAACAGGAACGATGATCCGCGAACTACGTGAAAAGAATCATATGACACAGGCAGAACTGGCAGAGAGGCTTTACGTGTCGGACAAAGCGGTATCAAAATGGGAGAATGGCAAGGGGTATCCGGATGTTTCTCTGCTTGAGTCAATCGCGGGTGTTTTCGGTATTTCGCTTTCTGAGCTGCTTTCTGGCAGAGCGATCAGCAACATCAATGTATCCGGCAATATGCTGCGCTCCAAGTTTTACGTTTGTCCGGTATGCGGAAACGTCATTCACAGCATGGGTGAGGCGGCAATCAGCTGTCATGGTATCCTTCTTTCGCCTGTTCAGGCAGAACAGACCGATGAGAAGCATATGATTTTCATCGAAGGCGTTGAGGATGAGTATTTTGTGCGTATCGAGCACGACATGACCAAGACGCACCATATTTCATTCATCGCCGCGCTTTCGTCCGACAGAATCCAGATGGTGAAGCTCTATCCGGAAGGAAATGCAGAGGCGCGATTCAAGACAAACCTCGTGAAAAAACTGTACTTTTATTGCAATAGAGACGGCTTGTTCTCCGTTGACGTACATCCGGCCATCGATGCAAGACGCCGTTCCTACGACGACAGCGCCGAAAGAAGAGAACTGGAACAGACGGCAAAGAAGATTTTTGGTTAATCAAAGAGGCACGCATCTGCATAATGAAGCAGATGCGTGTTTTTGTATCTTTACTTTCCTTTGCGAACCTCGCGCATGCGGCTGTAGAATTCCTGCTGCAGCGCGTGACCGACAGTGTCTTCCTTCACAGCCTTGATGCGGCGCGCCAGATCCTTTGCAGCGGCCTGAATGAAAGCTTCGCCCTTTTCGCGGGTGGCAGCTGTGGGCGTACCAGAAACATGTTCGGGATACATATCGTACCACCACATACCAGTCTGAACGCCCTTGATGCCATCAAAACGGTGCTGCGGAAGGATGGGTTCCTCGAACCTCTGCTGTTCGAGTTTAACCGCATCGGGCGCAATGGCCATGATGACGCTGGTTTCCTTCTCATCTGCGTGACCGCCGCCGGGTGCGTCCCACAGATACGCCATCTCCTTCGTCCACTCGCCGTCAAGCGCAAAGGTGTTGTACAGGGTGTAATCCACCTCGCGGTCGTTCTGCGTCATCAGGAAATAGCTGAGCATGCCGTTGTTGCCGCCGTGGCCGTTGACGATCAGGATCTTTTTGAAACCGTTGGCAGCAATCTGGTCGATCAGCGTTTCCAGCATCTGTAAAAGAAGCGGAGCAGGGAAGTTGACTGTGCCGGTAAAGCAGGCAGCCTCATGCACCTGCCCGAACCAGTATGGAGGAAAGACCACGCATGGCTCCTGCTGCGCAGCAAGGCAGGAAATGTGATGCGCTGTCAATGCGTCGGTGCCAAACGGGAGATGTTCTCCATGGCGTTCCAGAGAGCCGATGGGCAGAATGCACAGCTTTTCTTCACGGGCGAGCTTTTCAAATTCCGGAGGGGTAAGGTGTTCCCATCTGACTTGCATAATGATGTTCCTTTCTGAGAAGAATCGAATAACTGTTGCCCTTATTATAGAAGATTCATTCTTCTGCGTCAATGCGGCACAAAAAAACAGCCCAAACACTTGCCTTTTTTGAAGAAGTCATGTAGAATAGGAAAGCCGAGTGTATGATGACGGTTGAGTCCTGTGCGATTTCAACGCGTGAACCCTGTCAGGTCCGGAAGGAAGCAGCAGTAAGCGTGGTTTGGGATGTGCTGCGGGGTTGCTCAGCCTGAGTGCACTTGGTTTTTTTGATTCTAATCAGCGGAGGTTTTCTTATGAATTACAATCATGTAATGAACTATGATCCTGAACTGTATCAGGCCATCGCAGATGAAGTGCAGCGTCAGCGTGAACATATTGAGCTGATTGCTTCGGAAAACTTTGTTACTCCTGCGGTGATGGAGGCCATGGGCTCTCCGCTGACCAATAAATACGCTGAGGGATATCCTGCCAAGCGCTATTACGGCGGCTGCCAGTATGTAGACGTGGCGGAAAATTTGGCACGAGATCGCGCGAAGCAGCTGTTTGGAGCCGAGCATGCCAATGTGCAGCCTCATAGCGGCGCCCAGGCCAATACGGCTGTGTACTTTGCTATGCTTCAGCCCGGCGATACTGTGCTTGGCATGAACCTCAGCCATGGCGGTCATCTGACGCATGGCAGCCCTGTGAACATCAGCGGTAAGTATTTCAACTTTGTTCCTTACGGCGTGGATGAAATCACCGGCCTCGTCGACTACGACGTTGTGCGTACGCTGGCCAAAGAGCATCATCCCAAGCTGATTGTTGCGGGAGCTTCCGCCTATCCTCGTGCGATCGACTTTGCAAAGCTGCGCGAAATCGCCGATGAGGTGGGCGCAATGCTGATGGTGGACATGGCGCACATTGCCGGTTTGGTTGCTGCGGGCGAGCATATGAACCCCGTGCCTTACGCGGACTTTGTAACCACCACCACGCACAAGACCCTTCGCGGTCCCCGCGGCGGCATGATTCTGTGCAAGGAACAGTATGCTAAAGCCATTGACAAGGCCATTTTTCCAGGCACGCAAGGCGGGCCGCTCATGCATGTGATCGCCGCCAAGGCCGTGTGCTTCCGTGAGGCACTGCAGCCGGAATTCAAGGCGTATCAGCATCAGATTATCCTCAATGCCAAGGCGCTTGAAAACGTCTTCCGTGCCAATGACATCAAAATGGTCTCCGACGGTACGGATAACCATCTGATCCTGTTGGATCTGACCAACACCGAGCGCACCGGCAAGGAAATGGAAGCGCTGCTTGGCATGAGCAATATTACCGTCAACAAGAATACCATCCCCGGCGAAAAGCTGAGCCCGATGGTCACCAGCGGCGTGCGCGTGGGTACGCCTGCTGTAACCACCCGCGGCATGGTGGAAAGTGATATGGAGCTGGTTGCCGGCTTTATCAAGCGTGTGCTGGTCGGCGGCGAGAGTGCCTGCGATGATGTGAAGGCAGATGTGCTTGAGATGATGAAGCGTTTCCCGCTCTATGAAGGCTTCCCCAATGCCTGACGGACTCAGCACCTATGCCAAAGGCGTAATGGGAGAAACTGCTGCTGCAGTTTATCTGACCGATGCAGGAATGACGGAACTGTTCAGACGTTACCGTTCGCCTTACGGTGAAATTGACCTGATCATGCAGGAGAAGGATACGCTGGTGTTTGTCGAGGTCAAGGTGCGCGAACGGATGGATCGCACGCAGGCACTGTATGCCATCACGCCTGCCAAACAGCGCAGGATGATGGACACCGTACGGTGGTTTCTGGGTGAACATCCCGAATACGCAGAACGAATGATGCGTTTTGATGCAGTTACAATCGCCAGAGACGGTATTCTGCATCTTCCCAATGCCTTTGAAGGACAAGCATGGTAAATACAGCCCGCCGAGTTTGGCGGGCTTTTTGAAAAGATGGAGGAATTCCGATGATTGTACGCAAGATTCGTCCTGAGGAGTTTAAGCGGATTCAGCAGTTCTGCTCGCTGGCCTTTGAATATGCCATGGACGAGCCGGATTTATCCGCTGCTGATGCGCTGGAAAAGATCATGAAAAAGCCCGAGAGCCGTCAGGATCTTTTCTGGCAGTCCCAGTGGGCGGCATTTGAGGATGATGACCGCACGATGATGTCCACCTTTACGGCTATTCCGTATCATGCCAATTTTGACGGTCACAGCGTGAAGATGATGGGTATTGGCGGCGTTGCCACTCTGCCGCAATTCCGCCGCCGCGGAGGCGTGCGAGGCTGCTTTGAACATGCGCTCCCGGATATGTATGCTCAAGGGTATGCGCTGAGCTATCTGTATCCTTTTTCTACTGCGTTCTACCGCAAGTTTGGCTATGAACTGGGGTGTGAGCGCAATCTGTGGAAAATCAGGCTGTCGGCGGTTTCGAAGTTTGAGGTGGACGGTACGTTCCATCTTCTGGAGCCGGAAAAGAATCTGAAAGCTGACATCCGCCAGGTGTACGATGCATTTGCGTCCCGTTACAACTGCATGACGCTGGATGAGGATATTGAATACCTGTGGGTGGACAAGGCCAATCCCTTCCGCGACAAGGAATACACTTATGTCTACCGTGCTGCCGACGGAACGCCTAAGGGCATCGTAAGCTACAAGCCCATTATGGACGAAGGTGACCGTGCGCTGGATTGCAGCAGGCGTTTCTGGTATGCGGATATCGAAGGCTTCAAGGCGCTTTTGGTGCTGCTGTGCCGCCTGCAGGCGGATCACAGCCATATTCTGGTCAATTTGCCCGATGATGTGAAGCTGGATGCACTGGTGCCCGAGTGGAGTTTCGGCAATCTGAAGCGCAATCGCTACTGTCACGGCATGGTGCGCGTGATTGATGCAGTGCAGGTGCTGAAACTTGCGAAGATGCAGGGCTCAGGTGAACTGGTAATCGAACTGAGCGATCATCAGATTGAACAGAACAACGGACGCTTCCATGTCGTGTTTCAAAATGGCGTCACGCTTTCTGTGGAACGCACAGAGAACGAAGCGGATGTATCGATGCCGATTACCGAATTCAGCCGTCTCATCTGCGGCAAGCACGAGGTAAGCGAATGGGCATGGCTGCCGGAAGTGAAATGTTTCTGCAATCCCGAAAAGGCAGCGAAGGTGTTTTACGCAAAGCCTATGTTTATTACCCGTTATTTCTGATTGGCCATCCATTTGCGTATGGCGGGAAGATTGACTTCAAACATGGGGGAGGGAAGTGCGTCGGGCGCGAAAAAAGTCAGATTATCTACCTCACCAGCCTGGCATTTCAATGTACCGTGATACTTTCTGCAAAGGAACACCACATCCACGTTGCTCACCTGATCGCCGTTGGGATAGGTATATGCCATCTGCGGGCCGGAAAATACACCCAGCAGTTCGAGTTCGTCTGCAACCAGCCCGGTTTCCTCCTCAAGCTCGCGCGCGGCGGCTTCCTCGACCACCTCGTACAATTCCACCGATCCGCCTGAGTAGCCCCACTTGCCGTTGTCGGTGCGTTTCTGCAGCAGAATTTCGCCCTTCTCATTCTCCACGATCACAGAAGCGCCGCACTGCATCAGCGGGATATGTCCGACGCGCCTGCGCATATCCATGATATATTCACCCATTGAGAAAACCTCCCTGATATGGTATACTTTGCTCAAAACGATTTTGAAAGGAGCATATTGCATGAGTTATAAACCTGTAACAGCGGCTTATGTATTCGATCGTCCTCATGTGGTGTTTGAGGACCGCGACGCGAAGCATCTCAACCAGCTGAATTTCTCCTTTGGTCTTGTGGTGGATGGAGAGGTCAGCGGCAAGCACTGGGGACATATCGAGGAATACAAGGCTTTTATTCGCAAATATCCTCATATTCTGCCTGTGCTCAGCGTAGGCGGCTGGGGAGCGGGCGGATTTTCCGAAGCCGCTTCCACCGCTGAAGGCCGCGCGAAATTCGCTGATACCACCATTGCGCTGCTTGAAGAGCATGGCTTCCTTGGCGTTGATATCGACTGGGAGTATCCCTGCTCGTCCGAAGCCGGTATCGCCTCCAGCCCGGACGACCGTGAAAATTTCACCCTGCTGCTCAAAGCCCTGCGCGAGCGCCTGGATGCACTGACTGTGAAGGATGGCAAGAAACGCCTTCTGGCCACGGCGCTTGGCGCTTCTCCCAGCATGCTGGACAATATCGACTGCCCGGTGGTGGGCCAGATTGTGGATCAGATCAACCTGATGACCTACGATATCCAGACCAATACCGTTGCCAGCCATCACACGGCGCTGGGCATTGGAGATGAGCGTTATCCCAACAGTGCGGACTACGCTGTGCGTCTGTTTGTGGATGCGGGCGTTCCTAAGGAAAAGATCATGATCGGCGCAGCTTTCTTCGGCAAGGCCTTTACGCTCAAGGAAGCGTCGGATAATCCCTGCTTTACCGATGCGGAGTTCATCGTGGGCAGCTATACCGACTACCGTCACCTGCATGATCAGCTCAAGGGCATGAAGTGCGGCTTTGATGAAAAAGCAAAAGCGCCTTATGCGCTGGACGGTACGAAATTCATCACCTATGATGATCCGGTTTCCATCCGCCACAAAGGCGCTTATGTGACCGAAAACGGTCTGATGGGCATGATGTGCTGGGAGTACGGCTCTGACTATGAGGGCGAACTCCTGCAGGCCATGTACGAGGGAATGAACCAATAATCAGATAGCAGCTTTGAGGGGTGCGAGGTCAATGCCTTCGCGCCCTTCAAGCGCTTCATAGAGCTTTTGGAGCACGGTCTTCACACCGCCGGGAACGTCGCTCTCAGCGTTGAGAGGCATCACCGGATCGTGCACGCTCAGACGAAGCAGGAACCATGCGCTGTTGAGCTCGCCGTCAGCATCAAAGGAAATGCGGACGCCTTCGCGGTTGTCGGGGGCAACGTGCCAGTCCTCGCGCTCGCTGGCATAGTCGAGCACATGCTCGATGGCCTGCTTGGCGCACAGCGCAAAGTCATCAGCAAGCACCTTCAGACGGATTTCTGTGCTTTCCACAGGCTCGCGCAGGCCTTCGAGCAATTTGCCGAGGGTTTCGCCCTGCTGCTTGAGCTGCATAGCCTTGATGAGCATCACAGTGACCAGATACATGCCGTCGTCAAGGAAATGATTGTCACGCAGCGCGGCATGACCGCTGGTTTCGATGGCAAGCGGGCAGTTGATTCCAGCCTGATTGAGGCGAACGGCTTCGTCGATGACGTTGCGGTAACCTCTCTTGTAGCGGTAGTGCTCGCCGCCCCATTCCTTGATGAAGTCTGCAAGACCGGCGGAGGTCACGGAGTCGGTCACGATGGTCGCGCCGGGCATTTCCTCCAGCAGAATCGCGCTGATCATGGCGATCAGGCGATTGCGGTTGATTTCCTTGCCGGTGTGATCCACGATGGCAGCGCGATCGCAGTCGGTGTCGAAGATCACGCCCAGATCGGCGTCGTACTTCTTGACGGCAGCGGAAAGGGAAGCCATGGCTTCCTTGTTTTCAGGATTGGGAATATGGTTGGGGAAGGTGCCGTCCGGCTCGAGGAACTGGCTGCCTTCAACCCATGCGCCCAGTTCTTCGAGCATGGTTGCATAGAAGCCGCCTGCGCCGTTGCCGGCATCCACCACAACATGCAGACCCAGCAGAGGTTTCTGCACTTCAGGATCAACGCCGTTGATAATGATTTGCTTGAGATGGTTGGCGTAGGTGGGCAGGAAATTACTCGGCACGATTTCACCCTTGCCGTCAAAGTCCCCGGACTGCAGCTTTTCGGCGATGGCAAGTACTTCATCCAGCTCATGGAAGCCCAGACCGCCTTCCGCAGTGAAGAACTTGAGGCCGTTGAGCATCCAGGGATGATGGCTGGCCGTAACCATAATGGAGCCATCGGGCTGGAAGCCCTCGGTGAGGATGGCCATATACATGGCGGGCGTGGTACACATGCCGTAATCAATGGCCTTTGCACCGGCGGATGCAATACCTTCGGCAGTCGCTGCAACCAGCGCAGGACCGGAAACACGGCTGTCGCGGCCCAACGCGATGCTCACTTCATTTGCAGGCTTGGCAGTCTTTTGCGCAACGTAGCGGGCAAAGGCATTGCCCAGCGCTCTGGCTACGTCCGGCGTGAGAACGGCGTCTTCGCCCACAGCCACGCCTCGTACGTCCGATCCGCTTTTGAGTTTGCGATAATCCATGCTTACACCCTCCAAATATTATGCGTCCAGCTGCGCTTTGCCCTCGTCCGCTGCCTTGCGGAACAGATGATAGAGCGGCTTTAAGCGCAGGAAGTCTTCAGAAACAAGGTCAATCAGTCCGGGTCCGTAGCACTCCCTGAGCGGAACGTTGATACGCTTGACGTACAGTTCCTTGCAGGGATAGAGCATGGCCAGATCCGCAGGCATGCCCGCAGGCGGCTTGAGGTTGCGGTAGCGGTCGCCATAGATGTGCAGCGTTTCATCCGGAATGCCGCACTGGCGCAGAACGCGCCTGACTTCGTTCGGCTTTTCCGCCATGCGTTTGCGCAGCACATCCATCGCAGGACGATTCGGTCCCCAGAAGCCCAGTCCCCATTCCACAACCTCCGGGGAAAGCTCGAACCAGTACATCACGGAGTTTTCGCGCGCCTCCAGCGAACGGCGGAACAAAAGCCACATATGATCGCGATAGGGGGATTTGTCGCGCGTAAAACGAATATCGCGGTTGATGCGTGCCAGACACTTGTTGGGGCGCAGCTCGAAATCGTCAGAGATCATCTCCATGGTGGGAGCCATGGCTTCGATGAACTCGCGAAACGGCGTACGGACATAGGCCTCGTATTCCTCGCGATGGGCGTGGAACCAAGGCACCTCATTGTGGAAGCGAAGATCCAGAAAAAAACGGATCGTCTCCTCAGGAAAACCCTGAAACATCTTTTGATCATCCTTTCGAATCTATATTATACCTGATTTTTGCGTGCATTTCAAGCTGGGGTCCAGATGCCTTTGTGGAAAAAAACAAAAATGTTTTCTGCAAGGTGTTGACAGATCGATGGAACTGTGGTAATATCTTATACCGTCAGCGGGTTCCTTGAGGGAGTTCCAAATGACTCGCGGTATGCGCCTGTAGCTCAGTTGGATAGAGCATCGGCCTTCTAAGCCGAGGGTCGCGGGTTCGAGCCCCTCCAGGCGCGCCAACGATATGGTGGACGTAGTTCAGTGGTAGAGCGCCAGATTGTGGCTCTGGATGTCGTGGGTTCGAACCCCACCGTTCACCCCATCTTTTTCCCCATATTGGGGTATCGCCAAGCGGCAAGGCACGGGACTTTGACTCCCGCACTCGCAGGTTCGAATCCTGCTACCCCAGCCAAGTTGCCGCTACGGCTAACAGAACCGTCATCTTCGGATGGCGGTTTTGTTGTATTTGTGAAAAAAGGATTGACAAATCTCAAACGGCAAGTTTACAATTTTTCATAACATGATTGGAGTATTGAGGAGGCTTTCTTAATGTCAATCCATCAGAAAACAGAGTATTTTGACGTTGTGGTTGTCGGCGGAGGACTGTCTGGCGTATGCGCGGCGATTGCATCTGCTCGTCATGGCGCAAAAACAGCAATTGTACAGAACCGCCCCATGTTCGGCGGCAATGCCAGTTCGGAAATCCGCATGCATATTCTGGGCGCCAACTGTCATCAGGCGAAGCCGGACCTGCGCGAAACGGGCATTCTGGAGGAAATTCTGCTGGAAAACAAGCGGAGAAATCCCTATGCTTCCTTTCCGGTATTTGATACCGTTCTGTGGGAAAAGGTGCGCTTTCAGAAAAATCTGACCTCGTATCTGAACACCAATATGGATGATGTGATCATCGATAGCGATGCCATCCGCGCGGTGGTCTGCCACCAGAGTACAACGGAAACGGAACTGACGCTGTATGGTAAGGTTTTTATTGATGCAACCGGCCACGGAACGCTTGGCGTGATGGCAGGCGGCGCATTCCGCGTTGGCAGTGAAAGCCGCCATGAGTTTAATGAACCGACCGCTCCGGAAGAGGCCAATCACTACACCATGGGCAATTCGCTCATGTTTATCGCCAGAGACCGCGGCGAACCTGTGCGCTTTGAGAAGCCTGAATGGGCAAATCGTTACAGCGAGGAAGATTTGCAATTTCGTCCGCATGAAAACGGTATTCACGCCCACGCAGACGGTGGAGAAATCGTTGAATCCTGCGAAAACAAAAACCAGCTGCCCGGCTTTTCCAATGTCGATTCCGGTTACTGGTGGATTGAACTGGGCGGCGATTATGAGGATATCATTGCGCAAGCAGAGGATATCCGCGACGACTTGTACAAATGCGTGTTTGGCGTATGGGATCATTTGAAAAATGTCGGCGATCATGGTACGCAGAATCTGGATCTGGAGTGGGTCGGAACGGTCCCGGGATACCGTGAGAGCCGTCGTCTGGAAGGTGATTACATACTGACGGAAAACGACATCCGCTCCAATCGCATCTTTGACGACGCAGTTGCATACGGGGGATGGCCCATGGACAATCATGTGCCGGGCGGACTGAAGGACCTGCATCTGTATCCTTCTGAGGTCTATAATTTTGAAGGCTGCTATACCATTCCCTTTGGCTGCTATGTGAGCCGGAACCTTTCCAACCTGATGATGGCAGGACGCGATATCAGCGCCAGCAAAATGGCATTCAGTTCCCTGCGCGTCATGGGCACCTGTGCCGTCGGCGGACAGGCTGTGGGCACGGCTGCTGCGCTGGCGATTGAGAAAGAATGCACGGTGCGCGAGGTGGGAAGGAATCACATCCGCGAGCTTCAGCAGACACTCCTGAAAGATGACTGCTATCTGCCCGGCTTTACAAGCGAGGATTCCGCGGATTTTGCCCGCAGAGCGCATATATCTTCCAATAGCGAGGAAGCGGGCGGTGAGGCGGTCAATGTAATCAGCGGTGTCTCGCGTACTGTGGATGAGAAGAGCAACTGCTGGGTTTCCAAACCGCTGGCCGAGGGCGATGCAACCCTCATGCTCAGCTGGGCAGAAACCATTCGGGTCGGTGAAATCCGGCTGACCTTTGACTCCAACCTCAGCCGCGAAATCATGCCGTCCATCGGTAAAATCGTGCGGGAGCGTCAGGTGAAAGGGCTGCCGGAGGAGCTTGTCAGGGATTACACCATCTGCGCAAAGAAGAACGGTGAGACGGTATGGGAGCAAGCTGTTCAGAACAACGGGCAGCGGCTGCGGATTCACGCGCTGCAGGGAGTGGAGTGCGACAGTATCACCGTAACCGTATCAGCAACCCACGGCTGCGTGAATGCACGTATCTATGAGGTTCGCGTGTACGAAGGAGACTGAAATGTATACAATCGGCGTTGACTTTGGATCGCTCGCGGCGCGCGCGCTGGTGGTCGAGGTGGAAACAGGCCGTGAGCTGGCTTCCGCCGTCAGGAACTATCCGCACGCAGTAATGACGGATGCACTGCCGGATGGAACGCTGCTTCCGTCGGACTGGGCGCTCCAGCATCCGCAGGATTATCTGGAATGTCTGCGAACGGTAGTACATGAAGCAGTGAAGGAATCCGGTATTTCGCCGGAGGAGATCATCGGCCTTGGTGTGGATTTTACCGCAAGTACGACCTTTCCGGTGGATCAGGACGGCGAACCGCTGTGCCTGAAAGCTGAATATGCTTCCAATCCGTACGCCTGGGTAATGCTTTGGAAGCATCATGCCGCGCAGGAGTACGCCAACCGCATGACCATGATTGCGCGTGAACACGGCATGCGCTTTGTGGATCAGTGCGGCGGACGGATTTCGTCGGAGCTGATGCTTCCACGCCTTTGGCAGATTGCCGTAGAAGCTCCTGAAGTGTACGATGCGGCTGATTCATTTATCGAGGCGGGGGACTGGATCACGCGCAAACTCACCGGCAGTACAGTGCGTTCTGCCAATCCAGCGGCATATAAGCTCTTCTGGAATCCGCACGACAGTTATCCTTCGAAAGCGTTTTTGCGCCAGCTCGATCCGAAACTTGAAAACGTGGCCGAGAAACTCAAAGGCGAGCTCAAGCCGCTGGGCAGCCGGGCAGGATTGCTGAATGCATTTGGCGCGGAATTGACGGGTCTGTTGGAGGGTACTGCGGTATCCGTTACATGCATCGATGCGCATATGGCGCTGCCTGCCGCAGGTGTGGTGGAAGGCGGTACCATGCTGCTCATTCTCGGCACCTCCGGAGCACATCTGGTGCTGGATGGAGAGGAACACGATGTTCCCGGGCTTCTGTGCATGGCGGAGGACGGCATGATTCCGGGCTGGTACGCTTATGAAGCCGGTCAGAGCTGCTGCGGCGATCATTTCCAGTGGTTTGTGGAAAACTATGTTCCCGCTTCCTATGCGAAGGAGGCCAGCGAACGCGGTTTGGGACTGCATCAGCTTCTGACGGAAAAAGCCTCATGCCTTCGTACTGGTGAAAACGGCCTGCTTGCGCTGGACTGGTGGAATGGCAACCGTTCTGTGCTGATGGACTCTGAACTCAGCGGCATGATCGTTGGTCTGACGCTTCAGACCCGGCCTGAGGAAATCTACCGCGCTTTGATTGAGGCCACGGCCTACGGTACGCGTGTCATCGTGGAGAACTTTGAAAATCACGGCGTGAAAATCGACGAGATTAACGTCTGCGGCGGCATTGCGCGCAAAAACCCGATGCTGATGCAGATTTATGCTGATGTGCTCAAACGCAGGCTCAACATTGTGAAATCCGCGCAGACGACGGCGCTGGGCAGTGCGATTATGGGTGCTGTTGCAGCAGGAAGCGAAAACGGCGGATACGACAGCATCCGCGAGGCTGCGCTCAGAATGGGCGGAACGGACGGACAATCCTACGAGCCCAATGCTGCGGACAGCTTTGTCTACGACGAACTGTACGCCGAATATCTGCGTCTGCACGACTGGTTTGGACGTGGCGGAAACGACATGATGAAACGTCTGAAAGCCATCCGCAGGAAACAGCAGGCATAATGAAAAAGCAGCGAATCCGCAAGGACTCGCTGCTTTTATGTGTACAATCAGTCGATGAACTCGGACACAGGCGTGTAATCCAGACCGAGGCTCTTGGCAACGTTGTAATTGGTGCATTTGTGATCGTAGATATTGATGCCGTTGGCCAGACCGGGATCGCGGCGGGCAGCTTCTTCCAGCCCGAAGTCCGCCATCTGCATGGCATAGCGGAAGGTGGAGTTAGACAGGGCAATGGTAGAGGTGTAGGGAACAGCGCCGGGCATGTTGCCTACGCAGTAATGGACCACGCCATCCTCAATGTACACAGGATTGTCGTGGGTCGTGGTGTGGGAGGATTCGCAGCAGCCGCCCTGGTCGATGGCGATGTCAACAATCACGGCGCCCTTCTTCATCAGCTTCAGGTGCTCGCGGCGAACCAGCTTGGGCGTGGAGCTGCCGGGAATCAGCACAGAACCGATGACCAGATCCGCTTCAGCCAGACACTTGCGGATGTTGGCCTCAGTAGAGTACAGAGTGGTGACGGATGCGCCGAAGACGTCCTCCAGATAGGAAAGACGGTTGAGGTTGATATCCAGCAGCGTGACCTGTGCATCCATGCCAACAGCGGCCTTGGCTGCGTAGGTGCCCGCGATGCCGCCGCCGATGATGGCGATCTTGCCGCGCTCCACGCCCGGTACGCCGCCCAGCAGCAGCCCGCGGCCGCCGAAGCTGCGTTCCAGATACTTGGCGCCTTCCTGAATGCTCAGACGGCCTGCCACCTGGCTCATGGGACGCAGGCAGGGCAGGTTGCCTTCCTTGTCGGTGATGGTTTCATAGGCCACGGCCTTCACGCCGCGGCTGATGAGCGCCTCAGCCAACTGCGGATTGGGTGCAAGGTGGAGGTAGGTGAACAGCAGCTGTCCCTCGCGAAGCAGATTATACTCGCTGGGTTCGGGCTCCTTGACCTTGATGATCATTTCACACTTGGCATAGACTTCGGCAGCCGTATCAAGCACAACTGCGCCTGCCGCACGGTATTCATCGTCAGAAAAGCCTGCTCCTTCGCCTGCGCGTGTCTCAACAAAAACCTGATGCCCCTTGGCGGTGAATGCAGCGCTGTTATCAGGCGTAAGGCCGACGCGGTATTCGTGGTTTTTCAGTTCTTTGGTGGTTCCAATAATCATACGTCAAAACTCCTTCACAGAGAAAATAACAAAAACAGGTTTTTATTATAGAAGAAAAAAAGCCCGCCTGTCAATCGGCAGGCGGGCAGGAACAAGCAAAATACAGGTTTTCTTACTTCTCAGCGAAGTGGAAGTACTTCTTGGCGTTCTCGTAGCTTACGCCGCGGACGATTTCAGAAAGGATATCCATGTCGCAGGGGAAGCGGCCGTCTTCGACCCACTCGCCCAGCAGGCGGCACAGGATGCGGCGGAAGTACTCGTGACGGGGATAGCTCAGGAAGCTGCGGCTGTCGGTGAGCATGCCCACGAAACCGGCCAGATAGCCGAGGTTGGCCAGGCTGATGAGCTGATCGGTCATGCCCTGGAAGTGGTCGTTGAACCACCAGGCAGAGCCGTGCTGGAGCTTGGATACGGCCTCGTCGGACTGGAAGCAGCCGCAGATGGTATCGATGGCCTGATTGTCATTGGGGTTGAGGCTGTAGAGGATGGTCTGGGGCAGGGCGTTGTCAGCTTCCAGAGCACCGAGGAAAGCGGCGGTCTGAGCAGCAGGCGCATAGTTGTCGATGCAGTCAAAGCCGGTGTCCGGGCCCATCTTGGCGTACATGGTCAGGTTGTTGTCACGGCGGCAGCCGTAATGCAGCTGCATGGTCCAGTTGCGCTCCTTGTACTCTTTGCCCACGTAGAGCATGCAGGCGGTCTTGAACTTGGCCTGATCCTCGGCGGTCATTTCTTCACCGGCCTGACGGCGGGCAAAGATGGCTTCGACTTCTTCGTCGCTGGCGGGAACGTAGGACACGTAATTGAGACCATGGTCGCTCAGACAGCAGCGGTTCTGGGCAAAGTAGTCCATGCGGATGGAAAGCGCCTTCTTTAGGTCGGCGAAGCTCTTGATTTCGATGCCGGCGGCAGCGGAGAGCTTGGCGAGATAATCGAGATACTCGGGCTTTTCGATGTTCATGGCCTTGTCGGGACGCCATGCGGGAAGAACATTGGTCTTCATGGTGTCATCAGCCAGAATCTTCTGGTGCCACTCGAGGTTGTCGATGGGATCGTCGGTGGTGCACACGGTTTCAACGTTGCTCATGGCGATCAGGCCGCGGGCGCTGTAGCCGGCGCTTTGCAGCTTCTCGTTGCACAGATTCCACACCTCGTCGGCGGTCTTGGCGCTCAGGGCACCCTGATAGCCGAAATAAGCGCGCAGCTCCAGATGGCTCCAGTGATACAGGGGATTGCCGATGCCCTTGCCGATCACTTCAGCCCACTTGCAGAACTTTTCGTAGTCAGTGGTTTCGGTGCCGGTGATATACTTCTCAGGAACGCCGGCACAGCGCATCAGACGCCACTTGTAATGATCGCCGCCCAGCCATACCTGGGTGATGTTCTCGTAGCGGCGGTCCTCGTAGATTTCACGGGGATTGAGATGGCAGTGGTAGTCGATGATGGGGCACTTGGCGGAAACCTCATGGTAAAGAGTGCGGGCGGTTTCGGTGTTGAGCAGGAAATCTTTGTCCATGAATGCTTGCATCGGTTTTCTCTCCTTATAAATAATTCATTGATTACAGGTTCAGAATGCGCTTCCACGGCGGATCAGTTCGCCGGTAAAGATGGTTTTCTGGGGTATATCGCGCCCTTCCAGCACGCCCAGCAGCGATGCCACGCACTGGTCGCAGATGGCTTGCAGTTTATTGTCTACACTGGTCAATTCCGGCTCGCAGCACAGGCAGAGGCTGGAGTTGTTGTAGCCAATCACGCCAAGATCATCGGGAATTCTCTTTCCAGTTGCGCGTGCGTACTTGACGGCGCCTACGGCCAGAACATCCTCGGAGGTGAGCACTGCATCAAAGCAAAGCCCATCCTTCTCCAGGGTCAAAAGATCGTCACGCACCTGAAGCACACTCGATTTTTTTTCGAAGAAGCGGATCAGACGCTCGTCAGCTGCAATTCCGCGGCTTTGGAGTGCTGCCAGATAACCTTCCAGCTTCTTGCGGCCGGAGTAATTGCGGCTGTGATACAGATAAAGAATTCGATTTCGTCCGGCTTCCAGAAGCTTCTGGGCAGCTTCCATGGTTGCCAGATAGTCATCACACAGAACGCAGTACACGTTTTCGCAATGGAACGATCCGTTGAGCAGCACAACCGGAACGGATTTTGCGGCTGAACGGATGTATTCGTTGTCTTTTTCCTGGTCTTCAACAAAGGTTGATCCCATCAGCACAATGCCGTCTACATGACGGTTTTTCATGGCTTCCAGACATTCGACTCTGGAATCATGCTCACGTCCGGTACAGCTGAGCAGACAATTGTAGCCATGGGCACGGAACGCACGTTCCAGATTAGCCAGCGCCTGCGCCAGATAGGGATCGGATGCATCCGGACACAGCAGGCCAACGGTACGCATGGTATTCAGCCCCAGACCGCGAGCAAAGGCATTGGGTACATAACCGCATTCCTCCATCACGCGCAGCACTTTTTCCCGGGTTTTCTGGCTGACGTGGGAGCTGTTGTTGAGAACGCGGGAGACCGTGGCGATGGAAACGCCCGAACGCTCGGAAATATCATATATGTTCATTTCGTCACCTCGGATGGATGTAAACACTTTCGTGTTGTGATCCCTGTTTTCTATTATACCGCTACATTTCCGGCTTTTCAACCTTGAATCAGCAGGATGAGACAAATTTGCCGGATTGTTCTTCTTTGGAATTGACGTGATATCCAAAATGGAGTAAGATAGTACCAAAGGAATGTAAATGGTTACATTGCCTGCAAAAGATGAATGGAGGGCTTGAAATGGATCGCCTGAACGCAACGCTGATGAATGCCCCGCAGCGCCCGGTGCGCGTGGTACAGTTTGGCGAGGGTAATTTTCTGCGCGCCTTTGTGGATTATATGATTGATATCGCCAATGAGAAAACAGACTTCAACGGAAGTGTTGTGCTTGTGAAGCCGATTTCCTTCGGAAGTCTGGATATGTTTCACGAGCAGGACTGCCGCTATACCGTAATGCTCCGTGGTCTGGTGGATGGAAAGCCTGTGGAAACGAGCCGCGGCATCACCAGCGTATCGGACGCTGTTGACTGCTATGGCGAATATGAGAAGTATGCTTCTCTGGCGAAGCTGGATACCCTGCGCTTTGTGGTGAGCAACACCACAGAGGCCGGCATCGTGCTGGACGAAAGCGACCGTTTTGAACTCTGCCCGCCAAACACCTATCCCGGAAAGCTCTGCAAGTTCCTCTTCGAACGCGCTGAGGCTTTTGACTATGCCAATGACAAGGGTCTGGTCATGCTGCCTGTGGAACTGATCGACGATAACGGCATCGCCCTCAAGCGCTGCGTCAAGGCGCTGGCGAAGATCTGGAACCTCGGCGAAAAGTTTGAAAAGTGGCTGGATGAAGCCTGTGTGTTCACCTCCACGCTGGTGGATCGTATTGTAACCGGCTATCCGCGCGGCGAGGATACCGCCATCTGGGAAAAGCTCGGCTACGAAGACCGTCTGCTTGTGACTGGCGAACCCTTCGCGCTGTGGGTTATCGAGAGTGAAAAGGACATCTCTAAAGAACTGCCTCTGCCTGCCTGCGGCCTTCCTGTGATCTATACTGATAACCAGAAGCCCTACAAGCAGCGCAAGGTGCGCATCCTGAATGGCGCTCACACCTCTTTTGTGCCTGCTGCTTTCCAGTGCGGCTATGACTACGTGCTGGACGCCATGAACGATCCCATGATTCTCAACTTCATGCAGAAGACCCTGTATGACGAGGTCATTCCGACGCTGGCGCTGCCCAAGGACGATCTGATGGCCTTTGCCGAGGCTGTTACCGGCCGCTTCCAGAATCCCTTCATCAAGCATGCGCTGCTGGCTATCTGCCTCAACTCCGTCTCCAAGTGGCGCGCCCGCTGCATGCCCAGCCTGCTGGGTTATGTGGAAAAGGAAGGCAAGCTGCCCGAGCGTCTTTCCTTCTCTCTGGCTTCTCTGATGGCGCTGTATCACGGCGGTCAGATCAAGGACGGCAAGCTCGAGTGCGTGCGCGAGGGCCAGCCCTACACGCTGCAGGATGATGCGCCTGTGCTTGCGTTCTTTGCTGAGAACAGCGGCAAGCCTGCGATGGAAATGGCCCAGCTGTTTCTGTCCAGCGAAGGTTTCTTCGGTCAGGATCTCACGGCTGTTCCCGGCCTGCTGGATTACGTGGGCAAGACGCTGGAAGAGATTCTTACCCGCGGCATGCGTGACGTGATGACCGAGCGCTTCGGAGGCTGAAATCATGCGTGAAGTATTGAAAATCAGCGCGGGCGACAGCGTTGCCGTTGCCCTGAAGGCGCTTGAAAAGGGAACGGCGCTGGACGTTGAAGGACAGCAGATCGTGCTTTCCACCAACGTTCCCGCCGGACACAAGTTCGCTCTGAAAAAGATCGAAGCGGGGGAGCCTGTGATCAAATACGGCTATCCCATTGGTCAGGCCAAGTGCGAAATCGCGCCGGGCGAGCATGTGCATGTGCATAATCTCAAAACGCTGCTTTCCAGCGAGCTTTCCTACGAGCACCATCCTGATGTTAAGGAGCTTGAAAGCAGGGAGCCTGCCACGTTCATGGGTTATCCCCGCAAGAATGGCAAGGTGGGCGTCCGCAACGAGCTGTGGATTCTGCCCACGGTCGGCTGCGTCAACGATGTGGCGCGTGTGCTGGAACGTCAGGCACAGAGCCTTGTGGGCGGAGGCGTTGAAAATGTGTACGCCTTTCCGCATCCCTACGGCTGTTCCCAGATGACCGAGGATCAGGAAAACACCCGTCACATTCTGGCAGATCTCGCCACGCATCCCAATGCCGGAGGCGTGCTGGTGCTGGGCCTTGGCTGCGAAAACAGCGGCGTGGACTACATCCGTTCCTACATGGGCGAATATGACGAAAGCCGCGTACGCTTCCTGGTGTGCCAGCAGGTTGAGGACGAGATGGAAGAGGGCATGAAGCTGCTTGAGGAACTGGCGGCCAATATGCGCGATGAAGTGCGTGTTCCCTGTCCGGCCAGCAAGCTCGTGATCGGCCTTAAGTGCGGCGGTTCTGACGGCTTCAGCGGCATCACGGCCAATCCGGCCATTGGCGGTTTTTCCGATCTGCTGATTGCGCAGGGCGGCAGCACCATCCTGACCGAAGTGCCTGAGATGTTCGGTGCCGAAACCATTCTGATGGACCGCTGCCAGACTGCCGAGCTGTTCCAGAAGACCGTGGCGCTGATCAATGACTTCAAGCGCTACTTTGAAGAACATCATCAGACCATCTACGAAAATCCTTCTCCCGGAAACAAGGCCGGCGGCATCAGCACGCTGGAGGACAAGGCGCTCGGCTGCACGCAGAAGAGCGGATTTGCGCCTGTGAAGGACGTGCTCTGCTACGGTCAGAAGGCCGAAAAGCAGGGTCTCAATCTGCTCTCCGCCCCGGGCAATGATCTGGTGGCCGCAACGGCACTGGCGGCGTCCGGTGCACAGATTGTGCTCTTCTCCACCGGCCGCGGAACGCCCTTTGCTTCGCCTGTGCCTACGGTCAAGATTTCCAGCAATAATGACCTCGCCAAGCGTAAGAGCAACTGGATCGACTTTAACGCAGGTCAGCTTTTAAGCGGCATGGAGCTTCCGGAACTTTCTCAGAAGCTGATGGACTACGTTCTCAGCGTTGCATCCGGCGAACAGGTCTGCAGCGAGCGTAACGGCTTCCATGATATGGCCATTTTCAAGACCGGCGTAACGCTGTAATCATTCGTACTTTTTTTGGATTAAACCGACGGTTTTTGAGTGAAAAAGCATGCCTTGTCCGCTTTTGGGTTGACATTGACAAACGCGGGCTGTATGCTAGATTTGAATTCGTTTGTTCCCCTATTTTCCGATAGATGAAGGAGGACGTTTACCATGGAAATGCTTGAAAAACTCTCCCTTGCCGGTATTGTGCCCGTTATCAAGGTCGAAGACGCTGCTGATGCTGTGCCGCTTTGCAAAGCGCTGTCCGACGGCGGTCTGCCCGTAGCTGAAATCACCTTCCGCTCCGACGCCGCTGAGGAAGCCATCCGCCGCGTGCACGAAGAGCTGCCCGAGGTTATTCTGGGCGCTGGCACTGTGCTTACCAAGGATCAGGTGGACCGCGCTGTGAACGCCGGCGCTACCTATATCGTCTCTCCCGGCCTCAATCCCGAAATCGTGAAGTATTGCCAGGAAAAAAATGTTCCCATCGTTCCCGGCTGTGCCAATCCCAGCGATATCGAAGTAGCTCTGTCCCTGGGTCTGAAGACTGTGAAGTTCTTCCCCGCTGAGCCTCTGGGCGGCCTCAAGCTCATCAAGGCCATGGCTGCTCCCTACGGCGCCGTTACTTTCCTGCCCACCGGCGGCATCGGCGAGAACAACCTCAACGATTACCTGGCCTTCAACAAGGTCATCGCCTGCGGCGGCAGCTGGATGGTGCCCGCCGACGCCGTTGCCAACAAGGACTGGAAGAAGATCGAGGATCTGACCCGCAGCGCCGTCAACAAGATGCTGGGTCTGGAAGTCAAGCATGTGGGCGTCAACAGCGGCTCGCCCGAGCAGGCTCAGAAGGATGCCGGTCTGTTTGCCAAGCTGCTGGGCTGGGAACTGGACGAGCATGCCAACGCCACCTTCGTGGGCGAGGTCTTCGAAGTGATGAAGATTCCTTTCCGCGGCACCCACGGCCACATCGCCGTTGCCTGCAACTCCATCAAGCGTGCCCGCTGGCACATGGAACGCCGCGGCTTCGTCTTTGACGACGAGAGCGCCATCATCCGCGATGGCAAGCTGCGCGCGATCTACCTCAAGGATGAAATCGGCGGCTTCGCTGTTCATCTGCTGCAGAAGTAAGCGGACAGTGTCCGCTTCCATTCCGCCATACAGTGTGAAGCCATACATGGCATACGCGAAATGACGGTATGTATACCCAACGAAACCCGATTGTATATGCAGAAAGGATGTTTTTCCCATGGCCAAGGTAGTTACTTTTGGTGAAATCATGCTGCGTCTCAAGAGCCCCGGATATGAGCGTTTCTTCCAGTCTCCCAGCCTCGAAGCCACCTTCGGCGGCGGCGAAGCCAATGTGAGCGTTTCTCTGGCCAACTACGGCATGGAAACCGCTTTTGTGTCCGTTCTGCCCAAGAACGACATCGGCGAAGCCTGCATCCGTGAACTGCGCGGCTTTGGCGTGGAAACCTCCAACATCGTGCGTGCCGATGGCCGCATGGGCATCTACTACCTCGAGACCGGTGCTGTGCAGCGTCCCTCCAAGGTTATCTATGACCGCGCTGGTTCCACCATCTGCGAAGCCAAGCCCGGCGACATCGACTGGAAGAAGGCCTTTGACGGCGCTACCTGGTTCCACATCACCGGCATCACTCCCGCCATCAGCGCCAGCGCTGCCGAGCTGAGCCTTGAAGCTGTGAAGGCCGCCAAGGAACTGGGCCTGCATGTCAGCTGCGACCTCAACTACCGCAAGAACCTGTGGAAGTACGGCAAGACCGCCGATCAGGTCATGACCGAGCTGGTCAAGTACGTTGACACCATCATCGCCAATGAAGAGGACTTCCAGAAGTCCCTGCTGCTCAAGGCCGAAAGCGCCAGCGAAGTGGAAGACGGCGAGCTGAACATTGAGCAGTACAAGGCCATTGCCAAGCTGGCTATGGATACCTATCCCAACGTCAAGCGCGTGACCATCACCCTGCGTGAGAGCAAGTCCGCCAACCACAATGACTGGGCTGCCTGCCTGTACAACGGCAAGGACTTCTTCCTCAGCCGCAAGTACCGCATCACCGATATCGTTGACCGCGTTGGCGGCGGCGACAGCTTCGGCGGCGGCCTGATCTACGGCCTGAACAACTACGACGACGAGAAGACCGCTCTGGAATTCGCCGTGGCGGCTTCCTGCCTCAAGCACACCATCAATGGCGACTTCAACCGCGTGAGTGTTGCTGAGGTTGAGAGCCTGATGAAGGGCAGCGGCAGCGGCCGCGTACAGCGCTAAAAAGCGCAGATTCTTTCTTCGGGAAAGGAGACTGAATCCAATGAACAACATGTTCTCTCTGGAGGGCAAGATTGCTCTGGTTACCGGCGGCAGCTACGGCATCGGCTTTGCCATTGCTTCCGGTCTGGCGGATGCGGGTGCAACCATCGTTTTCAACGACATCAACCAGGAGCTGGTGAATAAGGGACTTGCCGCTTATGCGGAAAAGAACATCACCGCTTATGGCTATGTCTGCGACGTAACGGACGAAAAGGCCGTGACCGAAATGGTCGCGAAGATCGAAAACGAAGTCGGTGTGATCGACATTCTGGTCAACAACGCCGGCATTATCAAGCGCATTCCCATGTGTGAGATGAGTGTGGAAGATTTCCGAAAGGTCATTGACGTCGATCTCAACGCGCCTTTCATCGTGTCCAAGGCCTGCATTCCTTCTATGATCAAGAAGGGCCACGGCAAGATCATCAACATCTGCTCGATGATGAGTGAACTCGGCCGTGAAACCGTGAGCGCCTACGCAGCTGCCAAGGGCGGCCTGAAGATGCTGACCCGCAACATCTGCTCCGAATTCGGCGAGCACAACATCCAGTGCAACGGCATCGGCCCCGGTTATATCGCCACGCCTCAGACCGCGCCTCTGCGCGAGCGTCAGGCGGACGGAAGCCGTCATCCCTTTGACAGCTTCATCGTGTCGAAGACTCCGGCCGGTCGCTGGGGTGATCCTGAGGATCTGATGGGCCCGGCTGTGTTCCTGGCCTCTGACGCCTCCAACTTCGTCAACGGCCACATCCTGTATGTGGACGGCGGTATCCTTGCTTACATCGGCAAGCAGCCGTAAACAAGCCAATCAACGGGGGTTCCTGCGCGGAACCTCCGTTTTTTTGATGCATTCGGGCAGGAGAGTGCAGCGCCAAAACAGAACAAGTAGGGGAATGAGCACAGGGAGGGATGAGAAGATGGCCGCAGTCAACATGACGCAGGGCAGTGTGAGCCGGCATTTCATTGGCTATGCCATCCCGCTTGTGCTGGGCAATTTGTTCCAGCTGATGTACAATGTCGTGGACTCAGTCATTGCCGGACGTTTCATCGGCAAGGAAGCGCTGGCGGCGGCAGGAACGGCCAATCCGGTGATGAGCATTGTCATTCTCGGCATTTCAGGCATGTGTGTCGGTTCCAGCGTGCTGATGAGTGAATTCTTCGGTGCCAAGGATGAGCAAAAACTGCGCGGAGAAATGGCGACGACGGTGCTGTTCGGTCTGTACTTTACACTTGCTGTTACGGCTATTGGTTTCTTTGCTTCGGAATGGATTCTGAAACTGATTCGCGTTCCGCAGGAATTGCTGCCTATGGCGGCAGCTTATCTGCGAATCATTTTCCTGGGAACTCCGTTTACGTATTTCTACAATGCGCTCTCCTCAGCGCTCAAAAGCATTGGCGACAGCACCACGCCGCTGAAATTCCTGATGTTTTCTTCCGTGCTCAATGCGGTGCTGGATATCATATTCATTGGTTTTCTCGGATTTGGTATCCGCTGCAGCGCAACTACCACGGTTATTGCTGAAGCCGTATCGGCGATTCTAGCATTTGGGTACATCTATCGCAAGGTACCGCTTCTTCATCTGGAGAAGAATGAATGGCGGATGGATCGCGAATTGCTCTCTCAGACGCTGAAATTCGGTTCAGTCACGGCTTTGCAGCAGGCGGTGCAGCCTGTGGCGAAACTGCTGATTCAGGGCGCTGTCAATCCGCTGGGTGTTGAAGCGATTGCCGCTTTCAATGCTGCGGAGCGCGTGGACGATTTTGCTCTTCTGCCTGAGCGCAGTCTCGGCGTCGCGATGACCACCTTTGTTGCCCAGAATCGCGGCGCTGGACGCAAGGATCGTGTGCGGGACGGTTTTCTGAAAGGTATGATTCTTGAAAGCATCTACGGCGTTGCAATCTGCTGCGTGCTCTTTGTCCTCAGTGAACCGCTCATGCGCATTTTCGCAAGCGGAAGTGATGCTGATGCTCTGGTGCATTATGGCGGCAGCTATTTGCGCACTATGGCGATGTTCTATATCCTGCCCGCTCTTTCCAACGGCGTACAGGGCTTCTTCCGCGGCATGGGCAACGCACGTATGACGCTGCACTGCACAGCCCTGCAGACCACTTTGCGCGTCATTTTTACCTATCTGCTCACGCCTGTTATGGGAATTCGAGGCATTGCTTTTGCCTGCATGATTGGCTGGGTGGCGATGATCGCCTATGAAATTCCTGCAGGTATTCTGGCGCTCAAACGCTGGAAGAAGCAAGGGTAAAACAAAACTTTTCAGGAAATCTGAAAAAATGAGAAAAAGTGCTTGACATTGAACTGTACCATGGGTATAATATCATTCGTGCCTTGAAGATAAACTTCAGCACGAACTGAATATCTGGGTGTGGCGCAGTTTGGTAGCGTGCTTGAATGGGGTTCAAGAGGCCGGAGGTTCGAATCCTCTCACCCAGACCATATTAGCACGATGGTTTTGATACAAAACCATCGTGCTTTTTTTATATTGGTTGATGTTTACGCAGCAATTTGATACGATTTATTCGGGAAACTTGAATTTGTAATGGAGGTGAAAGAGCGTGCATTATGTTGAATACGGTAAAGAAAACAACAACACAATCCTTCTTTTGCATGGAGGCGGATTATCGTGGTGGAATTATGAAGACGTAGCAAAATCACTTCAAAAAGATTATCATATAATCCTGCCTATACTGGATGGTC
>JAGBBE010000194.1 GCA_017938645.1 Clostridia bacterium
CTGTCGCTGAAGTAAGCAGGCACGGTGATAACCGCCTTGGTGACGCTCTCGCCCAGATAAGCCTCGGCGTCAGCCTTGAGCTTCTGCAGGGTCATGGCGCTGATTTCCTGGGGCGTGTAATCCTTGCCGTCGATGGAAACCTTGAAGTTGGTGCCCATCTCGCGCTTGATGGAGATGATGGTGCGGTCGGGATTGGTGATGGCCTGACGCTTGGCGATCTGGCCTACCAGGCGCTCGCCGTCACGGGTGAAAGCCACGACGGAGGGAGTGGTGCGGCTGCCTTCAGCGTTGGGGATAACGGTGGCCTCGCCGCCTTCCATAACGGCGACGCAGGAGTTGGTGGTACCAAGGTCAATACCGATGATCTTAGACATAGTGATATATCCTCCTCAAAAACTTGTTTGCGCCTGATGCGCATAGGTTGGGGTATGTATGGTTGAGGAATGGCGGCAAAACCGTCATTCGGGAACGACTTTGACCATTGCGTGACGGAGAACCATGCCCTCCATCTGATAGCCCTTCTGGAACACTTCGCAAACGGTGCCGGGTTCGCCGTCTTCTTCGGTGCCCTGCATCACAGCGTTTTCCAGATTGGGGTCAAACTTTTCACCCTTGCGGTCAATGGCGGTGATGCCTCTCTTTTCAAAGGCTTCCACCATCTGGCGGCAGACCATTTCCACGCCGGAGCGCAAGGACTCGTCCGTGCTCTGCTGAGCGGCGGTAATGGCACGTTCCATGTTATCAATCACAGGGAGCAGGGTGGTTGCAAATGCACGCGCGCCCTCATCGAAGGCTTCCTTGCGCACATTCTGATTGCGGCGGCGGAAGTTATCAAAGTCCGCCTGCACGCGCTGGGCCAGATTAAGATATTCTTCCTTCTGTGCCAGCGCTTCGGCCAGCATTTCAGGCGTTACGGTTTCCTGAGCCTCCTGCTGGATTTCGTTTTCCTGAACCTCTGCCTCGGCTGCGGGCGTTTCCGTCTCGTTCAGCGTGGTCTGTTCAACGTCCTGCATGTTGTCCCCTCTTTGCTTTTTCTTTTTCTTTACCATTTGTTGTCACTCCTTATCCTGCCGGAGCACCTCGCTGAGCTGCTGACCCATGGCGTTCAAAATGCTCAGCACGCGGCCGTACTGCATGCGCGTGGGGCCGATGACGCCGATTGTGCCGTGGGTGTTGTCGCTCAGACGGTAGGTTGCGGTTACCAGCGAACAGTCCTTGAGTTCCGGAATGCCGGTCTCGGGACCAATGCGCACGGTGAAGGCCATCTCCCCGTGGTTTTCCAGAAGCTTGACCAGCTTGTCCTTGGTTTCCAGAACACTCAGGAAGCCTTTGGCCTTTTCCACATCGCTGTACTCGGGAAAGTTCAGGATGTTGCTTGTGCCGCCAAGCGCCAGCTTGGTTTTGCTCGTATCGCCCTCCACCGAATCAAGGAACTCTGCCACGCCCTCCAGCACCGGATGATGCGGATTGGAAGCTGCGGCGACATTGAGCAGTGCAAGCGCCTCTGAAACAGTATGCCCGCTGAGCTTTTCAGTAAGCATGCGGCTGATGGCGTACAGCGCGTCGGAATCCAGATCGCTGCCGACGCGGATAACCGTGTCACGCATGATGCCGCCGTCAGTCACAATGACCAGAAGCGCGCTCTGCGATGAAACCGGCACCAGCTGAATGGTGCGGATATGCAGCTCCCGGCCCTTGGGGCTCATAACCAGCGAAGTGTAGTGCGTAAGGCCCGAAAGCACCTGCGCAGCCCGGCTGATCACATCTTCCATCTGCCTCGCGCGGTTTCCGAAGTGATCCCGCACGCTGGCGGCGTCGTCCGCACGGAGGATGCCGCTTTGCAAAAGCTGGTCCACATACAGGCGATAGGCCTTGGCGCTGGGAATGCGTCCTGCGCTCACATGAGGCTGATCCAGATAGCCAAGCTCCTCCAGGTCGCTCATTTCATTGCGGATCGTTGCAGAGGACAGACCCATTTCATATTTCTTGGAAATGGTGCGGCTGCCCACAGGGATGGCAGTCAGGATATAGTCATCGATGATTGCCTGCAGGATGCGAAATTTACGCTCGTCCATGGGCACCTGAGCCACCTCCTTTGTTCTGCAGTTGTTAGCACTCAACCCAATCGAGTGCTAACACATGCATATGATATGCTACCGACCCGCCTTTGTCAAGGACTTTTTGTTTTTTTGATTCCGAGTTTAACGATTGTTCACAAACTGATCAAATTATGGACAAAGCGGCCGGAAGAATGCGTTTATGCACCCTTTCAGCCGCTTTGAATCTTTATTCATAACGATTCTTTTTCTATTCCATAAACCTCAAAAGCACATCATTCTGCACTTCAATGCCGCGCGAGGTCAGTACGAAACAGCGCTGGCCATTTGCGCCGGTGCGCCAGTAGCCCAGGCCGTCACGCATGACCGTTTCGAGGATTTTTCCGTATTTTTCAGTCAGACTCACGCCATACTGGCGCAGGAAAACGTCCTCATCCACGCCAAGGGTCGTACGCAGACTCAGCATGATGGTTTCAAACATCGCTTCGTTGGCGCGGATGCATTCCATGTCATCCAGCGGAGCGTGCCCGCCCGGCTGCGAAAGCGCGCGGATGTAGGACTGCACGTCGGTTCCGTTGGCGCGCCTGACGCGCAGGATGCCGCGCGAGCGCTGGCTGGCGCTGGGCGGAAGCATGCTGTGCGCAGCCACGCCAAGCCCCAGATACCACTCGCCCTGCCAGTAGCCCAGATTGTGGCGGCAGGCGTAGCCGGGACGGGCAAAATTGCTCACCTCGTAGCGCTCGTATCCGTTTCTTTCCAGCCATTCGATGCCCTGCTCATACATCAGCGCCGTTTCATCCTCCGACGGAAGCGTGAGCTGTCTGCGTTTGACCTTGCCAAACAGCTGCGTTCCCTCCTCCAGAATCAGGCTGTAGGCGGAAATATGCTCCGCGCCCAGATCGCGGAAGGCTTTGAGCGTGTCCAGATAATCCTCCACCTTCTGCCCGGGCAGGCCAAACATGGCGTCCAGATTCAGATTGCGAATACCGCTGCGGCGCGCCTTTTCAACCGCATCCCGTGCCTGCGAAAAAGTATGAATGCGGCCAATGGTCTTCAGCAGCGAATCCTGCGCCGCCTGTACGCCAAGAGACAGGCGGTTGAGCCCATAGCGCTGCGCCATCTGCAGCCATTCCTCCGTGAGTGTACCCGGATTTCCTTCGGAGGTAAATTCAGCATCCGGCAGCACGGTAAAGGAGCGGTGAATGGTTTCCAGCACGCCTGCCATTTCCTGAGACGGAACCAGCGTGGGCGTTCCTCCGCCCAGAAATACAGTAGTAATCTTGGCATCCGGGTATTTTTTCCCCATCAGCTCAATTTCTTTTTTCAGCGCAAAGCAATATGCAGCAACGGTTTGCGCGCCTGCCACCGAAGAACAGAAGTCGCAGTAAAAACATTTCCGTTTACAAAATGGAAAATGCAAGTATAATTGAAGATACAAATCGCAACCCCTCCCGGTTCGATTATATCACATCCAAGAGGAGGCTGCCAACAAATGGCTGCATTAGAACACAATTTCGAAAATCTTGTCCGCGTCTGTATCCTTCTCATCGAATTCGTAGGCATCGCAGTCATCGTCATCAGCATGGTTCGCGGATTCATCGGCTTCATCAAAAAAGATGATCACACCCGTATCCAGCTGGCGCAGGGCATCATGCTCGGTCTTGAATTCAAGATCGGCAGCGAGGTGCTGCGCTCCGTAATCGTCACCACCTGGAACGAGCTTGGTACCCTGGCCGCCATCATCCTGCTTCGCAGCCTGCTGACTCTTCTTCTGCACTGGGAAATCGGCGAGGAAGAAAAGCGCGAGCGCGAACAGGCTGAGCAGGCGAAGAAAGCCGCCCTGCCCGAGAGCAGCGCTCAGTAATCCATGATGCGGATATTCTCCGCACGCACATCTGCATACGACATGCACAGCGCCAGAATTCTGGCGCTGTTTTCTTCTGTGATTTTTTCAGCTGGAAGCATCACGGTGACCGAATTTCCCTGCGCGATCACCAGCGCATCTTCAAAACCCGAGCTCATAAGCGCCTCTTCAATGGCCAGTTCGCTCTGATGCATGCCGATCATATTCTGAAGCTGCTGCACAGCGAATTCGTCTCCGCTGTCTGCCAGCGTCTGAAGCACTGCAATATCCTTATCGTAGGCCTCCTCTCGCGTGTATCTCCGGTTGGATTGTTCCGGCACTGCCGCAGGAGACGGCGTTGGCGGGGGAACATGCGTCTGAGATTCATTCTGAAAAAAGACAAGCCCTGCGGCTAAAGCCAGCAGAACTGCCAGCAGCAGCATTCTCGTCCATGTTCCCAATCCTGCTTTTTCCTTTTTCATGGTTCTTTTCCCTCCATCGCAAAGACATCCACCGCGTTTTCCGTAAGTCCCAGAAGCGTTCTCATCGCGCGGATCAGATTCAGGCGCACTCTCAGATCCTGCGCACCCTCTGCCACAACCACAGCTCCGGTAGGCGCAGAGCTTTCTCCCAGCGAGCCGGCACCGCTGTAAAACAGCGCAACTTCTACCTCACCGGCTCCCTCCATCGCGCTGAGTACTTCGGCGATTCTCCTTTCTTCCTGACTGGCCGTCTGCGTGCCGCCGGAGCCAAGCGCCAGCAGCAGCGCCATCACAGCAAAGGCCGCCGCCAGCCAAAAGCCTGTTTTTCCTTTCATGGTGCCTCCAGACGAATGCGTTCCGGCGCAGTCTGAAGCTGCTGCGCCAGGTGCTCCTGAAGCTCATGTGCATTCATCAGCACGTTTTGATCACCAGACAGCCGCAGTTCAATTCGTTCTATCGCGCCATCCTGCCTCAGCCACACGCCTGCCTGCGCCTGATAACCTGCGCGCTGCGCCTGACGCACACAGTAGCCTTCCACCTGATTGGCCAGCGACTTAAGCGCCGTCTGATGATACTGAACCTGTGCAGACTGCGTAAGCTGTGCTGACCATGCAGGCATTTCTTCAACGGTTCCCATCCACCGTCCCGCCTGTGTAATCAGCGCGGTCATCACAAGCACGCCCATGGTCATGCGGATCATGGGCTGCGTGCGTCCATCCGGAAGAAGCAGTTCCACCACCGACCACAGAACGCTCAATACAGCAAGCTGCCTGACAAAAGCATTCATGATTCACCTCAGCATAACGGTTAGATTGCCAGCCGTAATCAGCTGCGCCACCAGCATCAGAAACATCGCGCCCACGCTTAACTGGATGATAAACAACAGCGAAAATACATCCGCATAACCGCCGATGGCCCGGCAGAGCGGGCTGTCAGACAGAGGCTCGATCAACGCTGCAGCCGCACGGTAGAGAAACAGGGTAAGCACGGTTCTCATAAGCGGCATGAGCAGCGCGCCAAGCAGCAGAAGCAGTCCAAATACCCCAACGGCATTATGCACCACCAGTGAGCAGCCTACCAGCGTATCGACCGTATCGGAAAACATGCCGCCGACGATGGGAATAAAATTATCGATGGCATATTTCGCCGTGCGGATACTCACGCCATCAACCGCCGCCGCACTCACACCCTGCACGCTCATCACCCCGATAAAAACCGTAAAGCCAAAACCAAGCGTCCAGTTGGCCGCCTGCCTCAATAGTCTGCAAAGCCTTGATACGCGCATGCCCTCGCTGATTCCGCCCACCATGGTAAGCACAGCAACACTCACCGCCAAGGGCAGCGTGACCTGATGAATCAGCGTAGTCATCGCACCGCCCGCCGCAATAACCGCAGGCTGATAAAATGCAGAACTGGCCGTGCCTCCTACCGCCGCCAGAAGCGTGACCAGCAGCGGAAAGATAGCCTGCATCCAATCCGCCATTTTGTCCACCGTCTCTGAGGCAAGCTCCACATGTTCGCGCAGATCGCTCGTAAGCAGCGCCATGGTCATGATCAGTCCGGCATATCTGGCGGCTTTGGCTGCCGTTCCATGTCCGGTCTGAATCCATTCCGCGGCAGATACCAGCAGCGCCGGAACCAGCAGGCGCGTCATGCGCCAGACGCTTCTGCTGAATACGCCTGCCGCTTTCTCAAAAAGAAGTGATAGCACGTCAGACGCGCTGAGAACCATCTTTCCGCTCGCAAGAGCCTTCAGCAGTTCTCTGATGTCGCCATCGAACCATCCGCATTCTCTGGCGGCCTCGTCCAGTTTTTCAAGCTGAAGAGTACCCAGCAGCGCATCCACGCTCTCAGGAAGCGTTTCTCCATGCGCCAGCACAGGAAAAAGAAGCAGAAGCATTACCAGGCAGACGAATCGTTTCACGGTACCAGCTCCAGAATCATTTCAAGCATATCAATCAAAAGCGGTGCAGTGATGGAAAACACACACAATTTCCCAACAAGTCCCACCTTCATCGCCAGCCCGCCCTCGCCCAGATCCGCACAGGCCTGCGAGGCCAGCTCGGCGGCATAGCTGATGCCAAGCACCTTAAGCAGCGTGCTCAGATAGCCTTCATTCAGCCCGCCCAGCGCTGTCAGCCTTGCCAGCACGCTTTGAATTTGGCTGATGCTTTCCACGGCGGACAGGAGCAGCATGATTCCTGCCGCCATCGCGCACAGTCCGGCCATCTGCGGCTGCTGCACGCGCACGACCATGCACAGAATGGCCGCCGCCACTGCAAGTCCCATCCACTGCCAGAACGCCATGGGTCAATAGAGCGAGAACAGGCTTTTGAGGCTTGTGAACAGATCTGCAATCAGATCCGCTACCAGAAACAGCGCAATCACCAGCCCGGCTACCGTGACCAGCGTACCCAGTTCCTCACGCCCGGCGCGCGTAAGTACCTGAGAGAGAATCGCAATCACCACGCCAAGTCCCGCGAGCTTGAAAAGCAGATCAATCTGAATCATTCACATTCCTCCTTGCTACCAAAGCGCGATGCCTGCCATCAGGCCCAGCAGAATTCCCAGCTGCATGCAGAGCTTCCCGCCTTTTTCCGCTTCTTTGCGCGCGTCTTCGGCAAGCGGACGTAAACGGCGGATACAGGCAGCAGCAGCCTGTTCCCGCATAGCGGCAGTACCCAAGCCAAGCTGACGGAAGAGCATTTCCATCGCTGCGTATTCCTCCGGCTTCTCCCATGGCGCATAAACCTTTGCACAGGCGGAGGCATATGCATCCGATACCTGAAGAAGCGGCTGCTGCTCCAGAAGCTGCGCCGTAAGCCGGAGCCGTTTTGCCGCTTCTTCCGCGCCGCTGCCATGGGAGATATATCCGGCACAATCTGACAAGAGTTCCGGAAGCGCCGGACGTTCCTGCTCCAGCAGCAGCCGCATACCACCCAGCGCATCAGCATATGCACTGATCATCCGCCATCTGGCCATGCGTCTTTCACCCATCCAGCTTCCAATGGCCGTGCCTGCCGCCAGACAGCACAGCGCGCCTGCCGCTCCAAGCATCACACCGCCTCCGGATGTACCAGTGGACGGAGCTGTTCATCGCACACATGAACAATCCGTCCCACCTCATGCGCATCCAGCAGCACATAGCGTTCAAAGATGCGCTCCCGTGCGAGCTGATACATCATGCCTCTTGCGAGCGCTGTTTCCAGATCACGTCCGTGCAGCGTAGCCAGAATACTCACGCCGCTGCGCGCTGCCTCCTGCACGGCCTGAACATCCAGCGGCCCGCCCAGCTCGTCCGTTACAAGCACTTCGGGCGACATGGCCCGAAGCATCCAGCGCATGCCGGATTCCTTGCAGCAGCCGTCGAGCACATCGGTATTCGGGCCGACGTCCAGCTGAGCAACGCCTCCGCACATGGCGGCAATCTCGCTTCGCTCATCCACCACACACATGTGCACGCCCGCCTCCGACAGCGCCCGGCACGCATCGCGCAGCATGGTGGTTTTGCCCATGCCGGGCATTCCAAGAATGAGCGTCGAACGAATTCGGCCGTCCTCATCCACCAGATGCTCCAGCAGTTCGTCCGCTGCGCCGCGCCATTGCCCGGCCACACGGATGCACAGTGAACTGATCTCCCTGAGAGCACGAACGGTCTGTCCCTGTGCAACCACCCTGCCGCACATGCCCATGCGATGTCCTCCGCGAAGCGTTACAAATCCCTGCCGCTGTTCCTCAGCGCGTGCATAGAGCGCATGCTCGCACAAAGCCTCCGCCGTCTGCGCTACCTGCTGCTGGCTGAGCGTTCCGGCGCAGGCAATCTCACCGCGCCGGGTCAAAAGACTTGCTTTTCCCCCAGCACGGATACGGATTTCCCGGATGCTTCCTTCCGGCTGATTGATAAGCGTCTTTGCAATGCTTCTGGGCATGCAGCCCACAAAAAAGCTGATGGTTTCCTGCCACGTCATATCGTCATTCCTCCTATTCAAAAAGCGTCAGTCCGATTGCCCGGTACAACGCCTGATCCGCATGGATGCCTTCCGCAAGGCCAAGCGACTTGCGCGCCTTGCGAACTGCCGCCTGCGTGGCCTGTCCGTAGATACCGTCCGGCCACTGGTAGCCGTATCCAAGCTGAAGAAGCCTCGCCTGCAGCGCAGCCACACAGCTGGAACGATCCCCGGGCTGAAGCGGTCTGAGCGTGGTATCCAGCCATCCGTACGGGCCGCCTTCAATGACTACCTTTGTACCGTTGGGAACCAGCCCGTAGAGTTCTTCGGAATCTCCGACGAACATGCGGATGCATCCATGGGAGGCATTGCTGCCGATGCTTCCCGGCTTGTTGGTGCCGTGGATGCCAAACTGCCCCCAAGGTACATTCAGTCCCAGAAATCTCGTGCCAAACCCACCCAATTCACCGGCAAATCGGCTGTTGATGCGGAAGGTGCCGATCGGTGTCGGCGTCCCCCATGCGCCGGTGGCGATGGCATAGGTCTTTTTAACCTGTGTGCCTTCATACAGGGTGAGCGTTTTCTGATGAATATCAATCCAGATCCAAAGTCCCTGCGGCACATTGGCCCTTTCGTGAGGGGAAATCATCTCCGAGGAGGCCGAAACGCTGCTCCACCGGAAGGCAGCCAGAGCCGCAAGGCATATACACACCAGAATGGCCGCATACAGGCCATGCCGTTTTTTCATTCAGAGCCCGTCCTTTCGTCCCGGTTTTTCAACTGTATGAATGGAAGCAGATGAATATACCTGCAACCGGGCATACAAAAAGCCCCGGGAATTCCTCCCGGAGCTTTCAGCGGCTGAGCAGTTCATTCAGCGCCTGCTCAAACCATTGATCCTGTTCTTTTGTACGTTTTGGCGGACCTTTGAGCCTTCCGCCGCCGCGCCTCACCTTTGCCGCCACGTGACGCATTCCCAAAAGCGAGTCAATATTATCGTTTGTATAAATCCGGCCATTCTGATCCAGCGGATATGCTCCACGCGCCAAACACAGCGCAGCCAGACCGTAATCCTGCGTGACCACCGCATCACCGGGCTTGAGCAGATTCACCAGCACCATATCCGCGCTGTCTGCGCCCTGCGAAACGGTGATGGTTCTGGCTCCTTCACGCTGCATGAAATGTGCGTCGTCACACACAAGCGTAACGGGTATTCCATGCTTTGCAGCCACCGAAATGGCAAGGTTCACCACAGGGCAGGCGTCGGCATCAATCCAAAGCTGCATGCATCCGCCTCCTTTCTTTGGTTTATCATAGCATATGCGCAGGATTTTTGCCATTTCAAACCGCAAAAATGCAAAAAACTGTGGCGCTTGTCCGCTGTTTATGATACAATGAAACATGGCTATGTGCCAAAATGATCTTTGTGAGGGATCTACATTGACTGAACGGACAAAGAAACTGCTTGAGTCGATGCAGCTTAACGAGCACGAGGGCGTGCTGGTGTACAATCCCAGCAACATGTTTTACCTGTCCGGCTACACGGGCGAAGGCCTTGTGCTGGTCACCCATCAGGTATGCGCCATCGTGACCGACTTCCGCTACACCGAGCAGGCGGAGAATCAGGCTCCCGGCTTTGAGGTTCTCATGACGGAAGGCAAGCGCAGCCACGAAGTGATCGCTGGCGAGCTGTGCACGGCCAACGGCATCGACACCCTGTACTACGAGGATGACTTCGTAACCGTCCGCACGTTCGAAGCCTGCCGCAAGAACATTGCCGGCGTGGAATGGAAGAGCGTGGCCGGCGCTGTGGAAAAGCTGCGCGAGGTCAAGGACGAAAACGAACTCAGCCTGATCGAAAAGGCCTGCATCATCACGGGCGAAGCGTTCCACCGCCTCCTGCCCAATATCAAGGAAGGGATCACCGAGAAGGAACTGGCGCTCATGCTTGATTTCGACATGATGAGCCACGGCGCAAGCGCGCCCTCCTTCTCCACCATCGTGGCTTCGGGCCCCAACGGCTCCCTGCCTCACGCCGTTCCCGGCAGCCGCAAGCTGCAAAAGGGCGACATGATCACCTTCGACTTCGGCGCCCGCTTTGGCAACTACTGCGCCGACATGACCCGCACCGTCGCCCTCGGCAAGCCCAGCGACGAGATGCTCAAGGTCTATCAGACTGTACTCGACGCCCAGAAGATGGCGCAGGATGCTGTTGCCGCCGGCAAGAACTGCCGCGCGATCGACTCCATCGCCCGTGACTACATCTACTCCAAGGGCTACGAGGGCCGCTTCGGCCACGGCCTGGGTCACTCCCTGGGCATTGATATTCACGAGAACCCGCGCTTCAGCCAGGCCTGCAACGCGACCCTCAAGGTCAATCAGGTCATGACGGTCGAACCCGGCATCTACCTGCCCGGCGTCGGCGGCGTACGCATCGAAAACTCCGTGGTTGTCCTCGAGGACGGCTGCAGAGCGCTCACCACGCCGGATCGTGAACTCATCATCCTGTAAAAGGACGCATAAACCCCAACTTTTCCAAACAAATTAGAGGAGGATACAAACTATGATTACTGCTGGCGATTTCCGAAAGGGCATTACTGTTGAATGGGACGGCGGCGTGTGGAACATCGTTGACTTCCAGCACGTGAAGCCCGGCAAGGGCGCCGCTTTCGTGCGCACCAAGCTCAAGAACATCATGACCGGCGCTGTGATCGAGCGCAGCTTCAACCCCACCGACAAGATGCCTCGCGCGATCGTTGAGACCAAGGAAATGCAGTACGTCTACAACGACGGCGAACTGTACTACTTCATGGACGTGGAAACCTACGAGCAGCTGCCCCTGAACCACGACCAGGTGGAAGACGCCATCCCCTTCGTCAAGGAAGGCACCAACGTGACCATGAAGTTCTTCAAGGGCTCCGCCTTCAGCGTTTCCGCTCCCAACTTCGTCGAGATGGAAGTAACCGACACCGAGCCCGGCTTCAAGGGCGATACCGCCTCCAACACCTACAAGCCCGCCACCATCGAGACCGGCTTCACCCTGCAGGTGCCGCTGTTCATCAACACCGGCGACCACATCCGCATCGATACCCGCTCCGGCGAGTACATGGAGCGCTGCTAATCAACCTGTTAAAGAGTAAGGAGAACACCATGAGCAATTTGACGGATCGCGCCGCCTATCTGCGCGGCCTGGCTGACGGCATGGGTCTTACCAAGGATACCAACGAAAACAAGCTGCTGCTGGAAATGCTGAACCTGATGGACGAGATGGCCCAGAAGATCAGCGAGCTGGACGAAGACGTGGGCGAACTGGAAGCCTATGTCGAGGATGTTGACAGCGATCTGGCCGACATCGAGGACGTGCTCTTCGGCGACGAAGATGACGACTGCGATTGCGGCTGCTGCGACGACGACTGCGACTGCTGCGGCGAGTATGACGACGACGAGGAACTGTCCTTCGACTGCCCCAACTGCGGCAAGGTCGTGATGGTCAAGGCCTCCGATATCGACTACGACGAAAGCCCTGTGTGCGAGCACTGCGGCGAGCCCTTCTTCACCGACCTGCCCGATGAGGATGAGGACGACGAATAAGGCATAAACGAACACCCTGTCTGTGAGAGCAGACAGGGTGTTTTGCTGATTGCAGAAAGACCGGAGAAGCACATGCTCCTCCGGTTCCGGTGTGTCGAAAAAGCTCGCCTGCGGCGATCTTTTCCGACAAATACTGCCGGAATGTTTCCGTGCAAGCACGGACACTCCCCGCCCGACCGGCATAGCCGGTCGATACGAACAAAATCGGAGGGATTGCAATCCCTCCGATACCACCCTTTAAGGTCAGCCAGAGGCCGGAGAAGCGTATGCTTCTCCGGCCTCTGTGTTTTACTGGCAGAAATCGCCGAATGCCAGCAGCAGCGGATGATCCGCGATGGGCAGATGAGACAGCTTGATGGTGAGATCGCCTTCGTTGACGATCATATCCTCAGGCAGCTTGTAGACGCTGCCGTCCAGCAGATCCACCAGAGAGATGTCGTTGGAGAACTTGTACTTGGGCACGCGGATGGACACAGTGCCTTCGTAGGTCTCAGTCAGGATGTTCTTGGGGTTCCAGTAGCAGATGGCGCTGGATCCATTGGGCTTGGTGAAGCCGTAGCTGCGGGCCTGAGCGAAATCAAAATCATTGGCCAGCATGCGTGGAGAGTATTCCACCACGGATTCCACGGACAGCTTGGCATGGGTGTATTCATTGCAGAAAATGGAGCACAGGTTCTGCAGCGCCTTGAAGGAAGGCTTGGGGCTGTAATCACCCACAGAAGCGCCGTTTTCGTCGAAATCAGCGCCGATGACGCCGAAGTAGCCGTAATCCAGGTAGGAATGAACATCACCCACGGTGCCGTTGAGCGCTTCAATCATGTCCATGCAGGAGAAGTAGGAGGTGAACTCAACGCCGCAGCCAAGGTCGATGAGCAGGTGGCGCAGCAGGTACTTGGACTGCTTAAGCGGCGTCCAGGCGCCGCCGCGCAGCGCGCCCATGCCGTCGGAACGGGACTGCGTGCCGCTCTCGCCCTGGAAGATCTTCATCTTGGGGTTGTACTTTTTGCGCACCTCGTCATGCAGGTCGAAGGAAGCGACGATCTTTTCTTCCTCAGGCATGTAGGCATGGTAGGAGATACCGTCCAGATACTCGCAGCAGCCGGTTTCAGCCAGCTCCCACAGGAAGGTGGGATCATTCTGATGCATGCACAGCACAAAACCGATCACTTCGCAGGTGGGATCGGCTTCCTTGCACAGCTTGGCGGTGGTCACGGTGAATTCGCCCAGTTCCTTGGCATTGGGGCCGGTCTTCCAGCACCACTGTCCGTCGGGCTCGTTCCACACTTCCCAGTAATGCACGCGGCCCTTGAAATGGGATACGGTAGCCTTGACGTAATTGGCCCAGCCTTCGCGTTCCTCGTCATTGCGGGTGGGAGCGCAGCCAACAGCGCCGAAATACTTGGCGGCGTAATCGGTATAGAGTTCGTTGCCGTAGCACAGGCAGATCCACGGCTCCACGCCGACAGCGATCATGTTGTCCACGATTTCATCCAGCCAGGCAAAATCGTATACGCCCTTTTCACGCTCGGTGCGCTGCCAGCCGGACTGCAGACGGGCCCACTTCGCGCCGGACTCAGCCACGAAAGGATAAGCCTTCTTGGGATCAAACACATTGCGGTCCAGCTTTTCAAAGCCCAGACCGATGCGGGAATGACGGATTTCACTGGATTTCTTAGGGATGATCTGACCGATTTTCGTAAGTCTCTCCACGGTGGATGCCTCCTGTAATCAGCGATGAAATTTTGAAAAACAATGATGGATACCCGTTGACGATTCCGAATAACTCAAGTATATTATAATGCATTCCCATCGTCAAGAGTTTCAATTTTCCATCCTGTTCTTTTGATTTTCTATCCACCCTGAGGAGGCCGAAAAGATGTATTCCCTTCCGGTGATTCACTCAGCGGGCACCTTTGACAGCAGCAACAAATTCCGCTCCGTCACCCAAACGCCCGAAAGAGTGGTAACGGAATACGAGCTGGAGCTGTATCATCAGGAAGGCGGTGTCAGCATTCTCAACGGAAATGAGTACCCCATTCGCCGCGGCCTGCTCCTGATCGCATGCCCCGGCGACCGGCGCAGCACCACGCTTCCTTTCCGTAATCATTTTATCCGTCTGGTCAATGCAGACGAGTCGTTTGCATCACTGTTCCGGGCCGTATCCGGCGCAGTGCTTCTGGAGGATGATGAAGCCTGCCGCACGGTGTTTGAGCATGTCAGCGCGTGGTTTCTATCCGACGATCCTTATTACCGTGCGGCTGCCGCTGCAGAAATTTTCCAGCTGCTGCGCATTATCCGCAGCCAGAGCAAGCAGCGCATGCATCTCGAACGCCGTGAGGACGACGTGGTTCAGCAGGCGCAGGAGTACATCGACAAGCACTATCACGAGGCATTCGGCGTGGAAGAGTTGGCCCGCGTATGTCATGTGAGCGCCCCCTATCTGCACCGCCTGTTCGTCAGTCATCTGGGTACCACACCGCACACGGTGCTCATCCGCCGCAGGCTGATTGCCGCCAAGGTGATGCTCATCAACGAGCCGGATTCCATTGCAGATGTGGCATGGAAATGCGGCTTCCAGTCCGCAAGCTATTTCTCGGACTGTTTCCGCAGGCACGAGGGCATGTCGCCCAGAAAATTCCGCAAGGAAACAGGGTATCAATTGTAATACAGCAAAAGACCGCTGCACACACACAGCGGTCTTTTGCTGTTCAGCCATTCCCCTCAAACCAGTCTGCCTGCAGCACATAGCCGCTGGTCATCTGTTCAGGAATCCAGACATGATACCATTCCTCGCCCACAATGCCCAGCACCAGAAGCCCCTGATGGAGTTCCAGAATGTTATCAACAGGCCGCTGTGCGTCGGGCGACGCATAGAGGTAATGATCCCTCTGACTTTCCAGCGGCATACGGTTGGGAAATGCCGCTTCGACCGAACGTCCACGGTCGCCAAAGGCGAGATATTTTTTCATCATCCAGCCTTCCACGCCATAGATATTCACCCGAACCCAGTCTTTCTTTTGCTCAAGCACACGCACAGGCGTGCCGTTGTAATACTTGCCAAGGGATTTGGCGTCCTTGTCCGCCTTCGTGCGCAGATGCAGACGATCTTCCGGATTGGGATTGTTCACAATGGCCCAGCGGGACGAATCCAGCCCAGCCACCGCTTCCTCAAAGGTATGAGGCAGGCTCTGCCAGTCCATCATCGTGATATCCGCCCACGGATGGTCTCCGTAAACGTTGCCGTATCCAACGGGCACATCGCAGCATACCCAGTTTTTGCCGAGCTGGAACATGGTCTCACTGGAGCCGTCATAGGAGGCGTGGTTGTAGATGTAGGTCACGCCGAAGGTATTCTCATCCACCGGCGCAACATTCACCAGCAGATCGCCCAGCACCAGCGAAGAGGAAAAGTTCTCAAGCCCGTAACGCGTATCCGCAGGCAGCGGCGTACTCATGCTGCTCCTCCAGCCGGTCTTTTCATCAAAACGTGTGGCGGCAATCAGCAGTTCACCGCGAGGATTTTTCAGAAAAAACTCCAGATGCGTCCGTTTGGCGCATCCGCCCAGAAAGGTATATTCCGGAAACAGCTCCTCAGCCGCTTTCATCGCCGCTTCTTCCGAAAGCCAGCTGTGGGTATAGTTGATATTCGCCTTCGGGAAGGCCGACTCATCAAAAACGCTCAGCTCCATCCGATCATTCAGCCATGCTGCAGGGACGGGCTCATAATCGTTCATCGACAGGATATTGTCATTTTCGTCACACAGATAGGTGCTGTACACAAGCCTGCCATCTTCATATCCCAGTGCGTGTTCACCGACGTTGCCGTTTGGATAAGTCTCATAGTCCTGCATCCCCACGACCCGCCATAAACCGTTTTTCCGCGCGGCATAAAAGGTGGATGATGCATTCACGCCATGATAGCTCCAAAACAGTGTCTCATCCGTATCCAGCAAAAGGCTGCTCACTGACGCATCCTGACGCAGCGCAGCAGGATTGGATACGACCAGTTTCCATTCACCGTCCTGTTTTTCCGCCAGACACAGCACCTGCGTTCCTTTGTCGGAAATCACAGCAGCCGCCGTAGGATCACATCGTTCCGATTTGAGCAGCGTATGCTCCGGATATGCTTGTTTGAGCAACTCCAGCATCTCCTGCGGAAGCGTCTCTTCGGCGCAAGCACCTGCAATAACCAAAAGCAGCACCAGGATTATCATCAAAAAATTCTTCAGCCGGATCATCCTGCAAAACCTCCACATATCAGTCCTCTGTAAAGATACAGACGAAAGAATCCAGCATTTCCATCCATTTTTCTTCCATTTTTTCATACACAAAAAATCCGCTGTTGTTACAGCGGATTCTTGCATCGGCCATCACTGGCGATAAGGTGGAGGTGCCACCCGGATTCGAACCGGGGAATACAGGTTTTGCAGACCAGCGCCTTACCACTTGGCTATGGCACCGTGTGTGGAGCGGTAGACGAGATTCGAACTCGCGACATCCACCTTGGCAAGGTGGCACTCTACCACTGAGCTACTACCGCACACGTGGTGCCTTGGGGCGGAATCGAACCACCGACACTGTGATTTTCAGTCACATGCTCTACCGACAGAGCTACCAAGGCATATTGGCGACCCGGAAGGGGCTCGAACCCTCGACCTCTAGCGTGACAGGCTA
>JAGBBE010000195.1 GCA_017938645.1 Clostridia bacterium
CTCGATTTCTTCCATGATGAAGCACTCGATGATGTCGCCTTCCTTGATATCGTTGTAGCCGTCGAAGCTGATACCGCACTCGTAGCCCTCGGCCACTTCCTTGACGTCGTCCTTGAAGCGCTTGAGGCTGGAGAGCTTGCCTTCGTACACGATCACGCTGTCGCGGACGAGGCGTACCTCGGCATTGCGCTGCACCTTGCCGTTCTTGATGTAGCAGCCGGCAACGGTGCCAGCGCCGGTGATCTTGAAGGTACTGCGAACCTCGGCGGTACCGAGCATAACTTCCTTGTACTCGGGATCGAGCAGGCCCTTCATGGCCTTCTGGATCTCCTCGATGGCCTGATAGATGACGCGGTAGAGGCGGATGTCAACGCCTTCGCGCTCGGCGATCTCGCGGATGGTGTTGTCAGGACGGATGTTGAAGCCGATGATGATGGCGTCGAAGGTGGAGGCCAGGGTGATATCGCCCTCGGTGATGGCGCCGGCGCCGCTGTGCAGCACGCGAACCTTGACTTCTTCGTTGGAGAGCTTCTCCAGCGCCTGCTTGACGGCTTCCACGCTGCCCTGCACGTCGGCCTTGATGATGACGTTGAGGGTGGTCTGCTTGGCGGCGTCCATACGGCTGAACAGATTGTCCAGAGACACCTTGGAGGCGGCCACGCGGGCAGCCTTCTGCTTCTCGCGGCGCTCTTCCACAACCTGACGGGCGAGGTGCTCGTCTTCCACGGCGATCATGTCGTCGCCGGCGGTGGGAACATCGCTGAAGCCGGAGATCTCAACAGGCATGGCGGGACCGGCTTCCTGCACGCGCTCGCCGCGGTCGTTGAGCAGGGCACGGACGCGGCCGGAAGCCATACCGGCAACGATGGCGTCGCCCACATGGAGGGTACCGTTCTGCAGAAGCACGGTAGCCAGCGGGCCGCGGGCCTTGTCCAGCTTGGCCTCGATGATAACGCCCTTGGCCATGCGGTTGGGGTTGGCGCGCAGCTGAAGCATATCAGCCTGCAGCAGAATCATTTCGAGCAGATCGTCCACGCCTTCGCCGGTGTGGGCGCTGACGGGCACACAGATCACATCGCCGCCCCACTCTTCGGGCACGAGCTCGTGAGCCGTCAGATCCTGCTTGACGCGGTCGGGGTTGGCGGTGGGCTTATCCATCTTGTTGATGGCAACGATGATCGGAACCTCGGCAGCCTTGGCGTGGTTGATGGCTTCCACGGTCTGGGGCATAACGCCGTCGTCGGCAGCGACAACCAGAATGGCGATGTCGGTAGCCTGCGCGCCGCGCTGACGCATGGCGGTGAAGGCTTCATGGCCGGGGGTGTCGAGGAAGGTGATGGGACGGCCGTCCAGAGACACGGTGTAAGCGCCGATGTGCTGGGTGATGCCGCCAGCCTCGCCGGCAGTGACGTGGGCGTTGCGGATGTAGTCCAGCAGAGAGGTCTTGCCGTGGTCGAGGTGACCCATGATGGTAACGACCGGGGGACGGGGGAGGAGATCCTCTTCAGCATCCTCGAAGTCGGTTTCGGTCAGTTCGTCTTCAGCGGTCTTATCCAGCTTCATTTCCAGCTCAACGCCGAAGTCGGCGCACACGAGGCTGGCGGTGTCAAAGTCCAGCTCGCTGTTGATGTTGGACATGATGCCGAGCATCAGCAGCTTCTTGAGGATTTCACCGGCGGGCTTGCCGATGCGCTCGGTCAGGTCCTTGACGGTGATCGTTTCGGCGGTCATGAACGCCTTTTCGATCTTGATGGGAGCCATCAGCTGCTGGGCGCTGGGCTGCTTCTTGAGGCGGGACTTGCGGCCGCCGCGGATCACTTCGTCGTCATAGCCGCTGAAATTCTCGCGGGCGAGCTGCTTGCGGTTCTTGGCAACGCGCTCGGGATCGTGCTGACGAACGTAGTTCTTCTTGTTGGGGTCGTAGTTGCTGACGCGCTCCTTCTCAACGGAGGGAGTCATGTCGATGGCCGCAGGCTTGCGTGCGCCGCCCATGGGACGACCAGCGCCGGGGCCGCCGGCAGGACGATTGCCGAAGCCGCCGCCAGCGGGACGCGGAGCGCCGCCGGGGCCACCGGCAGGACGGCCAAACTGGCCCTGCTGCTGACCCTGGGGATTGGCGGGACGGCCATAGGGACCCTGGGGATTGGCAGGACGGCCGTACGGACCCTGCGGGTTGGCGGGACGGCCATAGGGGCCCTGCTGACCCTGAGGATTGGCGGGACGGCCATAGGGGCCCTGGGGATTGGCAGGACGGCCGTACGGGCCCTGCGGGTTGGCGGGGCGGCCATAGGGCCCCTGCTGACCCTGGGGATTGGCAGGACGGCCATAGGGACCCTGGGGATTGGCGGGACGGCCATACGGACCCTGCGGGTTGGCGGGGCGGCCATAGGGGCCCTGCGGATTGGCAGGACGGGCAGCGCCCTGCTGCACGGGACGGGCGCCCTGCTGCTGACCCTGCACAGGACGAGCGGGCTGGCCACCCTGTACGGGACGGGCCTGCTGAGGCTGCTGCGCGGGGCGGGCGCCCTGCTGCTGCACAGGACGGGCCTGCTGGGGCTGCTGCGTCTGAGGACGCGCCGCCTGCTGAACAGGCTGGGCGGCAGGCTTGGCAGGAGCGGGCTGCGCGGGAGCGGCGGGCTTGGCCTCGGCCTTGGGCGCCTCAACGGGCTTGGCCACGGGCTGGACAGGCTTTTCTTCCGCCTTGGGCGCGGGCTTCTCCTCCGCCTTGGGAGCAGGCTTGACTTCGGCCTTGGGAGCCTCAGGCTGCTTTGCGGGTTTCTCTTCCGCTTTGGGAGCGACGGGCGCTGCCTTCACGGTCTTTTCTTCGGTCTTCTTCACGGGGGCCACCTCCGCTTTTACGGGTTCCGGCTTCTTTTCTTCCACAGGGGCAGGAGCGGGCTTCGCTTCCGCCTTCGGGGCAGCCGGCTTGCTTTCCTCTTTGGTTTCCACCTTGGGCGCCGCCTCGGCTTCATCCGTATCGGGCATGGTATATGCCTTGGCATGCTGAGAAATCAGGCGCTGCTGTTCGGCCTGCTTTTCATCGGCACGGCGCTGATCCTCCTCGCGCTGGAACTTGGCTTCCAGCTTGCGCGCCGCCTGCGTCAGCTCATCCGCATTCTTTCGCATGGAAGACACGCTGGACAGCATATCCGCGGCGCCTTTGAGAAGGTCCTTGGTGGCATCCTTGAGTTTCACTTTGGTCATTGTAGCGATTGCACCCCCGCATTATCTTGCAATGTAATCATCAATCTCACTTCACACTCGCTGCTCGTCTTTGAGCAAAACCAGCAGTTTTTCGGACATGCCGTCCGGCTTGAGCGCGATGACCATGCGGCCTTTCTTGCCGATGGCGCGCCCCAGTTCGCCTTCGCTGACCTCATAGAGAGGAACATCGTGGCTATGGCAGGCGTCCGTCAGGCGCTTGCGCGTGTTGTCGGATGCGGATGCATCCATCAGCGCAAGCGCACATTCGCCGCTGCGGATCAGATCCACGCATGCTTCCTGACCGCTGATGATGCGGCCCGCGCGCATGCACAGACCCAGAAAGCCCGTTACGCGGTTTTCAATCATTTCCGTCATGCGTTCGTCTCCTGCTGGGAAAGCAGCTTCTGCATGGTCTCGGTCAGCTGGGCGTTGACCTCTTCGGTCAGCTTCACTTCCAGCTGGCGGTCGAGCTGGCCCTGCTTGAGGGCCCTGCGCAGACATTCTGCGTTATAGCATACATATGCGCCGCGGCCCGGCTTCTTGCCTGTGGTATCCAGGCTCACCTGACCTTCCGGGGAGCGCACCGCGCGCAGAAGCTCCTTTTTAGGCTTCATCTCGCGGCAGCCGACGCACATGCGCATGGGTATTTTCTTCGGCTTGGGCGGCACGGCCGTCCCCTCCTTTCTGAAGCGCCTTTGGTTTTCTTACAGGGTATCGTCCTCGTCGGAGTCGGACTCCAGCGCCAGATCACGCAGCTCCGGCAGGCCGGATTCCTGCAGCTCCTCCAGAGAGGCGGGCTCATTGTAGAAGGCCTGGAAGCCCATGGGCTCCTCGGGCAGCTCCTCAATGGGCATGTCGAACATTTCAGCAGCCTGGCTCTGGGACTTGATGTCGATGCGCCAGCCGGTGAGCTTGGCGGCCAGACGGGCGTTCTGGCCCTCCTTGCCGATGGCGAGGCTGAGCTGATTGTCGGGCACGACAACGCGGCAGGCCTTTTCGTTCTCGGCCACGAAAACGCTGAGGACATGGGCAGGATTGAGGGCGTTGGCAATGAACTCGGCAGGATCGGGAGACCACTTGATGATGTCGATCTTCTCGTTCTTCAGCTCGTTCACCACGCGCTCAACGCGGTTGCCGCGGGGACCCACGCAGGCGCCCACGGGATCGATGGCGGCCTCGGTGGAGTGCACGGCCATCTTGGTGCGGCTGCCGGCCTCACGGGCGATGGACTTCACCTGCACAACACCGGCGGCGATTTCAGGCACTTCCATTTCGAACAGGCGCTTGACCAGGCCGGGATGGATGCGGCTGACGCGCACCTGCGGACCGCGCAGCATTTCGCGGCCGGTGCGGTTGACTTCCAGCACGTAGACCTTGATATGGTCGTCGATGTGGTAATCCTCGCCGGGCATGAAATCGCTCTCGGGCAGGATGCCCTCGGTGCGGCCCAGCTCTACGCGCACGCCCTTGGGCTCGATGCTCTGGACGATGGCGGTGAGGATTTCGTTTTCCTTTTCGGAATACTCGTCGTAGATCTTGCCCTGCTCAGCTTCGCGGATGCGCTGCATAATGACCTGCTTGGCGGTCTGGGCGGCGGTGCGCAGGAAGCCGTTGGGGGTTACGTCGATCTCAGCGATATCGCCCATGCGGTAGTCGCCGCGGATCTTGAGGGCGGCGTCCAGGGTGATCTGGTTGGCGTTATCCTCTACCTCTTCCACAATGGTCTTGCGCGCGAACACGTGCGCAACGCCGGTGCGGCGGTCGAGGGTGACGCTGAGGTTGCTGGGCGGATTTTCGTCGCGGGCGACGTTCTTTTTGAAAGCGGCCTTGAGAGCTTCCTCAATGGCATTGAAGAGAAGCTCCTCGCTGATCTCCTTTTCACTGGCCAGTGCCTTGATGGCCAGAATCAGTTCGGGCTGGCCGGCGGGCTGCTGGGTTTTTTTGCTGGTTCTCATTGTTATTTCCCTGCCTTCTTATTCTTCGTCTTCCAGAGTCATCTCTTCTGCGCCGGCTTCCTCGTCGAAGGCGACGTCGGCAAAATCATCCTCATCCAGATCGATGACCGGCTTGATGAGGGCGACGCCCTTGCGCTCGAAGGTGAGCTGTTCTTCTTCAGAAAGGGCGATGGTCACGGTGGTTTCCGTCATATCGGCAAGCGCGCCCTGATAAAGCTTGGAGCCATTGAGCGGTGCGTAGAGCTTAACCTCCACCTGATTGCCGCGGTTCTTTTCAAAATCGCGCATGGTCTTGATGGGACGGTCCACTCCGGGGCTGGAAACCTCCATGATATCGTAGTCGACCGCCTCCAGCATGGGCTGCAGGCGCTTGTGGTACTTTTCGCAGTCATCCAGCGAGAAGCCGCCGTCCTTGTCGACGTACACGCACAGGCACTTGCCGCGGCTTTCCTTCTGCAGGGTGACCTCCACCAGCTCCAGCGACATTTCATCCGCCACAGCCTGTGCACATTGCTCCACAAAGTGGAGGGAATTCATTTTGGCGCCTTGTGCGCCGCGGTTTTTGGCCATGATCTGCTCCTATTCGCGTTGAGACCTTCATCTGGGAAAAAAGCAATCAAAAAGAGCGGCATACTACCGCCTCACGCCAGCGGCTCACACGGCTTTTGCGCATAACTGCAAAGCCCAGCCCCGAACCAGAAGATCCGGCGCTGCGTGATGGCTGGGGAGACGATACCCACTCTTTACGGAAAACCCTTCTTTCCACATCGGGTCGTGATGGTACATGAAACAGCCTGCTTAAGCAGGCATGAAACAGTATACCACAACAAAAGAGGAAATACAAGGGTTTTGGCAACTATGGAAAGAAACTTCACGGGGTTTATGGAAGGGAGGAGGAAGAATTTTTTTCGATGGTGAGGCTGTTCAGCACTGCAACATCAGAAGAGGTGTTGTCAAGCTGGATTTCCAGCCCCTTGATCAGCTCGGAGGTTTCAAGCTCGAAAGAAATGGTATTTTCAGATTTGGACAGATTCTGCATATTCATTTCTCCATCCTGATACAGACAGCGCAGACCAAGGCTGGAAAGGCCATCACCCGTAATGGTTACGCTGTATACACCGGGATAGAGAGGCACATTGGGCCCGATGGCTTCAGAGCCCGGCTGCAGGGTGGGATCTCCCTCCCTGCGGTAATTCTGAGCAAGCCATGTTCCGTCGGCAAACACAGCCTCCACCTTCTCGTCAACACTGCTGAGCAGGTCTGCGTAGCTTTCATAGCCGTAAATGATGTAGTTGTCCGTTTCGAACAGGATGTCTTCATCACGCAGCCAGCGGCCCAGCGAAAACAGATTCTGCTGATCGTAGTATTTGGAAAACAGCAGGAACGGCTTGCCTTCAGGAACAGTTGTTTCATGGAATTTGGTCTGAAGCCACGGATCGACAGAACTGACATCCATCAGTTCCTTGTTGACATCGTCATCATCCCAGACACGCATATCAATTTTTCCGTCGGAAAGCTCAGTAACTACATTGCCCTGCCAGAAGGTGGCATAGCCGTCGGTATAGCCTTCGTCAGTCATTACATCGGCGATGACGCGCAGCTCATAGGTGAGGTCCCGTCCGGCATAATCCGCATACTGAACGACGGAAGAGAGCAGCACAACACCCGCGACAACAAGAGTGGCACAACGGTACAGACTGCCTTTCCACTCATGTTTTTCAACAAACCATCCTGCGATGATGGGGAGAACAAATACAGCGACGGGAACCAGATGACCCTCCCAGAAATTCAGGTCAGTCAGCATCAGAACGGCTGCAAACAAAATAAAACTCAACAGCCAGAAAAGTGTAATCAGGTGCTTTCCACACTCTTCTTCTGCAGGAAGAGCATCTTTTTTAGCGAGTGTCCGTACGACGCAGGCAATCACCAAAAGCGTTACGCACAGGCACAGCCCCGCGCCGGCGAGCGCTTTGGAGAAGACAGAAACATTGACAGAGTAACCAAAGATGGAGAAAAAGCTTTCCAGAAGGAGCCACAGGCGGTTGCTGTCGGGAGAAATAAAATTGATGCTGTTATAACTGACAAAGCTGAAATGTTTTGCGAAGACAAAAGAGTTGATCAGAAAGCCAGCAACCACACATACAGCTGCGATCGCGGACGACAGGAGGAGACGTTGCGACTGTCGTGCATTCAGAATGCCCAGACGGAGATTTTTGCAGCTTGAGGCAATGGTCAAAATGATCGCCAGACAAAAAGCCGGAAGATGGAAGAGAAACACGATGCGGATACCGTTGAGGCCATACAGGAAACTGAGCGCGGCGAGCAAAATAACAGTCAGCGTATATTTGCGCACGGGAATATTCCGTACACACCTAAAAAAGAGACCAGAAAGCAGAAAAATCTGGATGAGATTCGGTAGGTAGTAGGAGGCAATCAGAATATAATTAAAATACGGGTTGGAGAAAGGAAGCAGAAAAACAGACGCGGTCAACGGATAACTACGCTTCAGGCCTGTCTGGCAGGAGAAAAAATAGAAGCTTAAAAGCAGAAGCAGATACAAAATGACCGTACCAAGAATTCTTACGACACGCCAGCTATCGATGAATGCGAACAGCGGAATGAAGATCAGGCGTGATGTAAAAGCGTAAAATTCCGTAGAATAATACCAATTTGAAGAAAACAGCTTTCCCTCCTTGGCAAGATTCCACGAAGCTGCCAGCGTTCCGGACATATCTGCATTTACATGATGTGAAAAGTAACGAAATAAAAACAGGCACAATCCTGCAAAACACAAAAACAGCCAAAGCCACGGAAAAAACGTTTTCCACGATTTTTTTGTTGGCATCTTGTGCACTCCTTTCCTGAAAAAGACATTCATTCGAACCTAATTATAAGTGCTTTTTCATGGTTTGTCCATCGCTTTACAGACTTCACCTCTTGTGATAGACTTCGGTTGAAGCAGCTGAACGAAGCTGCATGTATGGAAGGATGGTCATGTCATGCCCCTCTGCAACCTCTGTCCCCGGCGCTGCAATGCCAACCGCACCCTTCATACCGGCGAGGGATTCTGCCGCATGGGCACACAGCCCGTGGTGGCGAGAGCTGCGGCGCATATGTGGGAAGAGCCGTGCATAAGCGGAACGCGCGGCAGCGGCACGGTGTTTTTCAGCGGCTGTTCGCTTGGATGCGTGTTCTGCCAGAACGAGCCCATCAGCCATCATCTGCTGGGTGCGGGGATGGACGCAAAGGCGCTTTGCACGCTGTTTGAGCGTGTGGAAGGGCTGGGCGTTCATAATCTGAATCTGGTCAGCCCGACGCATTTCGCCCCGGTGATCTTTGATGCGCTCAGGATGCGTAAACCCGGTATTCCCGTGGTGTGGAATACCAGCGGCTATGAAACGGTGGAGATGGTGGAAGCTTCTCGCGGTCTGGTGGATATTTTTCTGCCGGATTTCAAGTACGCCAGCGAAAAGACCGCCTCACAGCTTGCGGATGCGCCGGATTATTTTGAAGTGACGCTTCAGGCGATCAAGGCCATGTGCGCGCAGACCGGGCCTGCGGTGTATGATGAGGACGGCATCATGCGCTCCGGCACGCTCGTCAGGCATCTGATCCTGCCTCTGCGCACGGCGGAAAGCATCAGAATTCTCGATACCATCGCACAGGAATTGCCCAAGGGAACGCCTGTGAGCCTTATGCGCCAGTACACGCCCATGAATGACGTAAAGATCCCCGGTCTCGACCGACGTCTCACCACGCGCGAGTACGTGCGCGTGAGGGATCATATGCTTGATCTCGGTCTGGACGGATATCTGCAGCAGAAGGAGTCCGCCACCTCTGCTTTTACGCCCGTTTTTATGGATGAGGAGAGCCAAAAGCTGTTTCCTGAGGCCGATGACTGAAAAAAACTGAATTTTTTGCGAAATTGGGGTTGACAATCAGCGAAGATGGAGTATAATAACTTTCGCTGGTTGAAAAACCGCGTGCACCATTAGCTCAGTTGGTAGAGCACCTGACTCTTAATCAGGGTGTCCAGGGTTCGAGTCCCTGATGGTGTACCACCTTTTATGCACCATTAGCTCAGTTGGTAGAGCACCTGACTCTTAATCAGGGTGTCCAGGGTTCGAGTCCCTGATGGTGTACCAGATAAGCACTGCTGAAACAGC
>JAGBBE010000196.1 GCA_017938645.1 Clostridia bacterium
CAGGTCACCTTCAAGTACAACACCCCCGAAACCGAAGCCGCTCAGGAAGCCGCCTATGACCTGGCTGAAGCCGGCTGCAACATCATCTTCGCCAACTCCTTCGGTCATGAGTCCCACGTGGCCATGGTCGCCTCCGAGTATCCCGAAATCGAGTTCTGCCACGCCACCGGCACCAGCGCCATGAACGCTGGCATGGAGAACTTCCACAACTACTTCGCCGCCATCTACGAAGCCCGCTATGTGAGCGGCATCGTGGCCGGCATGAAGCTCAACGAGATGATCGAATCCGGCAAGATCACCGCTGACGCCGCCAAGATCGGCTATGTTGGCGCTTTCCCCTTCGCCGAGGTTATCTCCGGCTACACCTCTTTCTTCCTGGGCGCCCGCAGCGTGTGCCCCTCTGTGACCATGGAAGTGCGCTACACCAACTCCTGGGGCGACATGGCTCTGGAAAAGGAAACTGCTGAAGCTCTGATCGCCAACGGCTGCGTGCTCATCTCCCAGCATGCTGACACCACCGGCGCTCCCACTGCCTGCGAAGCCGCTGGCGTGCCCTGCGTTGGCTACAACATCTCCATGATCCCCGCCGCTCCCACCCAGGCTCTGACCTCTTCCTACGTCAACTGGGCTGCCTACTACTCCTTCGCTCTGGAGAACGTACTGGCCGGCACCACCTTCCCCGCTGACTGGTCCGCCGGTTATGTGGATGGCGCTGTGGCTGTTACCGAGCTCAACCCCGCTTCCGTGCCCGCTGGCGCTGCCGAGAAGGTTGCCGAGGCTGAGGCCGCTCTGAAGGCCGGCACCCTGAAGGTGTTCGACGTTTCCACCTTTACCGCTCCCGCCGGCGCTGGCTACGAAGTGGACGCTGAGGGTCACCTGACCTCCGCTTTCGCCACCGACACCAACGGCGACTGGGTTGCCGACGCCAACGAAGTGGTTGCTGATGGTTACTTCAGCGAGTCCAGCGTGCAGAGCGCTCCCTACTTCGCCATCATCATCGACGGCATCACTGCTGTGGTGGAATAATTTCAACAATCATTTCGCCCTGCTGCCTTAAGGGCAGCAGGGCGTTCTTGTCTTAACATGGAGGGACTATGGAATCCAACATCATGATCGAGATGCGCGGCATCACCAAACATTTCGGCTCGGTTGTCGCCAATGAAAACGTCGATCTGACCGTGCGCCGTGGCGAGATCCTCTCTGTGCTGGGTGAAAACGGCAGCGGCAAGACTTCTCTGATGAATATGCTTGCCGGCATTTATTTTCCGGACGCCGGCCACATCTTTGTAGAAGGCAGGGAAGTCGTGATCGCTTCTCCCAAGGATGCTTTTGATCTGGGTATCGGCATGATTCACCAGCATTTCAAGCTGGTAGATGTGCTGACTGCCGCCGAAAACATCATTCTTGGCCTGCCCGGCAAAATGAAGCTGGATATGAAGCAGGTGAAGGCCGATGTGCAGAAGCTTCTGGACAAGTACGGTTTCGAATTGGATCTGGACGCCAAAATCTACGAGATGAGCGTTTCCCAGAAGCAGACCGTTGAAATCGTCAAGATGCTCTACCGCGGCGCGCACATTCTCATTCTGGATGAGCCCACCGCTGTGCTTACGCCTCAGGAAACGGACAAGCTCTTCCAGGTGCTGCGCAACATGCGCTCTCAGGGGCATTCCATCATCATCATCACGCACAAGCTCAATGAGGTGCTGGCGCTGAGCGACCGCGTGGCCGTTCTTCGCAAGGGCTGCTACGTGGGAACCGTCGACACCTGTGACGCCACCGAAATGAGCCTGACGGAAATGATGGTTGGCGAAAAGGTGACGCTGGATATCGAGCGTCCCGACCCTGTTGATCCTGTGATGAAGCTTCACATGGACGACGTGACCGTTTACAACCGCGAAGGCCGCGAGGTTCTTTCCCACGCCAGCTTCAAGGCCTACACCGGAGAAATTCTGGGCATTGCCGGCATTTCGGGCAGCGGCCAGAAGGAACTGCTGGAATCCATTGCCGGTCTTCAGCCCCGCATGAACGGCAAGATCCATTACCGCAACCGCAAGGGTCACATCAAGGAGCTCACTGAAATGAGCGCTCAGGAAATCCGCGAAATCGGCATTCGTCTGGCATTCGTGCCTGAGGATCGTCTGGGCATGGGTCTGGTTGCCTCCATGGGCATGACCGACAACATGATGCTGCGCTCCTACAAAAAAGGCCGCGGCATGTTCTCTCACCGCAAAGAGCCGCACGATCTGGCCGAGCGCATCATGAAGGATCTGGGTGTTGTAACGCCCTCCACCGAGTGGCCCGTGGGCCGTATGTCCGGCGGCAACGTGCAGAAGGTGCTGGTCGGCCGCGAAATCGCCTCCTCTCCGCAGGTGCTGATGGTGGCCTATCCCGTGCGCGGTCTGGACATCAACTCCTCGTACCAGATCTATCATCTGCTCAACGAGCAGAAGAAGAAGGGTTCCTGCGTCATCTGCGTAGGCGAGGATCTGGATGTGCTGCTGGCGCTGTGCGACCGCATTCTCGTGCTGGCTGACGGCCATATCACCGGCGTGGTGGATGCCCGCACCACCACCAAGGAAGAAGTCGGCCTTCTGATGACCAGCCATGAAACCAAGGAGGTGCAGGCATGAGCACTCCCGTGAAGGAACCTCTTTTCCACGTTGTCAAGCGTGACGATATTTCCTTTTCCCGCAGCGTAATGGTGCGTCTTGTCGCCATCGTGCTGGCGCTGATCGTCTGTGCTGTGGTCATCGTACTGCTGACCGGCATGAATCCCCTGAGCGTCTATGCTGCTCTGTGGGACGGCGCCGTCGGCACCTCCCGCCGCATGTGGATCACCCTGCGTGACGCGGCCATCCTGCTTTGCATCGGCTTTGCCGTTATGCCTGCTTTCCGCATGCGTTTCTGGAACACCGGCGCCGAAGGTCAGGTGCTGGTGGGTTCCATGGCCACTGCCGCTGTGATGATCTACGGCAAAAACCTGCCCCCGTGGCTTCTGTATACCCTCTGCCCGCTGGCCGGTATTGCCGCCGGTATGCTGTGGGGCATTATTCCCGCCTTTTTCAAGGCGCACTGGAACACCAACGAGACGCTCTTTACGCTGATGCTCAACTACATCGCGACCCAGCTGGTGGCCTTTGCCATCATCTTCTGGGAGAGTCCCAAGGGTTCCAACTCCGTGGGTCTGATCAACTCCAAGGGCAAAATCGGCTGGCTGCCCTCCATCGGCAAAAACAGCTACATTCTGCCGGTGCTCATCGTGGTTGCGCTGGCTGTGATCCTGTTCATCTACATGCGCTACACCAAGCAGGGCTATGAGATCAGCGTTGTGGGCGAAAGCGAAAATACCGCCTACTACGCCGCCATCAACGTCAAGCGCGTCATCATCCGCACCATGGCCATCTGCGGCGGTCTGGCCGGTATTGCCGGTTACCTGCTCACGGCTGGCGTAGGCCACACCATCTCCGTGGGTCTGGCCGGCGGACGCGGCTTTACCGCCATCATCGTGGCCTGGCTGGGCAAGCTCAACCCCTTCATCATGATGCTGGTGGCCTTCTTTCTCGTCTTCATGGAAAAGGGTTCTCTGGAGATTGCCTCCCAGTTCAACCTCAATGAAAATGCCAGCGAGATCATCACCGGCATCATCCTGTTCTTCATTCTGGGCTGCGAATTCTTCATCAACTACCGTCTGGAGTTCCGCAAGCACGACAACAAGGAGGTCAAGGCATGAGCGCGATTATCATCTTCCTGCAGAAAGCCATCACGCAGGGCATTCCGCTCCTGTTTGGCGCTAACGGCGAGATCCTCACCGAAAAGAGCGGCAACCTGAACCTTGGCGTCCCCGGCATGATGTATATGGGCGGCGTGGCCGGTCTGATCGGCGCGTTCCTGTATGAAAATGCTGCAGCCAATCCCATTCCCGTTGTGGGCATGCTTATCTCTCTGGTGTGTGCGCTGCTGTGCTCGGCGCTTGGTGCGCTTATCTACAGCGTGCTTACCATCACCCTGCGTGCCAACCAGAACGTGACCGGCCTTGCGCTGACCACCTTTGGCGTGGGCTTTGGCAACTTCTTCGGCGGCTCTCTGTCCAAGCTGGCCGGCGGCGTTGGCCAGCTTTCCACTGCCACCACCGCCAGCGCCTTCCGTGCCACCATTCCCGGTCTGCGCGACATTCCCGTGATCGGCAATCTGTTTTTCAGCTACGGCTTTCTCACCTATGTGTGTGTGATCCTCACCTTCGTGCTCAGCTGGTTCCTCTTCAGGACCCGTGTTGGTCTGAACCTGCGTTCTGTGGGTGAGAGCGCCGCAACGGCTGACGCTGCCGGCATCAACGTAACCCGCTACAAGTATCTGGCTACCATCGTCGGCGGCATGCTGGCAGGTTTGGGCGGACTCTACTTCGTTATGGAGTACACTGGCGGCACCTGGGTCAACAACGGCTTCGGCGACCGCGGCTGGCTGGCCATTGCGCTGGTCATCTTTGCGCGCTGGCGTCCGCTCAATGCCATCTGGGGTTCCTTCCTCTTTGGCGGATTGTACATCCTTTACCTCTACATTCCCGGTCTGACCCGCAACATGCAGGAGATTTTCAAGGCTCTGCCCTATCTGGTCACCATCATCGTGCTGGTCATCACCTCTCTGCGTAAAAAACGCGAGGATCAGCCGCCGGCCTCTCTCGGACTCCCCTACTTCCGCGAGAACCGTTAAGTACAAGAGGCAGTGTCCCTTGATCCCAGTTCCGCTTCTCGGTTGAGTAATGGAAGAACGTAAAGTAAATAACGACGCCGTGGCACATACAGGTGCCACGGCTTTTTGTTAAGTTTGCCGTGAAAGGAAGAAGGTTACGGCTTAACTTCCGGCTTCTGCGTAAATTTGTTTGTCAGGATGAGTGGATCGAGTACGTCAGCCGTTTCCTGCGGCAAAGGATTCCTGCACCATGTCGAGGATTTCGCCTGTTTCGGCGTTGAGCGTGACCTGCCAGCCCATCTGGAGTTCATTGGACTGAATCCAGAAGTACCACTGACGATGCGTCTTTTCCTGTGTAAGATCAGTGTAGGCGTAATTGCATTCATCGATGATTTCGCGGCTGATGCCGTAGGTATCTTTCAGCGCTTTAGCGGCGAGATCAAGAGCTTCCTCCAGCGTCAGATCGTTTTCACCGGGAAGAATATGATTATACTTTGCAGGATCGAAACCTGCAGAGATCATCAGCCCGTCCAGTCTTGCCATTTCCTCCACAGGCACGGGCCAGCGGGAGGTTTCTGCAGCGGTATAGGCATCCATAAACTGGGTATGGATCTCAGCCACCCATTCCATGCACTGCGCGTCATAAACTTTTGCTTTACCGAAGGTTTCGCGGGTATAGGTATTGGGGTCCTCCGCTGCAATGTTCCACTGAACTTCAGTGGTTTTGCCGGTAGCATCGTCAATTTTGACCAGATAGCTTCCGGCCTTTTCGCTCAGGTAGCCATCTTTCCAGTGCCAGCCATTGGCCTGATACTTCACATGCCATATGCCGTTTTCGAAACCGGCGTTGGCCTTAAACTCAGCCAGTCCCTTGTCCTGAAGCGGTACTGCTGCTTCAGCGCTTCATTGGCAGCGTTCACAGCCTGTTGATGGGTCATCTTCGCACCCGGTACCGGCGTAGGCGACGGCACGGGCTCAGCAGTCTGAATACCCACAGCAGCTTCGAGCGCGATCTGCTGATGGGCTTTTTCATTTTTCTGCTGAATGTAGGCGGCAATTTCCGCCTGTCCCCATGCGCCATCCACATTTTCCATCGACCATGTGGTCTCCGTTCTGCCGTCAGGATAAATATCGACCGTATATTCACCCGCATCGTAGGGTTTCCATGTACCATAGGTGACGGTCCACACGCCGCCGTTTTCCACGGCATGTTCCGTAAACATTGCGATGGACTGCTGGTCCAGCCCATAATTCTTCATCACAGCCTCACGCGCGATGCTTTTGATTTCTACCTGCCTGGACATCCTGATTCCCACCGCCAGTGCCGTGGCAGTTACAAGCACCATCAGCAGTGCAACAGCAGCGATCAAGGGACGGCGGACGAACGTTTTTTTCTCTTTCATGCGTATACTCCTCATGGCTTCATCTGTGTTCCATGTGAGCGTGCGTAGCCTTGCATCAGCCGTCTGCTTAAAGCTCTTCATCAAAATACCACCCTTCCAGTTGGCGGCGAAGCTTGCTTCGCGCCCGGTTCAGTCTGGAGGTTACTGTGCCTTCGGGAATACCAAGTGTCTGACTGATTTCCTGAAGCCGCATTTCCTGATAATACCTCAACAGCACCACCTCCCGCTCACGCGGCGGAAGCGCCATCACTGCCTTGAGAACCGTATCATCGTATGTATCCACGGGCGTTCCTCCGGGAATGACGAGCTGATCCACGTTCACGCTGCGGCTTTGCCATCGAAACCACGCCCTGCGCTGATAGTCGCGGCAGGTATTGATGGCAATGCGCATCAACCATGTTTTTTCAGAGCATTCTCCTCGGAAGGTATGCCATTTCTGATAGGCTTTGAGAAAACTGTCCTGCACTGCATCCTCGGCAAGCATCGCATCGTGCAAAGAAAGATAACACATGCGCAGCATGGCCGTGCCATAGCTTTCCATCAGCCGACGGATCTGCTCATCCGCTGTATTCCGAGCATCCACGCTCACACCTCCTGTGTTCCAAGGACCGGGCCCGGTCGCTTTACACTTTAATAGACGCAGTTTTCTTCCAAAACCATCCGGATATGGAATAAAAAAGAGCCCTTTCGGGCTCAAATCTGGCTGCTGATCCATTGGATCAGATCAGCCCATGCTTCATCACGGTTGATTTCGTTGAACATCTCGTGTCTGCCTTTGGGATAGAGCATCACCTTGACATTCTCCACACCGGCTTCACGCAGTTCCTCCGCCACCTTGCACACGCCTGTGCCGTTCGCGCCAACGGGATCTCTGTCGCCCGAGAGGAACATCACGGGAATATCGCTTTGCATATTATCGAGCTTTTCGGGATAGAGGCGACTGAGGCCATCAAACATATCGCGATAGGCGGCAGCCGTGAAAGTGAAGCCACACAGCGGATCGGCGTTATACTTTTCAACCGCTTCATCATCGCGGCTGAGCCAGTCGTTTCCTGTTTTGGGGTTGGGAATATCCTTAAGATATCCAGCGAAGGAAATCTTTTTAAGCAATTCACTGGGCTTCTTTGCACCGCCAAGCGCACACTGAATTTTGGCAATCAGCGACCCAGCCGCCACGATTGGCTTATCATAATGTCCCGTGCCGCTGAGAATGACGCCTGCCAGTCCTTTTTCATACTTGAGACAGTAGCCGCGCACCACAAAGCTGCCCATGCTGTGACCCAGCAGGAAATACGGCACGCCCGGGTACTCGCGCTCCATCATCAGACGCAGGGCATGCACATCATCAATAAGTGCATCCCAGCCATTCTTTTCGGCGAAAAAGCCTTTGATTTCAGCCGTTTTTCCATGACCCAGATGAGAATGTCCCACCACGGCAAAGCCCGCCGCATTGAGCGCTTCAGCCGTCGCTTCATAGCGTCGGATGTGCTCAACCATACCGTGCACAAGCTGCACAACCGCACGCGGCTTGCCCTGCACAGGCCAATGACCATATTCCAGCTTCTTTCCGGTAACGGACTCAAACGTCGAATATTTCGCCATATGACTTCCTCCTATGACATTTTCCGCCAGCAACTATTTTATCACAACTATTCCTATATGCGCAACAGCCTGTTTTGTTCTGATGGCCTTTCCAGCTGCATACACTGCCTCGAACAGGAGGACGGATATCATGCCAAAACTGCCCGGAATGCTTCTTGCCGCGCTGCTGGCAATCACCGCGCTGCAGAACGGTCTCTATCGTGATCAGGCCGATGGTTATGGCGGAAAGGTGATCGTAACAGTCACCATCCGCGATGGCAAGCTCACCAAGTTGACCACTGAAAACACCGGAGGAGAAAAAAGTGAGTACTACCTCAAGGCCGAGGAAGCACTCACCAAAGAAATTCTTGAAAAGCAAAGCATCGAAGGCGTCGATGCCGTTGCTGGCGCAACCGGCACCAGTGAGAGTATTCTCAAAGCGATGGAAGGCATCTTCGAACAGGCACGCTACGATGGAACACCCAGGGAAACCGTTGCACCGGCTCCATCTGACGAGCCAGACAGCCCTGCAAACAGCGTCAAAGAACCCACCCTGACCGCATGGCCGCATCCGACAGTATAGCAGAGGCGAGGGATTCATTCCCCCGCCTCTTTATTATGGACAGTTTACTTCACGATGAGGTTGCACAGACGGCCAGGGACAAAGATGACCTTGACCAAGTTCTTGCCGGCGATGAGCTGCTGCACTTCCTCGCGGGCGGGCAGTTCCTTCTCCGCGTCTTCACGGGAAAGATCGGGAGAGATCATAATGCGGCCGCGAACCTTGCCGTTGATCTGCACAGCGATTTCCACCTCGGTGTCCTTGCACTTTTCCTCAGAGTAAGTGGGCCAGGACTCGTAGGCGATGGTCTTGTCATGACCCATGAGCTGCCAGATTTCTTCGCCAACATGAGGGGTGATGCAGGAAAGCATCTTGATAAAGCCTTCGGCGAACGCCTTGGGGCAGGTGCCGTTCTTATAGACTTCGTTGACGAAAGTCATCATCTGAGCGATGGCCGTGTTGAAGCCCAGCGTCTCAAAGTCGGAAGTGACCTTGCGGACGGTCTGGTGATAGATCTTGGTCAGCTTGCCATCGTCATTCTTGGTGAGGTTGGCGGGGTTGGTGAAGAAGTTCCACACGCGGTTGATGAATTTCTTGGCGCCGGCGACAGCGGTGGAGGACCAGGGCTTGGACACCTCCAGCGGGCCCATGAACATTTCATACAGACGCAGGGTATCAGCGCCATAGTCGCGCACGATATCGCTGGGATTGACAACAAATTCAGGGAAACGCTTGCCCATCTTGATGCCGTTTTCGCCCAGGATCATACCCTGATGCACCAGCTTCTTGAAGGGTTCCTTCACAGGAGACAGTCCCTGATCATACAGGAAGCGGTTCCAGATACGGGAATACATCAGATGACCCACAGCGTGCTCAGGGCCGCCAACGTACAGATCAACGGGCAGCCAGTGCTTCAGAAGCTCCGGATCACAGAAGGCCTCGTTGTTCTTGGGGTCGATGTAGCGCATATAATACCAGGAGGAACCGGCGGAACCGGGCATGGTGGAGGTCTCCCGCAGGCCCTTGACGCCGTTGCGGTCGTAGTGCTTCCATTCCTCGGCATTCTCCAGGGGAGCCTTACCGCCGCGGCCCTTGTAGTCCTCCAGAACAGGCAGAACCAGAGGCAGCTCCTCATCAGGCAGGAACACGGTTTCGCCGTCTTCGGTGTAAACGCAGGGAACGGGCTCGCCCCAGTAGCGCTGACGGGCAAAGATCCACTCGCGGAAGTGGTAGTTGGTCTTTCTGCGGGCAACGCCCATTTCTTCCAGCTTGCAGGTGATGGCTTCCTTGGCTTCTTCCACGGTCAGGCCGGTGAATTCCTCGGAGTTGATCAGCTTGCAGCCCTTGCCCAGATAATCCTGCTTTTCAAAGGCACATTCGGACACGTCGCGGCCTTCGATGACCTGCAGCATGGGAATGTTATGAGCGACGGCATATTCGAAGTCACGCTGGTCGTGGCTGGGAACGGCCATCACCGCGCCGGTGCCGTAGTTGCCCAGCACAAAGTCGCCGATGAACACGGGTACTTCCTTGCCATTGACGGGGTTGATGGCATACACACCCTTGAGCGGGCAGCCGGTCTTGGTCTTGGTGGCGTCGGTACGGTCGATTTCGCTCTTGCTGGCAGCCGCCTTGATGTAGGCGTCCACCTCTTCGCGGTTCTCCACGCGGTCCAGCAGGGACGCGGTGATCTTGCCGTCGGGAGCGAGCACCATGAAGGTGATGCCATAGATGGTCTCAATACAAGTGGTGTAGATGGAGAATTCGCCGCCATCCACCAGCTTGAAGTCCACTTCCACGCCGGTGGACTTGCCGATCCAGTTGCGCTGAATCTCCTTGGTGGATTCAGGCCAGTCGATCTCATTCAGGCCTTCCAGCAGCTTCTCAGCAAAGGCGGGCTGATCGATGACCCACTGCATCATCATCTTCTTTTCCACGGGATAGCCGCCGCGCTCGGACTTGCCGTCGATCACTTCGTCGTTGGCCAGCACCGTGCCCAGCGCTTCACACCAGTTCACCGGCATCTCAATGCGCTTGGCATAGCCCGCTTCCCACAGCTTCTTGAAGATCCACTGGGTCCACTTGTAGAACTCAGGATCGGTGGTGGCGATCACCTTGGACCAGTCATAGTCGAAGCCCAGCTCCTTGAGCTGATTGGAGAAAGTAGCGATGTTCTTCTGGGTGAAACCATTGGGATGGTTGCCGGTGTCCACGGCATACTGCTCCGCCGGCAGGCCGAAGGAGTCGTAGCCCATGGGATGCAGCACGTTATAGCCCTGCATGCGCTTCATGCGGGACATGATATCCGTAGCGGTATAGCCCTCGGGATGGCCGGCATGCAGGCCTACGCCGGAGGGATAAGGGAACATATCCAGCACATAGTATTTGGGCTTGGAAAAGTCCCACACATCCGTGGCAAAGGTATTGTTCTCCTCCCAATACTTCTGCCACTTCTTTTCAATTTTCGCGGGATTGTATACAGGAAGTTGCTCCATCATATTCTCTCCTCCAAATGATTGACTTCTTTATCTGATGAGTGCTGAGTCCACTTCGTATCCATTGAAGATCCAGCCTTCGTGAACCAGCAGTGCCATCGGAAAGTTGGATTCGAAATGGTCGCTGTCCGACCGCTTGGCGAAGACGATCACCTTTTCCGGAAGGTTTTCCTTTTCAAAGGCCGACTTGAAGGTTCCCCACCTAAGCATCACAAGCGAATCAGACTTCTCATAGTAGGGCTCCAGCCCGGCTACGCTCAGCGCACCGTCGGACAGTTCTATCATGGGGTTGGCATACCAATAATCAATATATCCGTGGGTATAGCCATTGTCCTGCATGAAGGTCACGCAGTCGCGTACCTGATCGGCCGTGTCCATCTCGGTGTACCACAGGCCGCTCCAGGAATCCAGCCGGTTCTTCTCCACCCGGATAAAGTAGAGGCTGTAGGCACTCTGGAACAGAATACATACGCACGCAAGCAGGCACAAAAGCTTTCTCGCGGCTGACTTCCCCCGTTCCTTCAGAGCAGACATCTCCTGCGCCAGCGCAGGGTATGCAAGCACCAGAACCGGCAGATAGTACAGTTCGTAATAGCGCGATGTCTCGTCGTAGGATTCAAATGCAAACACCACCGTCGTGACCGCAAAGCTGATCACGAACATCACGCGGGAAAGCCTTGCAGCGGCTGTTTCGCCCGTTCGTTCAGATAGCCCTCTTGCAGAGAATACAAACAGGCAAACGGACAGTCCGAGCGAAGCAATCAGCGATGCGCCGCGCAGGCCGACCAACGGCAGCATGGAGCTGCGGATGCCGGAGGCAATCAGCCAGCCCATGAAGATGTCCACATAGCGCTGTACAGGAACATCGGGATAGAACCACGTGCTGCTGGTATTCTCAAAATGGTACGCCGGCAGGAGTACCGCGCTGTAGATGATGTAGCCAATAACGAAGAATACACAGATCCAGCCTGTTACCCTCAGCAGCCTGACTTCATCTGATTTCCAAAAGGAACCATCCGTCTCCGAGAGCTTCCCGTCTTCCCATTCATGGTGATTCAGTTTCTGCAGGCAGGCCAATCCTGTACAGACGATCAGCGGAAGACCGATGATTAGCATGTAGCGGATTCCAACCGTTCCCGCATAGACAGACCAGAGCGCCAGTACAATCCAGGATCCAGTTCGTTTTCTGCCCTTTGGAGCAGCGAGGACTCTCGTAACAAGCGCAAGAACCAGAAAAAGATCCGTTACATACTGCAGATAGTACAAATGGTACAGCACACAGCGGGCATAGGGGATGCTGACAGGAAGCAGCAGCAGCCCAGCCACCGTCAGTGCCTGCGGAAAGCGAACCTTGCTCTGTGAACACAGAAACAGGAAAGCGGCAACACATGCAGCCTGCATGGTAACCGTCGTTAAAATACGTACCAGCGTCCAGTCATCAAAAAACAGGAAAAACAGGGAGGCTAATGTAGAAGTATCGAAAAAGCTGACCTCCGTCGTCAGATAAAGATCATCGGTAAACAGGTTTCCCTGCTCCTTGATCAGCCAGCCTTTTGCAATCAGCTGGGAAGCGTCGCCGTCGAGAAGGTTGTTTGCCACGTAAACGTCCATGTACACCGTCAGCAGCACAACCAGCACAAAGAAAATCCAGTGCAGGTTTCCTCTCAGCTTCCGCGTGAAGGTCTTCATGGCAAAACACCTCCTTGAAAGTCTTTCGCTCAGCCCTTCAGCTTCTCAATGCCCAGATCGATGCGCCTGAGGCACTCTTCCTTGCCGATGAGATAGGCGATCTCGGTCGCGCCGCCGGGCGTGGAGGCAAGGCCGGAGATGGCGATTCGGACGGGCCACATGATCTGGCCGGTCTTCATCTCGTTGGCAGCGGCGAGGTTCATCAGCACATCCTTCACGGCGTCCTCGGTAAAGTCCTCGATGGCTTCGAGAGCAGGACGGGACAGTTCGAGCGCCTTGAGCGCAACCTCGGGATTGGTCTTCATCTTCTTGTGAGTGTAGATGTCGATGTCATACTCCGGCAGTTCGCCCAAGAACTTCACCTGCTCGGGCACATTGGAGAAAATCTCGGTGCGGGTGTGCATGAGTTCGGCCAGACGGCGGTAGTCGATGTTCTTACCTTCCAGCGCCTTGTCGAACCACGGAGTGGCCATGGCGAGGTAGTCTTCGAAGTCCATCTTCATGATGTACTCGTGGTTGAACCAGTTGAGCTTCTCGGTGTTGAAGATGGCGGGAGACTTGCTCAAGCCGCTGAGATCAAAGGCCTCGACGAGCTCCTCCATGGTGAAGAATTCCTTTTCGCCGTACTTCTTCACGTCCGGGCACCAGCCCAGCAGCGCGATGAAGTTGATGATGGCGTCCTTCACATAGCCCTGCGCCAGCAGATCCTCAAAGCCGGGGTCGCCATGGCGCTTGGAAAGCTTGCGGCTGGCGTCCTTCATCACGGGGCTCATATGGATGTAGGTGGGCGGCGTCCAGCCCAGCGCTTCGTAGAGCAGATTGTACTTGGGCGTGGAAGAAAGGTATTCGGTGCCGCGCATAACATGGGTGATGCCCATGAGATGGTCGTCGATAACGTTGGCAAAGTTGTAGGTGGGCAGACCGTCCTGCTTGATGAGGACGTTGTCGTCCAGCGTGTCGCAGGGCGCTTCAACGTGTCCGTAGAGCGCATCCTCAAAGCTGGCGGTGCCGGTGGTGGGGATGTTCTGACGGATGACGAAAGGCTCGCCGCTCTGCATGCGCCTGAGGGCTTCCTCCTTGGGAATGTTCAGGCAGTGCTTGTCGTACTTCCACTGACCGCCGTCGGCGGTAGCGGCAGCACGACGCTCGTCCAGCTCCTCCTTGGAGCAGAAGCAGGGATAGGCAGCGCCGCTCTCCACCAGCTGCATGGCGAAGGGCAGATAGGTATCCTTGCGCTGGCTCTGGATATACGGACCATAATTGCCGCCTACATCGGGGCCTTCGTCATAATGGAGGCCGGCCAGAGCCATGCTGTTATAAATCTTTTCCACTGCGCCGGGAACTTCGCGTTCCTGGTCGGTATCTTCAATGCGCAGAATAAACTTGCCGCCATTCTTCTTGGCGTACAGATAGGTATACAGGGCGGTGCGCAATCCGCCAAGATGCAGATAGCCCGTGGGGCTGGGTGCAAATCGGGTGCGAACAGTCATGGGGCGCCTCCTTAGCGTTGGTAAATGGGTACAATAATCCAAAAATATATTATATCCTCATACGAAACTTTTGACAAGTCCTGATGGATGTTTGGCGCTCTCAAATGGGAAAAATCCCTTGTCAGCTTCTGTCAGCAGCCTGTTCTTTTGTTAAGTTTATAACTAGTCGATTTCCCGCAGGAAAGGAAATAGAATGTATCGAATCATATTATTAACAAATTAACAACAAACAGAACCTTCTTCCCTAAAACAGCACATTCACCGCGCGAAAGGAGCTGCCCGCATGAAACACAGCATGATTGCCGAACTGATTTTGTCCGACGCGTTTGAACTGTTCGGACAGCCCAAATGGACCTTTGGGAAAAACACCTGTAATACCTATGAGGTATTTGCCGATAAAGTCCGTCTTCCCGACGGCGAGGTTGTTCCGGCCTGGCCGATGATGGAACTCATCGAAAGCGACGAGAGTCTCTCTCTGCTCTACTCGCGCTGGTCGTTGAAAAAGGCTATCCGCACAGCTGCGGAATTCGGCGAAAAGACCCAGTCTCACGTTACCCTGTCTCTGAACCTTTTGCCCTTCTATGCCGGTCAGGATACCTTCGTGGAAGAAGTGCTCAGAGCGCTGGAGACTTCCGGCCTGCCCGCTGAAAAGCTGCAGTTTGAACTGAGCGAGGCACAGAATCTGACGGAACAGGGCGTTGCAAACCTCAACCTCCTGCACGATGAGCATGGCGTGGTGCTCTATCTGGCCAATTTCGGCAAGGGACACTCCAATCTGGATCTGCTCACCGAGGTGCACTTCGACGGTATCGAGCTTGACCGTTCGTTCGCCGCCATGGTACCGCAAAACGAGCAGGCATGCCGCGTGGTGGTGGCCATTCAGCATCTGGCTCACACGCTGGATCTGCAGGTCTGCGCCAAGGGCATCGAAACACAGGAGCAGTTCGAATTCTTTGAAGAGCTGGACTGCTACAAAGGTCAGGGCTTCCTGATCGGCAAGCCCATGGACATGGAAAGCCTGCTGGGATACATCAGCGACTATGCTGTAAAAGTCAGCGAATAACCGAAACGGAAGCCCCGGCCTGCATCAACATTGCAGGCCGGGGCTTTCTTATGACAGACATTCGTAATCCGAATAATCCACTATGCCTTTGATGTGTTCCAAAGCGCCGCTCACCAATTCCCTGACCATCAGGCATTCCACGGCAGGCAGATGAATTTTAGGGCCAGCGACAATCCCATGGTCAAAGGAGGTTACAAACCCTCGAGGATTGTAGTTTCTCGGATTGCCCTCCACAATAACCGCCTTATACCCCATCGCCTTCGCCTTTTCAAATCCGGCTTCGATCAGTTCTTTGGAAATGTGCTGTCTTTGCAGTTCCGTTTTGACCGCAACCGGTGAAAGCAGCAGCAATTGATCTTCATATTTTCCTTCCAGATGGAATCTGGAAAACATAACATAACCCATCACCTGATCATGCTCATCAACCATCACCAGTTCCAGCTTAGGCAGATAGAATCTTTTGCTTCTGATTTCTTCCACAAGGGAACGAACCATCTTGCCCTCTTCCGCGCCTTCCGAGTCTGTAAAAACCTTTTCCACCAGCTCCAGCGCATCCTGCAGATATCCTTCTGCTGCGCTTTTGATGATTCTTTCCACGCAAACGCTCCCTTTCAAAAAGATCTTAAGATCATACTATCACGCAACTGCGCAGAACTCAAGCCTTTTCCAGCACGCAAAAAGCCCGGCATTTATAGCCGGGCTTTTTTGTTATTTGCTCTGTGCCTCGCAGTAGAAGCAGCGGTATACCTGCTGCTCCTTGTCGGTGAGCACAAAGATGTGATCCAGTTCCTGCTCCACCTGCGTGATGCAGCGGGGGTTCTTACACTTGATCACATTAACAATCTTCTCAGGCATCGTGGGCTTCTTCTTTTCCACCAGCTTGCCCTCGCGGATCACGTTGACGGTAATGCCGGAATCGATGTAGGCCAGCAGATCCAAATCCAGCGGAATCTCCTGATCGATTTTGATGATGTCCTTCTTGCCCATGTTCTGGCTCTTGGCGTTCTTGATGATCGCCACAGAGCAGTCCAGCTCATCAAGGCCAAGATAGTGATAAATCTCCATGGCGCGTCCGGCCTGGATGTGGTCGATGACATAGCCGTTGAGAATGCTGTCGATATTCATTCTTCCACCTCCAGGAGCTTGAGCAGGAGCGCCTCGCGCATATACTTGCCGTTGGCGACCTGACGGAAATAGCAGGCGCGGGGATCATCGTCCACCTTGACGGAGATCTCATTGACGCGCGGCAGGGGATGCAGCACAGCCAGGTCCTTACGGGCCAGCTTCATTTTGTCCACGTCGAGGATATAGCTGTCCTTGAGGCGCAGATACTCCTCTTCGTTGAAGAATCGTTCGCGCTGCACGCGGGTCATGTACAGCACATCCAGTGTGCCGATGACGTCTTCCAGCTTCTCCACTTCCACATAGCTGATGCCGTGCTTCTGCAGCGTTTCCAGCACGTAGTCCGGCACGCGCAGCTCCTTGGGACTGATGAACACGAAGCGGATGGACTTGTAGCGCATCATGGCGTGAATCAGGCTGTGCACGGTGCGGCCGAACTTGAGGTCGCCGCAGCAGCCAATGACCAATTGATTCAGCCTGCCCTTTTCACGGCGGATGGTAAGCAGGTCGGTCAGCGTCTGGGTAGGATGATTGTGTCCGCCGTCGCCGGCGTTGATGATCGGAACAGGGCTGACCATGGCCGCAGCGGTGGGCGCGCCTTCGCGCGGATGACGCATGGCGATGATATCGGCATAGCAGCCAACAGTGCGCACGGTATCACCCACGCTCTCGCCCTTGGCGGCAGAGGAGCTCTTGGCCTCGGAGAAGCCCAGTACATTGCCGCCCAGTTCCATCATGGCCGCCTCAAAGGAGAGACGGGTGCGGGTGGAGGGCTCAAAAAACAGCGTGGCCAGCTTCTTGCCATGCAGGCTCTCGGCGTACTTCTTCGGATTGGCGATGATATCCTCCGCCTTATCCATCAGCTGGTCGATTTCCTCCAGGCTCAGTTCGCGGATATCAAGCAGATGTCTCATGCCTTTGCTCCATTCACAGCCAGGTAGTTCCTGATGCGCTGCACATTCTCGGCGTTCTTCTCGTCCTCTTCGAGGTACTCAATGATGTCGTACACGTCCACCACGGAGTAAACCGGGAAGCCGAACTGTTCCTCGATCTCCTGCATGGCGCCCTTTTCGGTCTGACCCTTTTCCTTGCGGTCCACCATGATGAAGGTGGCAATGACCTTGGTGCCTTCCACATGGCTGAGAATTTCCATGCTCTCGCGGATGGCAGTGCCGGCAGTGATCACGTCCTCAATGATGACGATTTCTTCGCCTGCCTGGGGCACATAGCCCACAAAGCTGCCGCCCTCGCCGTGGTCCTTAACCTCCTTGCGGTTAAAGAAGAAGGGAACGTTGAGGCCGCTGCGGCTCAGGGCAACCGCGGCGGAGATGGACAGGGAGATGCCCTTGTAGGCAGGTCCATAGAGAACCGCTTCCTTCTTGCCCAGCTTGTCAAAATAGGCCTTGGCGTAGAACTCGCCCATCTTGGTGATCTGATCGCCCGTCTTGATCATGCCCGCATTGATGAAATAAGGAATCTTGCGGCCGGACTTGGCGGTGAAATCGCCAAACTTCAGAACGCCCGCGCCTTCCAGGAACTGAATAAACTCTCTCTTGTAAGCTTCCATGGTGATGGTCTCCTTTCACGTCAGGGGGAAGTGGGAGGACGTTGGGAGGCGCTGCCTCCCAAACCCACCGCCAAAGGGATTTCATCCCTTTGGAATCCCACCTTTGGATCAATAACATTTAAGCGAGCCGGGAGGCCTGTCGCCGACCGGCGGTCTGAGAAGTGTACAAAAACCAGTCCCCTCCTCTGCGCTCATGAAATGAGCGCAGCCCACGGGTCAAGGGCAAAGCCCTTGCGGGTCTGGGCAGAGCCCGGCGTTACTCGCCCACGAACTCGCGTACGCAGCGCTTGTAAGCAGCCACAGGATCCTCGGCGGCAGTAATCGGACGGCCGACAACGATCAGGTCGGAGCCGATCTCGCGGGCAGCGGCGGGAGTCATGACGCGCTTCTGGTCGCCCACGTCGCCGTCGGCAAAGCGCACGCCGGGAGTCACGGTCAGGAACTGCTTGCCGCAGCGGTCATGAACCTTGCCGGCTTCCAGAGGAGAGCACACAACGCCGTCGAGGCCTGCGTTCTTGGCGGTCTCGGCATAGTGCATCACGACTTCATCGATGGGCTCCTTGATGAGCAGATCCTTCTCCATGGCCTCCTGATCGGTGGAGGTCAGCTGGGTCACGGCGATCAGCAGAGGACGGGTGCCATCCTCGCGAGTGAGACCCTCGATGGCGGCCTTCATCATGGCGGTGGTGCCGGCAGCGTGCAGGTTGGTCACGTCCACGTCCAGATTGCGCAGAACGCTCATGGCCTTCTTAACGGTGTTGGGAATGTCGTGCAGCTTGAGATCCAAAAAGATCTTGTGGCCGCGGCGCTTGATCTCGCGCACAATTTCCGGGCCCTCAGCGTAGTAGAGCTCCATGCCGATCTTCACAAAGGGCTTCACGTCGGTAAACTTGTCCAGAAAAGCAAGGGTGGCTTCGCGGCTGGCGAAGTCGCAGGCGATGATCACATCACGGTTCATTTCCAAGCACCTCCGATAATTTCTTCAAGGTTCTCGATGCGATATTTCTTCATCACTTCGGGAAGCTCATTGATGATCTTGGGACATACATAGGGGTCAACCAGATTCTGCGCGCCGATCTGCACAGCGGTCGCACCGGCGAGCATCATCTCAATGACATCTTCAGCGGTAGCCACGCCGCCCATGCCGATAATCGGAATGTTCACAGCGCGCGCCACCTGATACACCATGCGCAGAGCCACCGGGAAGATGGCCGGGCCGGAGAAGCCGCCCATGGTGTTGGCAATGACAGGCTTTCTGGTTTTCAGGTCAATGCGCATGCCAAGCATCGTGTTGATCAGGCTCAGGCCGTCGGCGCCAGCCGCCTCGCAGGCCCTGGCGACTGCCACGATGTCGGTGACATTGGGGCTGAGCTTGATGTAGACGGGCTTGGTGGTCACGTCCTTCACAGCCTTGGTGACCGCCGCGGCATTCTCCGGGCTGGTGCCGAAGGCCATGCCGCCGCCGTGCACGTTGGGGCAGGAGACGTTGACTTCGATGATGCCCACCTGATCCTCTTTGTCGATCAGGCGGCAGCATTCCACATACTCGTCGATGGAGAAGCCGGAAATGTTCGCCACAACCTTCTTGTGGAAATACTTCTTCATCTCTGGCAGCTCGTGCTCAATCACGTGATGGATGCCGGGGTTCTGCAAACCAACGGCATTGATCATACCGGCGGTGCACTCCGCAATGCGCGGAGTGGGGTTGCCGAAACGGGGTTCAAGAGTGGTTCCTTTGAAGGAGAAGGAGCCGAGCATGTTGATGTCCCACAGTTCGGAAAACTCCTTGCCGAAGCCGAAGGTGCCGCTGGCGGGAATGAGCGGATTGTCCAGCGTCCAGCCGGAGAGCGTCACTTTGGTGTTTACCATATGATCTCCTCCTTCACAAGCACCGGGCCGTCCTTGCAGATGCGCTTGTTGCCGTATTTGGTCTTGCAGGAGCAGCCCATGCACACGCCGAAGCCACAGGCCATGCGCTCCTCAAAGCTAAACTGGCCGGAAAGACCCTTCTCGTCCAGCACCTTGCAGACGGCCTTGAACATGGGTTCAGGGCCGCAGGTGTACACATAGTCAAAATCGTCGTTCATGGCGGCGGTCACAAAACCCTTCACACCCATGCTTCCGTCGACGGTGGTCACAGTCACCTTCACGCCCAGCGCCTCAAACTCGTCCTTCCAGAACACTTCGCTTTCGGTATTGAAGCCAAGCACTACGGAGGGTTCTTTGCCCTGCGCAATCAGCGCCTTGCACAGCGCGTACAGCGGGGGCACGCCCACGCCGCCGCCGATGAGCAGAGGCTTCTTTTCGTCGCCATCGATGTTGTAGCCGTTGCCCAGACCCACCAGCACATCAAGCTCCTGTCCGGCGGTCATGTCCTTCATAGCTTCGGTGCCGCGTCCCACAACCTTGTAGATCAGATCCAGCGTGCCTTTTTCGCCGCATGTCCAGTCGTTAATGGAGATGGGACGGCGCAGATAAAACCCGGGCAGCTGAATCTGCACAAACTGACCCGTCCTGCTGATGCCGGTGGTATCGCCCTCAAGGCGCATCAACCAGACATTGGAGGTGAGCTGCCGCTGCTGGAGAACAGTAAAAATCATAGTATTGCTCCTAACTCAGTCAATCCCAAGGGAAGGACGCTTATTCGGCGTCGATGGTGGAGATGCACAGGGTGATCTCCTCGAGCACGTCCAGCAGGACGCGCACCGTATCAAGCGCAGTAAACATGGTCACGTTGTTTTCCACAGCACAGCGGCGAATGGCCACGCCGTCATTCTCATGGCTGAGGGAGGCATGGGCGCGGGTGTTGATGACATAGTTCACATGGCCCTGACGGATGGAATCCAGAATCTCTTCGCTGCCGTCGCCGATCTTCTGGCGCACGCGGGTGCGGATGCCATGGGACTTGAGGAATTCAGCGGTTCCGGGCGTGGCTTCGATATTGAAACCGAGGTCGTAGAAGCGGCGGATCAGCGGAAGCGCTTCTTCCTTGTCGTTGTCGGCAATGGTGACGAGGATGGTGCCATAGTTGGCCATCTTCATGCCGGAGGACTGCATGGCCTTGTAAAGCGCGCGGGTGAAGCTCTTGTCGTAGCCGATGGCCTCGCCGGTGGACTTCATCTCCGGGCTGAGGTAGGCGTCCATGCCGCGAAGCTTGGAGAAGCTGAAGGCGGGCGCCTTGACATACCAGCGCTTGGAGCGCGGAGCAACCACATCGGTAATGCCCTGATCACGCAGGCTCTGGCCGAGCATGACCTTGGTGGCGATATCGGCAAGCGGTACGCCCGTGGCCTTGCTCAGGAAGGGCACGGTGCGGGAGGAGCGGGGGTTGACCTCGATGACGTACACGTCGTTGTTCTGGTCAACGATGAACTGGATGTTGTACAGACCCACGATGCCGATGCCCAGACCCAGACGCACGGTATAGTCAATGATGGTCTGACGAACCTTTTCGTTTACCGAGAAGGTCGGATAGACGCTGATGGAGTCGCCGGAGTGAACGCCGGTGCGCTCGACATGCTCCATGATGCCGGGGATAAAGACGTTTTCGCCGTCGCATACCGCGTCGGTTTCCAGCTCCTTGCCGGTGATGTAGTGGTCAACCAGCACAGGCTGATCCTCGCTGACCAGAACGGCGGTCTTGAGGTAGTGACGAAGCGCCTGCTCGTCGGGCACAATCTGCATGGCGCGGCCGCCGAGCACGTAGCTGGGACGAACCAGCACGGGGTATCCGATGCGTGCAGCAACCTCGACGCCCTTTTCGATGTCGGTCACAGCTTCGCCGTTGGGCTGAGGAATGGCCAGCTCCTCCATGATCTTTTCAAACGCGTCGCGGTTTTCGGCGCGGGTGATGGCTTCGACGTCGGTGCCGATGATCTTCACGCCCATGTCATGCAGACGGTCGGCCAGGTTGATGGCGGTCTGTCCGCCAAGGCTCACCACTACGCCCTCGGGCTTCTCCATGGTGATGATGTTCATGACATCTTCCACGGTCAGCGGCTCAAAGTAGAGCTTGTCGGAGGTGGTGTAGTCGGTAGAGACGGTTTCGGGATTGTTGTTGATGATGATGGCTTCGTAGCCCATGCGGCGGATGGTCCAGATCGCGTGCACGGTGGAATAGTCAAACTCGACGCCCTGACCGATGCGGATGGGGCCGGAACCCAGCACGATCACCTTTTTGCGATCGGTGATGATGGACTCGTTTTCGCCTTCATAGGTGGAGTAAAGATAGGGCACATAGCTCTTGAACTCGCCTGCGCAGGTATCAATGGTCTTGTAGACCGGACGGATGCCGTTTTCAAGGCGCAGGTTGACGATTTCCTTTTCGGTTTTGCCCCAGCACTGGCCGATGTACTTGTCGCCGAAGCCCATGCGCTTGGCCTTCTTCAGCACTTCCAGATCCATCGGATGTCCCTTGACCATCGCTTCCAGATTCACGATGTTGCGGATCTTCTCCAGGAAGAACAGGTCAATCTTGGTCTGGTCGTAGATCAGGCCAAGGTCGATGCCGTTGCGGATGAGCTGCGCGATGGCGTAGAGACGGTCGTCCGTGCCTTCGCGGATGTAGTCAAGCAGCTGATCGTCGTTCCAGCTGTCGAACTTGGGGCTGTAGATGTGGCACACGCCGGTTTCCAGCGAGCGAACGCCCTTGAGCAGCGCTTCCTCGATGGTGCGGCCAATGGACATGACCTCGCCGGTGGCCTTCATCTGGGTGGAGAGCTTGTTGCTCGCGCCTTCGAGCTTGTCAAAGGGGAAGCGGGCCAGCTTGGCAACCACGTAGTCCAGCGCGGGCTCGAAGCAGGCGGGTGTGGAGGCCAGCTGAATCTCCTCCAGATGCATGCCTACAGCCACCTTGGCAGTGACGCGGGCAATGGGGAAGCCGCTGGCCTTGGAGGCAAGCGCGGAGGAACGGGAGACGCGCGGGTTGATCTCGATGAGGTAGTATTTGAAGCTGTAGGGATCGAGGGCAAACTGCACGTTGCAGCCGCCGGCGATCTTGAGCGCGCGGATAATCTTGAGCGCGCTCTCCTTGAGCATGGCGGTTTCCTTGAGGGTCAGGGTCTGCGCAGGCGCAACCACGAGAGAGTCGCCGGTGTGGATACCCACGGGGTCGATGTTCTCCATGGAGCAGATGGCGATGGCCGTATCATTGGCATCGCGCATGACCTCGAATTCGATCTCCTTGTAGCCTTTGATGCTCTTTTCCACCAGCACCTGATGCACAGGAGAGAGCTTGAGGGCGTTCTTGAGGAGATCTTCCATTTCTTCGCGGTTGTCGGCAAAGCCGCCGCCGGTGCCGCCCAGCGTGAAGGCGGGGCGCAGAACCACCGGATAGCCGATTTCCTCAGCCGCCGCATAGCCCTCTTCCATGGTGGTGGCGATCATGGAGGGCAGCACAGGCTCGCCCAGCTCTTCGCACAGTTCCTTGAACTTTTCACGGTCTTCGGCGCGGTCGATGGATTCAAAGCTGGTGCCAAGAATCTCCACCTGGCACTCATCCAGCACGCCCTTGCGCTTGAGCTGCATGGCAAGGTTCAAACCGGTCTGGCCGCCGAGGCCGGGCAGGATGGCGTCGGGACGCTCGTAACGGAGGATCTTGGCCAGATATTCCAGCGTCAGAGGCTCCATATAGACCTTGTCGGCGATATCGGTGTCGGTCATGATGGTGGCGGGATTGGAGTTGACAAGAATGACTTCATAGCCTTCCTCGCGCAGAGCAAGGCAGGCCTGCGTGCCGGCATAGTCAAATTCGGCGGCCTGACCGATTACGATGGGGCCGGAGCCGATCACGAGCACGCGGCGGATATCTGTACGCTTAGGCATGGCGCTTTCCCTCCTCCATCATCTTTACAAACTGTTTGTAGGGCTTATCATCGGCAGGGGTGAACTGCAGGCTGAACATGCGATCTTCCATGCAGCTGAGGCCCTCAATGGCATTGTCCAGCACGCTGCGGTGGGTGATCGTGAGGCCGGTGCCTTCCAAAGACGCCTCATGCACCACAAAGCTGCGGTTCTGACGCGGAATCTCCAGCTTACCGGTTTCCACGCAGCGCACAGGCTGGTTGGCGCCGTAGCGGCCGCACTTGAGCCTTACGGTCTTGGCGCCGCAGGCCAGCGCCATCAGCTCGTGGCCGAGGCACACGCCGAACATCGGCAGCTTGCCGCGCAGCGCGGCGATGGTTTCGATGACTTCCGGCACGTCGGAGGGGTTGCCGGGGCCATCGGAGATATAGAGTCCGTCCGCCTTGCAGGAAAGGATTTCTTCAGCGGAGGTGTTGTAAGGAACGACGGTCACGTTGCATCCGACGCTGTTGAGCGCCTTGATCAGGCTCTGCTTGATGCCGCAGTCGATGGCCACCACGCTGTAGCGCGGGTTGGGCGTGCGGGCATAGCTCTTCTTTTTGCAGCTGACGCGGCGCACGCTGTCGCGGGGCGCTACGTAGGCACGGATACGCGCAAGCGCTTCTTCGGAGGGAACATCGGCGTCGCAGATCAGAGCGATCATGCTGCCTTCGTCGCGCAGGATCCGGGTAATCGCACGGGTATCCACCTCGCTCAGTCCCGGAACATTGCTTTCCTCCAGCAGTTCGGAAAGCGTCTTGGTATAACGGAAGTTGGAGGGCTCGTCGCAGTATTCGCGAACCACCATGCCGCTGAGCGTGGGCACGCGGGTTTCGCTGTCCTCATCGTTGATGCCGTAGTTGCCGATGAGCGGATAGGTCATCAGAACCATCTGGTCGGCATAGCCGGGATCGGTCACGATCTCCTGATAGCCCACCATGGAGGTGTTGAACACCAGCTCGCACAGTGCGTCGGTATCCGCGCCAAAGCCCGTACCGACAAATTCAGCGCCGTTTTGAAGCACCAGCTTGCGTTTTTTTACCACTTTTTCCATACTGCCTCTCCTCCCACAGATGTATAAATGCAATCGCCCGTTACCTGCCAGCCTGCAAACGGGGTGGCATGCCCCATGCTGACAAATGTTTCAGGATCGACGGTGTAGCTTTCATCCAGATCAAACACGGCGAAGTCGCCCTCGTTTTCCGGGATGCCGAAGCGCTTTCTGGGATTGTCGCAAAGCGCGCGGAGGATCACTTCCAGCGGAACAATTCCGGTTTTGACCAGTTTGGTGTAGAGCACCGCAAACGCGGTTTCCAGACCCACCACGCCCATCAGGCTCTTTTCCAGCCCGCGGCTCTTTTCCTCAGCCGAGTGAGGCGCGTGGTCAGTGGCGATCATGTCCACCGTACCGTCGAGAAGACCTCTGACCAGCGCGTCGCGGTCCTCTGCCGAACGGATGGGCGGATTCATCTTGAAGCGGCCATCCTCCTCAAGCTCCATGTCGCACATGGTCAGGTAGTGCGGGCCGGTTTCGCAGGTTACGTCCAGTCCTTCCGCCTTGGCACGGCGGATCAGTTCGACCGTTTCCTTGGCGGATACGTGACACACATGGTAGCGGCAGCCGGTCTCGCGCACCAGTTCAAGGTCGCGCTCCACCTGTTTCCACTCGCTTTGCGAGCAGATGCCGCGGTGGCCGTGAAGCTTTGCATACTCGCCGTCGTGGATGTAGCCGCCGAAAAGCAGGCTTTCGTCCTCGCAGTGAGCCACGATGATGCCTCCCAGCGCCTTGACGCGCTTCATGGCCTCGCGCATGGTATCATCGTCCTGCACGCCCTTGCCGTCGTCGGAGAAACCGGCAACATACGGATTCATGGACGCGTAATCGCACAATTCGCCGCGGCCCTTCTGTCCCATGGTAATGCAGCCATAGGGCATGACCCACACTTCGGCATTCTCCTCAATGAGATCCAGCTGCTTCTGGAGGTTTTCCATGCAGTCAGGCGGAGGATTCAGATTCGGCATGGCGCACACAGCGGTGTAACCGCCGCGCGCAGCAGCCTTTGTACCGGTAGCGATGGTTTCCTTATAAAAAAATCCCGGCTCCCGAAGATGCACATGAACATCAACAAGACCCGGTACCAACAAAAGGGAATGACCCGAAGGAATCACGCCATCGCCAAACAAAGCGGAAATATCGACACTGCCGTCCTGCATGTCGCTCAGACGACCGTCGCGGTAGACCAGAACGCGGTTGTTCAGCACCGTACCCGTTCCCCTTTCCGTCGAAATTTGACGTATTCTCAATCGTTAATTATAAATCATATTGTATTTGCTGTCAAGATTCCACGTTCTGTTTTTTCGAGAATCCGGAGCGGTTACATTTTGACCTTTCCGCGCGTCTGAAGGACGTAAGGAGGTGACAATTCCCAAACAAAATGCTACAATATCATGCGAACGGACTTTTCCAAATGAAGGAGCAGCATTTTGACAACCTTTCTGACACTTTTCAGCGGTTCGAGCGGAAATGCCGCATGGCTGGGTACAGATCAGGGCGCGATCCTAATCGACTGCGGCATGAGCGGCAAGCAGACGCTGGACGCCATCTGCCGTGCAGGGCTTGATCCTGCAGAGCTCAACGCCATCCTCATCTCCCATGAGCACTCCGACCACGTGAAGGGCGCGGGCATCCTGTCTCGCAAGCTGGACATTCCCATCTACGCCACCGAAGGCACATGGACGGGCATGGAAGCCTGCGTGGGCAGCATTCCGGCACATCACCGCGTGGTGATCGAGGCGGGCGAGAGCTTTTTTCTGAACGAATGGGAAATCAATCCCTTCTCCATTCCGCACGACGCGATGGATCCCGTGGGTTACCGCTTCTACGGCCCGGCCAGCGTCGCCACCGCGACCGATCTTGGCTACTTCTCGCCTACCGTGCAGGACGCGCTTTCGGGTGCGGAACTGGTGCTTCTGGAAAGCAATCACGACCCTGATATGCTCAAAGGAAATCCGCACTATCCGCAGCATCTCAAAAGCCGTATTCTGGGCCGCAAGGGTCATCTGAGCAACCAGAGCGGTTCCGAGGCGGCGGTGTGGCTGTACGAGCATGGCACAAAGCACTTTCTGCTGGGGCATCTGAGCAGCGAGAACAATACGCCCGATTTGGCTTACCGCACCAACTATGCTGCGCTCAGCCGTGCAGGCGCGGAAATCGGCCGCGACGTAACGCTCAACGTGGCGGGCCGCTATCAGGCCAGCCATCTGTACACCATGAAGTGAGGAGGAACGGGAATGCGTCTCATGGATGAAGTCATCGATCTGGGCATTGCCGGCGTTGCGCTGCTCTGTGCGGAAGGCGAGCCCAAAGAAGGCATGAAGCTGCGCGATGCGCGCGGAAACGTGCATATCGTGTCCTCCGTCAGCGGCGAAGAAGGCCTTTACACCCTGCACATTCCGGACGGCGACGCCGCCTATTTCGGCAGGCTGTTCCGCGACATCCGCATCGACGCCACTTTTTTTGAGGAGGTGGAGTGAATGCCGGTCAATCTCATCTGCGTAGGCAAGCTGCGCGAACGGTATTTCTCCGATGCGGCTGACGAATATGCCAAGCGGCTCAAGCGCATCATGCCGGTCAATATCATCGAGCTGCCCGACGAACCCGAGCCCGCCCAGCCCTCCGACAAGCTCAACGAGGCCGTGATGAAGCGCGAGGGGGAAAAGATCCTGCAGAAGATCGGCGCGCAGGACTATGTCATCGCCATGTGCATCGACGGAAAGCAGTATGAAAGCACAGAGCTTGCCAGGAAGCTTTCCGGGCTCTTCACGCAGGGAAAGAGTCACATCACCTTCATTATCGGCGGTTCGCTCGGGCTTCATCCCGATGTCATCCGCCGCGCCGACGAGCGCATGAGCATGAGCAAAATGACCTTTCCGCACCAGCTGGCAAGGGTGATGCTGCTCGAACAGCTCTTCCGCGCTGCCAAAATCAACGCCGGAGAGCGTTATCACAAGTAAAACCGCCCTTTACTTTATTGAACAAAGCTTGTATAATAATAGAAGTAAAAATCTGTCCATACGAAAGGAGCACGCCGATGAAGGGTATTATTCTGGCCGGCGGTGCAGGCACCCGTCTGTATCCCCTTACCATGGTCACCTCCAAGCAGCTCTTGCCCATCTATGACAAGCCCATGATCTATTACCCGCTGTCCACGCTGATGCTGGCGGGTATTCGCGACATTCTGATCATTTCCACTCCCACCGATACGCCCCGCTTCCGCGACCTGCTGGGCGACGGCAGCCAGTACGGCATCCAGCTCAGCTATGCCGTGCAGCCCTCTCCCGACGGACTGGCTCAGGCGTTCCTTATCGGCGAGGAATTCATCGGCGACGAGCCCTGCGCCATGGTTCTGGGCGACAACATCTTCTACGGCAACGGCTTCGGCCGCATGCTTCTGGAAGCCGCACAGAACGCCGAGGAAGGTCAGGCCACCATCTTCGGTTACTACGTCAACGACCCCGAGCGCTTCGGCATTGTGGAGTTCGACGAAAACGGCAAGGTGCTTTCCGTTGAGGAAAAGCCCAAGAACCCCAAGAGCAACTACTGCATCACGGGTTTGTATTTCTATCCCAAGGGCGTCAGCGCCATGGCGCACGATGTAAAGCCCTCCGCCCGCGGCGAGCTGGAAATTACCACGCTCAACGACATGTACCTGAAGCAGGGCAATCTCTGCGCCAAGGTCATGGGACGCGGCTTTGCGTGGCTGGATACCGGCACCATGGACAGCCTCATCGACGCCGCCAACTTTGTGCAGCTCATTGAGAAGCGCCAGTCGGTCAAGATTGCCGCTCTGGAGGAAATCGCCTACCAGAAGAAGTGGATCGACAAAGAAACGCTGCTCAAGTCCGCTGAGCGCTACGGCAAGTCTCCCTACGGCGAGCATCTCAAGCGTGTGGCCGAGGGCAAGTACCTGTACGACAAGAAATGAGGGCTTCGCCCATTCCTTCAACAAGGAAAAGGAGATAGATCAATGACCATTATCGTTACCGGCGGCGCCGGATTTATCGGTTCCAACTTTATTTTCTATATTCTTGAAAAGCATCCCGAGGACCGCGTGATCTGTCTGGACAAGCTGACCTATGCCGGCAATCTGTCGACCCTCGCGCCTGTGATGGATAACCCCAACTTCCGCTTCGTCAAGGCTGACATCTGCGACCGCGAGGCCGTGTTCAAGCTGTTTGAAGAGGAGCATCCCGACATCGTGGTCAACTTTGCCGCCGAAAGCCATGTTGACCGCTCCATTGAGGATCCCGGCGTGTTCCTGCGCACCAACATTCTGGGCACGCAGGTCATGATGGACGCCTGCCGCAAGTACGGCATCACCCGCTATCATCAGGTGTCCACCGACGAGGTCTACGGCGACCTGCCGCTCGACCGTCCCGACCTGTTCTTCACCGAGGAAACGCCCATCCATACCTCTTCCCCCTACTCCGCCTCCAAGGCCAGCGCCGACCTGCTGGTGCTCGCGTATCACCGTACCTTCGGCCTGCCGGTTACCATCAGCCGCTGCTCCAACAACTACGGCCCCTATCACTTCCCGGAGAAGCTGATCCCGCTGATGATCGCCAACTGCCTCAACGACAAGCCCCTGCCCGTATACGGCGAAGGCCTGAACGTGCGCGACTGGCTGTATGTGGAGGATCACTGCAAGGCCATCGACCTGATCATCCGCATGGGCCGCGTGGGCGAGGTGTACAACATCGGCGGCCACAACGAGATGCGCAACATCGACATCGTCAAGCTCATCTGCAAGGCGCTGGGCAAGCCTGAAAGCCTCATTACCTACGTCACCGACCGCAAGGGTCATGACATGCGCTATGCCATCGATCCCACCAAGATCCATTCCGAGCTGGGCTGGCTGCCGGAAACCATGTTCAAGGACGGCATCCAGAAGACCATCCAGTGGTACCTGGACAACCGCGAGTGGTGGGAAACCATCATCTCCGGCGAATATCAGGACTACTACGAAAAGATGTACGCCAACCGCTGATTCGTGTCTTTCACGGCCTGTCCTTACAGGACAGGCCTTTTTCAGTACAGGAGGGCCGTTTATGGAACTTTGGGATGCCTATGACAAGGATGGAAACCTGACTGGTCAGACACTCGTGCGAGGAGATCCTGTTCCTGACGGGCTGTATCATCTGGTATGCGACGTGCTGGTGCGTCACACGGACGGCACCTTCCTGCTGATGCAGCGCGATCCAAACAAGGAGACGTGGCCGGGCGTGTTTGAGGCCACCGCAGGCGGATCCGCCGTTCAGGGCGAGGAGCCGCTGGAGGCAGCCAGACGCGAACTGTACGAGGAAACAGGCATCAGCCGCGGCACGTTCAGTCCGCTGTTCTGCGACGTGGGACGGCATGCCATCTACCGCGGATACCTGTGCGAAACCGACTGGCCCAAGGACCAGATCACTCTGCAGGAAGGCGAAACCGTATCATACCGGTGGGTGACGATGGACGAGATGCGCCAGCTGATGGAGATCCGTCCGCACAAGATCGTGATTCAGCCCGGCGTGCAGGCATGGATGAACGGCGCGGAGGCTCCTGTGTATCCGCAAAGCAGCAAAATCCAGTGGGCGACGCGCACGCTGGAGGCGGACGGCGTGATTGCGCACAAGGGCACGCGACGTCCCGTATGGCATCTTGCGCCGCAGGCCAACTGGATGAACGATCCCAACGGTCTGATTTACTCCGGCGGAAAATACCACGCCTTCTGGCAGTGCAATCCTTTTGCGCCCAAATGGGACACCATGCACTGGGCGCATGCCGTGAGTGCGGATCTGATCCACTGGGAGTATCTGCCCGTGGCGCTTGCGCCCGATCAGCCCTATGACGACGGCGCAGGCGGCGGATGTTTTTCCGGCAGCGCCATCGAGAAGGACGGGAAGATTCTCCTTCTCTACACCGGCGTGAAGGATGGCCGTCAGCATCAGTGTCTGGCCATGTCGGACGACGGTATTCACTTTGACAAATATGTGGGCAACCCCGTGATTCCCGCACCGCCCGAGGGTCATTCCTCCGACTTCCGCGATCCCTGTATCGTCGAGCACGACGGAAGCTATTACCTGATTGTAGGTTCCTCCATCGGCGGAGCCAACGAAGGCGGCGAGGGCTGCGTGCTGTGCTACCGCTCGCCTGATCTTGTCAACTGGACGTATCTGGGCATCGCAGCGCGCTCCGGCGGACAGTACGGCACCATGTGGGAATGCCCGGATCTGTTCAGGCTCGGCGGCAAATGGGTGCTCGGCTTCTGTCCGATGTATATGGGAGAGACAATCACCTGCTACTTCGTGGGCAAGATGGACTTCGAAACCGGCGTCTTCACCAAGGAAGCCGAGGGTACCTTTGATATGGGCTGGGAATACTATGCGCCGCAAACCTTCCGTCACACCGGCAGCCGACGCATTCAGATGGGCTGGCAGGGTCACTGGGACTGGATGCCCTTTGCCTGTGCGCCGGACACCATGGCTGAGGGCTGGCGCTGGAGCATGGCGCTTCCGCGCGAGCTGTGGCTGGACGAGACCCTGCGTATCCGTCAAAAGCCTGTGGATGCCATTTTGCAGGAAGCGCCTCTAAACGGCGCCTATATGCATACCATGACCGTGGATGGCTGCGTCACCCTCTGGCCGCGCGGTACAGAAGGCGAGCACATGTACATCCGGGTCGATGCGCCTGCGCACCGGCTGGAAATTGCCCGCCGTCTGCCCTCGCAGGCCGAATGGGATGTGCGCACAGCGCAGCTTGTAAGCGCTGCGCCTGATCTGACCATCATCGCCGACCGTCACAGCGTGGAGGTTTTTGCCGACGAAGGCCGTCTCGCATTCTCTTCCTGCGACAATCTTCCCGGCGGCGGTCTCATTGTGAAGAAGGACGCATAAAATAGAGTACTCCCCCGCAACGATTCCTCAAGGAGGGCGGCTGATGACGCTCAGCGAGCTGCGCACCAAAGAGGTGATCGACGTACACGACGGCAGGCGGCTGGGCCGCGTAATGGACATTGAGTTCTGCACCCAGTCCGCCCGGGTTACGGCGCTGGTTGTGCCGGCGGAAACTTCGTTTATCCAGAGTCTTCGCGGCGAAAAATGCGGCATCGTGATCCCGTGGGATCAGATCTGCCGGATCGGCGACGACGTCATCCTCGTTTCCACACAGGAGGGCAAGGCACAAACGTGGTAAAAATTCTTGCGCCCGGCACATAAAATTGCTATAATGAGCCCAGTCTTTTCATGATACAAAGGAGGAACGCCGTATGCGTTGCCAGCACTGCGGTTATCTGGACAGCAAGGTCATCGATTCCCGTCCCACGGAGGAAGGCAGCGCCATCCGCCGCCGCCGCGAATGTCTGCACTGCGGCCGCCGTTTCACCACCTACGAAAAGATCGAGACCTCGCCGGTCATGATCGTGAAAAAGGACATGCGCCGCGAGCCGTTCAATCCCGACAAGATCAAGCGCGGCATTCTGCACGCCTGCCAGAAGCGTCCCGTGAGCGTAACCGATGTGGACGCGATCGTAGAGAAGGTGGAAAAGCTGGTGCACTCCGCCGCCGAGGGCGAGTTTTCCTCGCGCCTCATCGGCGAAGCGGTGATGGACGAGCTCAAACTTCTCGACGAGGTGGCCTATGTGCGCTTTGCCTCGGTCTACCGCCAGTTTACCGATGTAAGCAGCTTCATGGACGAGCTCAACAAGCTTGTTCTGGAAGGCAAATCGCGTCAGGTCAGCGAGTAACAGTTCGAAAGCAGGTGTCACGATGCGCTTTACCAAAATGGAAGGCCTCGGAAACGACTACGTATATATCAACGCCTTTGAAGAAACCGTCGAAGATCCCTCCGCGCTGGCCGTGCGCATGAGCCGTCAGCATTTCGGCTGCGGATCCGACGGCCTGATTCTGATCAAGCCCGGCAAAATCGCCGAGTTTGAAATGGAGATGTACAACAACGACGGCAGCTATTCCGAAATGTGCGGCAACGGCATCCGCTGCGTGGCCAAGTACTGTCACGACCGCGGGCTTACGGACAAGACGGAATTCACCATTGAATCCGGCGGACAGGTCAAGGTGATGCACCTCAACCTCGCTCCCGACGGCACCACCCAGAGCGTCCGCGTGGACATGGGCATTCCCGAGCTGGACGGTACAAAGATTCCCTCCAGGGCCTCCGGCTGCCCCGTCATCGGCCACAAGATCGATCTGAACGGCAAAACGTACGCCTTCACGCTGGTCAGCATGGGCAATCCGCATGCGGTGTGCTTTGTGGACAATCCCGACACTGCGCCTGTCACCACCGACGGCCCCGTGCTGGAATGCCATCCCGATTTTCCGCAGAAGGCGAACATCGAGTTTGTGCAGATCATCAGCCGCACCCATGCCCGCATGCGCGTGTGGGAGCGCGGCACCGGCGAGACCCTCGCCTGCGGCACTGGCGCATGCGCCGTGCTGGTGGCCTGTGCGCTCAATGGTTTCTGTGAGCGCGAAGCGGACATCGATCTGCCCGGCGGCACGCTGCACATCAAGTGGGATGAAAATGACAACCACGTTTATATGACCGGCCCCGCCACCTTTGTATATGACGGTGTCTGGCTCAAAGACTAATCTCTTTCCCTGCCTTTTCAGGCGGGGTTTTTTCGTTTTTTCCCTTTACAAAGCTGTCCTGCTGCGCTATCATTCACATACAGAGTATTTCCTCACAACCGCATACAAGGAGGCACAACCCATGGCCAAAATCAAGGTAGGTATTATCGGCTGCGGCACCATTGCCAACGGCGCTCATATTCCCGCGTATATGAAAAACGAAGAGGTTGAAATTGCGTATTTCTGCGACATCATCCCCGAGCGTGCTGAAAAGGCCGTGAAGGATTACGGCTGCGGCAAGGCCGTGGTTGATTATCACGACGTGATCAGCGATCCCGAAGTCGCCGCCGTGTCCGTGTGCACGCCCAACAAGGCGCACACCCAGATCACCATCGACGCGCTGAAGGCCGGCAAGCACGTGCTGTGCGAAAAGCCCGCCGCCCGCACCTATGCCGAGGTGCAGGAAATGCAGAAGACTGCCGAAGAATGCGGCAAAATCCTCAACATCGGCGTGGTCAACCGTTTCAATGACGCCGTCAACAAGATCCGCGAGCTCATCCAGAAGGGTGAACTGGGCGATGTGTTCCATGTCTATGTCAGCTTCCGCTCCCACCGCTCCATCCCGGGTCTCGGCGGCGCTTTCACCGACAACGCCATTGCTGGCGGCGGCGTGCTGATCGACTGGGGCGTTCACTTCCTGGATATCGTTATGTACTGCACCGGCGATCCCGTGGCCAAGACCGTGTCCAGCGAATCCTTCTGCCGTTTGGGCAAGGACATGAAGGACTATGCTTTCGTCGATATGTGGGCCGGTCCGCCGAAGTACGACGGCGTGTATGACGTGGAAGACTCCATCACCGGCGTGATTCGCACCGACGGTCCGGTCATCACCTTCCAGGGCGCATGGGCGCAGAACATCGGCGAGCGCGAAATGTACATCGACTTCATGGGCGACAAGGGCGGCATCCGCCTGCAGTACGGCGCGGACTTCATCAAGTACGGCGTGCAGGATGGCATGCTCACCAAGACCTCCTACCAGTTCCCCACCGAAAACATGTTCGAACGAGAAATCAATGAATTCGTCCGCAGCGTTCAGACTGGCGAAAAGCTGCCCTCCCACATTGACGTAACCATCAAGACCGCCAAGATCATGGAAGGCATCTACGAATCCGCCAAACTGCACAAGGAAGTTGAGCTGTAAAGGAGAACGCTTATGGCCATCAAGGTTGGTTTGATCGACTACTATCTCGACGAGTGGCATGCCAATAACTATCCGCAGTTTTTCCGTGATTGGGCTCCTCAGCTGGAAGCGGCTTATGCCTGGGCCAAGATTGATTCTCCCTTGCCCGGCGGAATGACCTCCAGAGAATGGGAAAAGAAAACCGGCGTTGCGGTGCTTGATACCATGGAGGAAGTAATCGAACGCTCCGACGTGCTCATCGTGCTCTCTCCCGACAACCCCGAAATGCACGAGGAGCTGTGCGCGCTGCCGCTGAAGTCCGGCAAGCGCACCTACATCGACAAAACCTTTGCCGAAACCAAAGAAAGTGCTGAGCGGATCTTTGCCATGGCCAAAGCAGGAAACACGCCCTGCTATTCCACCTCCGCGCTGTTCTTCGCCAAGGAGTATCAGCCCATTTACGAGAAGGAGCCCGTTGTTATCGACAGCTGCGGCCCGGGCCTGTTCCCCATCTACTCCATCCATCAGCTGGAGCCCATCGTGGCGATGTTCAAAGGTGCAAAACCGGTTCGCGCCATGAGCGTCGGCGACAGGGAACATCCCATGACGGTGATTGAATTTGAAGGCGGAAAGCGCGCCAAAATCGCCACTTTTGAACCCGGCGGATGCTTCCTGATGCATGTTTCCTGCGCCGACAAGAGCTTCGAAACGGTGCAGGCCGGCTGGGACTTCTGGGCAGGTTTTACCAGAGAGCTGGCGGTATTCTTTGAAACCGGAAAGATTCCGGTGCCGCACGAGAACACTCTGAGCGTCATCACCGCCCGCGAAATTGCGATCAAAGCGCTTGACAAGCCCTTTGAGTGGATTTACGCATAACCAACAAAAAACTTCCGCAGCGTTCATTCTGCGGAAGTTTTTTCGTTATGCCAGAAAGGCCCTGATTTCATTCAGTTTTTCCCGTCCAGCCTCGCGCCCGAGCTCATACACCGCGCGCATTTTGTCGGGATCATGCTCTACCCGGCCGATGTCCAGCTTTTCCTTCGGACGGATCACCAGTGCTGCGCCTTCCTTTTCGCGCTGCTTCACATAAGCAACGGCCTCATTGTAATTGACATGACGGTTTGCCAGCGTATCGACCATTTTCGGATATTTACGCAGCATCAGCCGCATCAATCCAAGTCCCGAGGAAGGCACCTTCACAAAACCCTCCGGCTGGGTCAGAATGACCACGTTACGTTCAAAGCCGCGCTCCTCAAATGCCCTGAGCGGAATGGAATCAGCAATGCCGCCGTCCAGATATCCCCGGCCTTCCAGCTCCACCACGCGCGAAACCAGCGGCATGGAGGCCGAAGCCCGGATCCAATCCGAGCATTCATCGCCCGCGCGGTCAACGCGGCGGTAGTGCGGCAAACCGGTTTCCACATCGGTCACAACCACCCAGAAGCTCATGGGATTGCGGTTGAAGGTCTCGTTATCAAAGGGATCCAGTTTATTGGGCAGATCGCGGTAGCAGAACTTTGCGCCGAACAGGTCGCCGGTCAGAAGCATCGAGCGGAAGCTGCAATAGCGCCAGTCGCGGCTGTAACGGGTGTTATAGCGAATCACACGGCCACTCTGCCGCGACTTGAAATTACAGCCGAAAGCTGCGCCCGCCGACACGCCGATCGCGCCGTCAAACCGGATGTCCGCCTCCAGAAGCATATCCAGCACGCCTGCGGTGAACAATCCCCGCATCGCGCCGCCCTCCAGCACCAGTCCTGTCATGGTCATCCCTTCTTTCGCCGCACAGTATACCACATTTCATGCATTGTTTTCCAGCCTCAGATGTGCTATTCTGTGCGTATGGAAAGGAGTCCATGCCATGGAACAGATGAACCTTTTTGACGCCCGTCCGCAATCCGCGCCGCTGGCCAGCCGACTCAGGCCGGAAACGCTGGACGAATATGTGGGACAGCAGCATTTGATCGCCCCGGGTAAAATTCTGCGCCAGCTGATTGAGCGCGATCAGGTGTCCTCCATGATTTTCTGGGGACCGCCGGGCGTTGGCAAAACGACCCTTGCGCGCATCATCGCCAAAAAGACGCAGGCCGCCTTTGTGGAATTCAGCGCCGTGACCAGCGGCATCAAAGAAGTAAAGGAGGTCATGGCCCGCGCGGAAGAAAACCGCCGCATGGGCATCCGAACGCTTCTGTTTGCCGACGAAATCCATCGTTTCAACAAAGCGCAGCAGGACGCCTTCCTGCCCTATGTGGAAAAAGGCAGCATCATTCTTGTCGGCGCAACCACGGAGAATCCCTCATTTGAGATCAACTCCGCACTTTTGTCGCGCTGCAAGGTGTTCATTCTCAAGGCGCTGGATGAAAACGATCTGACAACCCTGCTTCGTCATGCTGTCGACAGCCCCAAAGGGCTCAAAGACCTGAATGTCCGGATTTCAGACGACCACCTGCGTGCCATTGCCCGTTTTGCCAACGGCGACGCGCGCACCGCGCTCAATACGCTCGAAATGGCCGTCTGCAACGGTCACATGGACGAAACCGGCGCGCTGCATGTGGATGAAGAAATTCTCTCCGACTGCATGAACCGCCGCTCGCTTCTCTACGACAAGCAGGGCGAGGAGCATTACAACCTGATTTCCGCGCTGCACAAGTCCATGCGCAATTCCGATCCAGACGCCGCTGTGTACTGGATGCTTCGCATGATCGACGGCGGAGAAGATCCGCTCTACATTGCGCGCCGTCTGGTACGCTTCGCCAGCGAGGACGTAGGTCTGGCCGATCCCAATGCCATCAACATGGCCGTATCCGTCTATCAGGCCTGTCATTATCTCGGTCTGCCGGAGTGCGACGTCCACCTGACCCACGCGGTGGTGTATCTGGCGATGGCTCCCAAGTCCAACGCGCTCTACGTTGCCTGTGAGAACTGCAAAAAGGACATTCACGACAAGCCTGCTGAGTCTGTGCCTCTGCAGATCCGCAACGCGCCCACCCGGCTGATGAAGGAAGCCGACTACGGCAAAGGCTATCAATACGCCCATGACACCGCCGAGAAGCTCACGCGCATGCAGTGTCTGCCCGACTCGCTCAAAGGCCGCCGCTATTACCTGCCCACTGAACAGGGACGCGAAATCCGCATCAAGGAGCGGCTGGAGAGCATCCTTGAATGGAAAAATCAGAAAACGTAAAAAACCTGCGCATCACATTTGGATGCGCAGGTTTTTCATCATTATTGTTCGCGGAAAATCTGGATGCACAGCACGCCTTCACCGGTGCTTTCAGCCAGGAAGCGCAGCGCATAAGGCGTATCATTGCGGAAACGCAAGTTGAGCTGCACATTGCCGACCGCCGCATCCTGATGCATGGGCAGGTAGCGTGCACATCCGGGGCCGTGAGGACGGCGCTGCAGGATGGTGATGCCGGGCACCATGCGAATGGTGTTGTACAGCGTGGAGCTGCTCTGACAGGTACCGCCGCCGTAGCCCAGCTGGCTGCCGCCGTCAATCAGCACCGGTGCGGGATGATAGCCGTTGTTGCGCTTGTAAGGGCCGATCTGGTTGTTGAAGTCCAGCGATTCGCCGGGCTGCATGGTGCGGGACATCAGTTCGCAGGTGCGCACGATGTTCTTGCAGCGGCCATCGTTGCCTTCCTTGCCGGTGTTGTATTCAAAGAAGCTGCAGAAGGCGGCAATGGGCGTATCCTCGCTCAGCGGCTCGTTGCCCTGCGCAACCGTGACCAGGTCGGTGAGGTACTTTGCGTCGATGTAGCCATAGCTGCGCCAGTAGAGCACCTTGGCAAAACCGTCGACAAACTCCAGAATAGCAATCTTGCTGCCGGCGCCGGGGTGGATATCAAACACCTCGGAGGAATGATCCGGCTGCGCGAACACATCCACCGTTTCGGTCACAGTCGCCACAAACTGTGCTGGCACCACGCCGTAGGGCGGGGTGTTTTCAGGATCAATCGTCGTCATTTCCTCGTCGACCCATGTGCGGATCACGTAGCCGATGTTGCCGTTGTACTCCGCCAGCACATAGGACGGATACACCTTATACACGGTGATAGGCTCCCATGCGCTGATCAGGCAGATCACTTCGCTCTCGTTGCTCTGCTCGGCGCGCATGCGGATGGCCGTGCCGCTGGCCACATAGGGCTTGACGCGGGTGGTATAGAGCGGCTGCATACCGTCAATGGTGGCCGTCTCGCCGGTGAGCGCAACATTATCCTCGCCGTCCTCACCGTCGCCTCCGGCCATGCCCTCCGCCTCCAGTCCACCGGGCACGAGACCTTCGGCAAACATGCTGATCTCCTCATCCTCGGCCAGTGCCAGAACCGGGAGCATACATACGGTGAGTAAAAGCGCAATGATACGCTGGAACATTTTCATGGCAGGTTTCCTTTCCGGGTAAAATGGGAATACGAAGTTATTATAGCATATACTAAGGGCTTTGGGCAGTGGGCTGACGGATTTTTTACACTTCAAAAAAAATCAGTCTGCGATCAGTTCCGCCATCACGGCTATATCCTCCGCCGCCATGGTTGCCTTTGCTTTTTCAATCAGGATGTTTCCGCCTGTCATGATATAGGAAGGCATCACGCGGATCTCTCCAAAATAAAACGGCGTGCTGCGCAGCTTATAGGTAGCTCCCGAAGGAATAACATTGCGCTTCGTGGTTTTTCGCGCAATCTGGTTGAACATTTTCTTTGCCACATCGCCCATGAGCATAATCACCCTGATATTGGGAAACAGCGCCAGCTCCTTTTCCAGCCACGGAAGGCTTTCTTCCATGCTGCTCTTTTCAACGGCATAGGCCATTTTGGGTGTTTTGACTGCATTGGTGATATACACGCCCAGTTCCAGAATGTCGCCGATGGATTCAACCTTCAATCCCGCCTTCTGAAACAGCGGTATGGTCGTTGACAGGTATTGTTCACCGCTGGCTCCATAGAAGTCCTGTGCAGGATCTTCCGGTACGACCTCATTGATCATTACCGCGCGAATGGCGGCAGGATCCAGTTCAACGTCGTTGAGGCGAATGGACGTCGCCTGTCCCAGCTGCCGTTCCAGTTCTGATCTGATATTCATATCCTTCCCTCCGTATAAACGCAAATTACCTCCGTACAGCTTTGATACGGAGGTAATTTGAAATGGATTTTACCTGCTGCCCTTATCGTAGGGAATACCCTCCGCCTTGGGCGCGCGGCTGGACTTGGACGTGAACGCCAGCACGATCAGGGTGATCAGATAAGGCAGCATGCGGTAGAAATTGGTGTTGATGCCGAGGTTCTTCAGCAGATAGATGCCGTCGCCGTTGATATCGAGGCTTGCGTAGCTGGCCGCAATACACTTGAACAGGCCGAACAGAAGCGCCGCGCCCGCAACATTGAGCGGCTTCCAGTTGCCGAAGATCATAACCGCCAGCGCGAGGAAGCCGAAGCCTGCCACGTCGCCGTTGGAGGAACAGTTGGCGGTGGTGAGCGCGTACACAAAGCCGCCCATGCCGGCCAGAGCGCCGGAGATGGTCACGCCCGCGTAGCGCATTCTGACCACGTTGATGCCGAGGCTGTCCGCTGCCTGGGGATTTTCGCCGCAGGAGCGCAGACGCAGGCCGAAACGGGTCTTATAGAGGATAATGGAGAGAATGACGAAGATGATGATGCAGATGTAGGTGGCGAAGTACACCTTGTTGAGGAAGGTGTCGCCGAGGAATCCCATCTCATCCTTGCGTCCGTAGCCGAACATGGCCTTCTTGACCATGAACCAGCTGGCGCTGTCGCCTTCAGCCATCTGCAGGGTGTTCTGGTTGGCGATCACGCGGATGAAGAACAGCACCAGTGCGGGAGCCAGCAGGTTCAGCGCCGTGCCGCCGATGGTCTGGTCAGCCTTGAGGTTGATGGCGGCAAAGGCCAGAAGCAGCGAGAACAGCGCGCCGCAGGCGGCAGCCACAACCATGGCCAGGCTCATGAAGCCCTGCAGGGCAATCCAGTCGCCCGCGGCCTTGGCGGCGGCAAACCAACCCCACTGCTGCACGAGGCGCACAAACAGCGTACCGATGAATGCACCGAAAATCATGATGCCTTCCAGCGCGAGGTTGATGATGCCGCTGCGCTCGGCGAAAATACCGGCCAGCGCCACGATCATCAGCGGAACGGCATAAATCAGGGTCTGTCTGATCAGAAAACTCATTTCGCCTGCGCCCCCTTTCCGGACTTATGAGCCTTTTTGCTGCGTCCGCCAAGCCACATCTTGATCACCAGCGAGAAGGCGCTCAGGTACACGATCACGGCGATGATCACATCGGTGATGAACTCATTGAACGCAGTCAGGTTGGTCAGCTGCAGACCGGCGATATCCAGCATTGACATGAAGATACCGGCGAAGATGACGCCGATGGGGTTGTTGCTGGCCAGAAGAGCCACAGGGATGCCGTTGAAACCGACGGCGGGAAGGGTCTGGTAGGTGGACCAGAAGAACTCGGTATTGCCGCTGAGGAAATACAGAGAACCGGCAGCACCTGCCATCGCTCCGGCAATCGCCATGGACAGCACGATGTTGCGCTTGTCCTTGATACCGGCATAGCGGGCGGCGAATCGGTTGGAGCCGCAGGCCTTGAGCTGGTAGCCGAAGGTGGTGCGGGTGAGCATGATGTACACCACAACTGCCAGTACGATGGCAATCAGAATGCCGCCGTTGACCTGGGAACCGGGGAACAGCTTGTCCAGTCCCATCTTGGAGGTGGACACACCGTTGATGGTAGTTTTATAGATATAGGAAGTCTTGGTGTTTTCGATTACGTTCTTCAGCGTGCTCACGTCAAAGATCCACGTAACAAGGTTGGCCGCGATCCAGTTGGTCATGATGCAGGCGATTACCTCGTTGATGTTCAGCAGCGACTTGAGCAGACCGGGGATCGATCCCCACAGGGCGCCCGCGAGCATGCCGCCGAGGAAGGCGACCAGCCACACAAACCACGTAGGGAAGAATACATTGGCCACCGGCAGGCCCTGCGCCACCTGCCATGCGTACAATTCGCCGACGCCGGTGGGCATGTACAGAGCAATCAGCAGCGTGGCCGCCGTACCAGCCAGATACTGACCGGGAGCGCCGATGTTAAACAGACCCGTCTTGTTGGCAACCGCCACGGACAGGCCGGTGAGGATCACAGGCGTGGCGCGGAATAGCAGATTGCCCATGCTGGCGGGATTAAAGCCGAAGGTCAGCGCGCCGGTGGCGGCGTTTCGGCCAGTGGAGAAAATACCGAGGAAAATGAGACGGATGCCTTCCCATGCGGTCTTCAGACCCATGGCCGGAGTGACCATGCCGACGATGAACACCAGCACGCTGCCCGCTGCCAGACCGATCAGAATCGACAGAAGCGACGCCATCACGGAACGGGTGCCGTCCTTGTGCCAGAACTGCTTGAGCTTCTCCATCACCTGGTCACCTCCTGACGCTTGGCGCCTGCCATGTACAGGCCCAGTTCTTCAACCGTTACCTGCTTGGGATCAAATTCGCCCACGATTTCGCCCTCGTACATCACCAGAATGCGGTCGGAAAGGTTCATGACCTCATCCAGTTCAAGGGATACCAGCAGCACAGCCTTGCCCGCATCACGCTGGGCAACCAGCTGGCCGTGAATGTACTCAATCGCGCCTACGTCCAGACCACGCGTGGGCTGCACGGCAACGATCAGCGGCATATCGCGGTCGATTTCACGCGCCACGATGGCCTTCTGCTGGTTGCCGCCGGACATGCTGCGCGCACGGGTAATCGGGCCCTGGCCGCTGCGTACGTCGTACTGCTCAATGAGCTTTTCGGCATAGGTACGCACCTGATCAAACCGGATGAAGCCATGGTTCTGGAACTGCGGCTCCTGGAACTTCTGCAGCACGAGATTCTGCTCCAGCGTATAATCCAGCACAAGGCCATGCTTATGACGATCCTCAGGAATATGGCTCATACCAGCCACGCTATGATCGCGGATGGAGGCCGTGGTGATATCCTTGCCGCACAGCGTAACCTTGCCGCCGGAGGGCTTTTCAAGGCCGGTGAGCGCATAGACCAGATCCGTCTGGCCGTTGCCGTCGATACCGGCGATACAAACAATCTCACCCTTGCGCACGGTGAAGCTCACGTCATGCACCGCGTCGCGCTTGTACAGCTTGGAAGGCACGCAAAGCTTGTCCACCACAAGCACCTCGTCAGCGGGCTTCGCTTCTTCCTTATCCACTACCAGCTGCACCGGACGGCCAACCATCATGCTGGACAGCTCAGCCTTGGTGGTTTCGGCGGTGTTCACCGTGCCCACATAGCGGCCCTTGCGCAGAACCGTTACACGGTCGGAAACCGCCATGATCTCGTTGAGTTTATGGGTGATGAACAGGATGCTCTTGCCCTCGCGGGTAAGACCGCGCATGATTTCCATCAGCTCGTCGATTTCCTGCGGAGTAAGCACGGCGGTGGGTTCGTCAAAGATGAGCACCTCATTGTCGCGGTAGAGCATCTTGAGGATCTCCACGCGCTGCTGCATGCCAACCGTGATATCCTCGATTTTGGCGTCGAGGTCCACCTTCAGGCCGTAGCGCTCGCTGAGTGCCTGCACCTTCTGGCGCGCGGCCTTCTTCTGCAGGAAGCCCATCTTGGTGTCTTCTGCGCCGAGGATGATGTTATCCAGCACAGTGAAGACGTCGATGAGTTTGAAGTGCTGATGCACCATGCCGATATGCAGGGCGGTTGCGTCGTTGGGGTCGTTGATCTCGACCACCTTGCCGTCCTTCTTGATCGTGCCCTCTTCAGGCTGATAGAGGCCAAACAGCACGCTCATCAGCGTAGACTTGCCCGCGCCGTTTTCACCCAGCAGTGCATGGATTTCGCCCTTGCGAAGCTGCAGGGTGATATCATCGTTGGCCTTAATGCCGGGGAATTCCTTTGTGATGTGGAGCATCTCAATAACATACTGCGTTTCGTTATTCATATGCCTCCACCTCTCTTTCTGTCGCATTCGACGGAAATTTCCAAAATACCATATGGCTATTTTAACAGGAACAGGAACAGATTGCAAGGCTGCGAGCGCCATTGTGGCACAAACTATTCCATTTCCGGCATGGATTTTTCCAGAGTTTATTGCATTAATCCAGTTTCTTCTTTGCTGCAAAAACAAATCAAGAAATTTTCGTTTTTTTTGAAAAAAGGTATTGCATTTTTCAAATACCTTTGCTATAATAATCAAGCTGACTCGAGGGAAACCCGATGAAGCGTGTGGGCTCGTAGCTCAGCTGGATAGAGTGTTTGACTACGAATCAAAAGGTCGTGGGTTCGAATCCCGCCGGGCTCACCAGTAAAGAATCCTGATACCGCAATGGTTTCAGGATTTTTTCTTTTATCCGAACACAGACAAATCACCGCCCCTTGAATGCTTTCAGCCCGTTTTGTCAGAACGGATGTCAGTTTTCAGGGGGCTTGTATCATTGCCAAAGGATTGCCATACAACGATTCTTCCGCTGTTGTATCTGTCAGTTGACGTGTCAGATGATCGAAGTTTCTTCCGGCTTCCAATATCTTTTCATTCCGACTGTGAACATAGCGGTTCATGGTGGTCTGAATGTCCGCATGACCTGCAATGGCCTGTATGGTTTTGATGTTTGTGCCGGTTTCTCCCAGCATGGTCAGATAGGTATGACGGAGAACATGAGGCGTCGCGCCATGCAGATTGATGGTCTTGCCAATTCTTTCCCATGTGCGGTCAAACATAGACCCTGTTGAGCGGCGAATGGTCGGCGGACTCCTGCGCAAATTGCTCCAGTGCCTGCTTCATCCTGCAGTTCCTCCTGATATTGACTTTTGGATGACTTCCGCTGCCCGCAGTATAGCATTTTTGTCCTGGGAGTTCAATCGGGTCTTTCCATCCGGCAGACGGATTTGATATAATGAAACCATCCAAAGAAGAGGAAGTGGCATTTGTGCTCACTCAAAATGAAATGACCGTTCTGCGCGAACTGGCGAAAGAATATGCGGACATCGCCGCATTGCCGGTGCAGGCGGAAAAACGCAGAATGTGGATCAAACTCAACACGCTTGGCATGGAGCGTCCCATGCTGCTGATTGACCAGATTCCGTGGAATGAGATGGATGTGGACGGTTCGCTGACCTGCCAGGTGCAGGATCCCTACTGGCGCGATGTGGAAACGGCTCTTCGTCAGACGCTGTACAAATGGAAGCATCTGCACACAGACATGGTGGTGGATCCTTATCTCTGTCTGCCGCGTCCGATTCACAACACGGGCTGGGGCATCAATGTTCAGCGCAGCGGCCACATCATTCTGGAGGATGGAGCCACTGCTTCCAGCTCGCATTTCGTCAACCAGATCCGGGATATGGACGACGTCGAACGGATTCAGATGCCCAGGCTCATTCTCGACACGGAAGCAGAAGAAAAAATCATCCGTGAAGCCACTGAGCTTTTCGACGGAATCATCGGATTCCGCATGACCGGACTGATCATGCATCTGGGCGTATGGGATACCATCACACACTGGATGGGCGTTACGGACTGCTATATCGAGCTGATGGACCGCCCGGAAATGATGCATGCCCTGATGGAAAAGCTCACGCAGGGCGTTATCGGCATGATCCATCAGATGAACGAGCAGGAATTGTATGATATCCATTCCAATCTGTGCCACTGTTCGCATACCTATCTGCCCGACATGCCCAAGGAAGGCGATCATGCGCTCTCCGGCAACAGCTGGGCGTTTGGTCTGGCGCAGCTGTTTACCTCGGTATCTCCGGCGATCACCGACGAATTCGAGGTCGCCTATATGAAGCGCATCTTCCCCTATCTGGGTGCGATTTACTACGGCTGCTGCGACCGGCTGGACGACCGCATGGACGTCATCCGCAAGCTGCCCAAGATCCGCAAGCTCTCCTGCAGCCCGTGGAGCATTCCGGAGGCCTTTGCTGAAAAGATGCCTGACTACTGCGTCATGAGCAACAAGCCCAATCCGGCATTCCTTGCAAGCGGAGAGCTTAACGAGGACGTCGTGCGCGCGGAACTTCGCCGCACCATCGCCGCAGCAAAAGCGCACAACCGTCATCTTGAGCTGATTCTCAAGGATATCAGCACCGTGCAGCACAATCCCGCCTGCCTCTGGCGCTGGAGCGAGATTGCCATGGAGGAGATCCAGCGCTGACCCGTTCATCCTTTCAGCCCGCCGGAGTACAGCGCTCCGGCGGGTTTTGTATGCGCCTTGTTGACGTTTGATTGTTACAAGTGTTATGATGAATAAACAACCATTGCAGAGGGGCGACCAACCATGCAGCAGATCACCAAAGAGCAGGCATGCCGGTACATGCTGGCCAAAAACGGTCTTCTTGGCGCGCATATTTTCCGCGGCGAAGACGGTCTGATCGACTATGTGCATCAGGCAGGCTGTGTGCAGTTCGACCCGGTGGATGTGTGCGGCCGCAGCCACGAGCTGGCGTTTCTGGCGCGCGTGAAGGGTTTCACGCATGAAATGCTGTATTCGCTTTTGTATGAAAAACGGCAGCTGATTGATTTCTTCGACAAAAACATGTGCATCATGGCCGTAGAGGACTGGCCGCATCTGAGCTTTGTGCGCGAGAGTTTCCGCCGTCAGACGCGTTCGCGCGAGGCGGTTGATCCCATTGCCGGTGAAATTCTTGCACTCGTTCACGAAAACGGGCATATGTCAGCCAGAGAGCTGGACATGAAAGAAAAGGCCGACTGGTACTGGAGCTCGTCCAGTCTGGGCCGCGTGGCGCTGGAGACGCTGTATTTCCGCGGCGATCTGGTGATTCATCACAAAACCGGTACCATCAAAAGCTATGCGCTTGCCTCTGACTGCCTGCCTGAGGAGCTTCTCAGCGCGCCGTCTCCGTTCCGCAACGATCTGCAGCGGCAGATGTGGCAGGTCATGCGCCGCATCGGCGCGGTCGGCATGCTGTGGAATGCGCCCAGCGACGCATGGCTGGGAGTCGATGGGCTTAATATGCAGTCCCGAAACGAGGTCTTCCGCGCGCTGGAGGAGCTTCGGGTGATCGCTCCGGTGCAGGTGGAAGGCATTCCGAAACCGTTGTATGTGCAGACGGAGGACTTCGACCTGCTCATGCGCTGCCGGGAGCCCATCACCTCCGAAAAACGCGCCCGTCTGCTTGCGCCGCTGGACTGCATGCTGTGGGACCGCAAGCTCATCGCCTCTTTGTTTGACTTCAGCTATAAATGGGAGATCTATACACCCGAGGATCAGCGGCACTATGGCTACTATGTGCTGCCCGTGCTCTATGACGAGGGTTTCATCGGCCGCATCGAGCCTGTGTGTGACCGCCGCGCCGACGCGCTGGTGGTGCGCAGATTCTGGCCGGAAGCGGGCAAAAAGATCAGCAATCGCTGCCTGTGGGACGTCGAGGATGCTCTCAACGACCTGCGCCGCTTCCACGGGCTGAGCCGGCTGGTGTTTCTGGACGGCTGGATGCAGTCTTAAGTGCAAAGATTGCGCATGCAGAATATACCAAGCATTGAAATTTCAGCGATGACATTGTATAATATTTGTGTCTCCCCTACAACCAATGACATTTGGAGGTAAATGAGTGTACAGGCTGTTGATCGTCACGGACGCCCAGAGCATGAAAGACAGGCTGGAAGCCATGCAGGGATGGGAACGCCTTGGTTTCAAGCCGCCGCGTATCCGCACCAGCATGGCGGATGCAGTCGATTGCATCCATCGTCATCATATTGATGCCATTGCTGTGGATGAAAACCCGGCGTTTGACGGATTTCTTGCTTATCTGGATGAACACTTTCCCAACGTACCTCTATTTCAGATTTCCCCCAGCGACGAAGAACAGCTTGTGGTTCTTCGCGAGCTTTCCAGCCTGCTCAGCCGCCTGAAGGCCGACGACACCAACGACGACTACGACGAAGCCGCCCGCATGCAGGAATACCGCGAGCGCTGGCTTAAGAAGCTCATCGGCGGCGTGGTTCCCAGCTGCGAGGATCTCAGGCGCAGCCTCAGGCTGTACCGTTGCAGCGAACGCATGGATGTGCCCTGCGTGCTGGCAAGGCTGGAAATGCCTCAGGACGACGGCTTCCTCTCCGGCCGCTGGCACTACGGCAGCGAGCGTCTGGAGGTGGCTCTTCGCAACTTCTTCGGCTATCAGCACGATCACATGCTCCTGCATGTAGCGGTCGTTTCGCCTCAGGAGGTTCGCGTTCTGTGCTATCCTGCCGACGGCGAGGTCATCAGCGAGAACGCCGCCTTCACCTACGTTCAGGAAACTGCTGAACAGATCGATCACTACCTCGGCCTGTCCATGAAGGTGCTGGATGTGCGCCGCGTGCCGGGTCTGAACGCTTTTGTCACTGAAAACAATGCGCACTGAGCGCCGAAAGGAGAACGCCTATGGGCATCTTTGATCTTGTCAGAGGTCAGCTGATTGACGTTATCGAGTGGACCGACGACAGCCGCGACACCATGGTATACAAGTATGACATGAACGGCAAGGAAATCATGATGGGCGCACAGCTGACTGTGCGCGAAAGCCAGACCGCCGTATTTGTCAACGAGGGCCAGCTGGCCGACGTCTTCACCCCCGGCCGCTACGAGCTGACCACCCAGAACATGCCTGTGCTGACCGCCCTCAAGGCGTGGAAGTTCGGCTTCAACTCGCCCTTCAAGAGCGATGTGTACTTCGTCAACACCCGCCAGTTCACCGACTGCAAGTGGGGCACCGCCAATCCTGTGATGATGCGCGACGCCGAGTTCGGCATGATCCGTATCCGCGCCTTCGGCTCCTACGCCTTCCGCGTCAAGGATCCCGCCGTGTTCATGCGCGAGGTCTTCGGCACCAGCTCCCTGTTCACCGTTTCCGGCGTTGAAGGCCAGATCAAGTCCATCGTGGTCAGCGGCCTGAGCGACGCCATTGCCCAGAGCAAGATTCCCGCGCTGGATCTGGCTGCCAACTACATGGAGCTCAGCCAGTATGTGCTGCAGACCCTCAATCCCAAGGTTGAGGCCCTGGGCCTGACGCTGAGCAACTTCGTCATCGAAAACATCTCCCTGCCCGAAGAGGTTGAAAAGGCCATGGACCGCCGCACCTCCATGGGCGTTGTGGGCGATCTGAACCGCTACACCCAGTTCCAGGCCGCTGAAGCCATGCGCGAAGCCGCCAACAACGAGGGCGGCGGAAACATGGCCGGCATGGGCGTTGGCATGGGCGCCGCCGCCATGATGGGCCAGATGTTCAGCCAGAGCATGGGTTCCTTCCAGCAGCCCCAGCAGGTTCAGCCCGCCGCTCCTGCCGCCGCGCAGAAGACCTGCTCCGCCTGCGGCGCCTCCATCGCCCAGAGCAGCAAGTTCTGCCCTGAGTGCGGCGCGCAGCAGAACACCGCCCGTTTCTGCGCCGAATGCGGCACCAAGCTCGAAGCCGGCGCCAAGTTCTGCCCCGAATGCGGCACCAGAGCCTGACGCGCTGATTCAAAGCATTTCACCGAGGCATCCACTTTGCGTGGATGCCTCGTTTTTTTACACAAAAAGTTCACATGATCATCATGCGTTCCAAACGAACCTCCGCTACAGTAAAACAGGCTTCCCAATCAACCTGTTTTTCAAGGAGGATATGCATGAAGAAGTTTTTTGTCTTCCTGCTGGTTCTGGCGCTTCTGGGCGGAGGCGGATACTATGGCTGGCAGTACTATCAGCAGCATTATGCCCAGCCTGTTTCGTCCGCAGTCCGACCGTCCTACACCGAATACACCATCGGCCGCGGAAACCTCAGCAAAACCGTAACCGGCACCGGCACTCTGTCCATTGCCCGTACAGAGGAGATTGTGCTGCCCTACGCCGTTACTGTTACGGAAACGCTGACCGAGGAGGGTGAAAACGTAACGGCGGGTCAGCCTTTGATGAAAATTGATACCGCCGCGCTTCAGACGGCCATCGACACCCTGCAGACCGAGCTTGAAACCACCGAAAGCGAACTGTCCACGCTGGCGGATGATTATGTCAACGCCAAGTACCTCAAGCTCACCATCGACGGCGTGGTGAAGGAAGTATACATTTCCAACGGCCAGTACATTCAGGACGTCATGGCCGAGCGCGGAAGCATCGCCTTGATGTCGCTCGACGGCAAGATGTACGTCAACATTCCCGTGCAGGAAGGCATGAAGATCTCCTCTGCAGCCACAGTCATCGTTGGAAACCGCTATCTGGAGGCGGTTGTGCGCAGCATTGAGGACGGCATGGCGATGATCACCTTCTCCGACCAGTATGCCGCGCAGGGAGAAGTGGTCAAGGTGCGCTACAAGCAGGAAATCGTTGCAGAAGCACCCGCCTACATCCATATGCCCTATTACGTCACCACAAACGAGCAGGGCTACATCGAGCTGGTGAACCTGGAGGAAAACATCCGCAAGTACTCCGGCAACCGGATCTGCTACATCATCAACATTCCCATGTCCTCCACCTACACCGCGCTGGAAAAAACACGCGAAAAGCAGATGGCCCAGCTTAATGAAATGAAGGCGCTTCTTGCCACAGGCACCATCAACGCACCAGCGGACGGCATCGTCTCTTCCGTGGTTGCAGCGTCCGCTACCGAGCAGGCCGCTTATACCGTTCTCTCTTCGCTCTATGTGGGCGATGAAAAAGAGATGGTCATCAGTGTGGATGAGCTTGACATCATTTCCGTGGCAGTGGGTCAGAACGTGGACATCGCCATGGACGCCATTGAGGACAAGACCTATCCTGCGACTGTCAGCAAGGTCAGTCAGATCGGCACAGCCTCCGGCGGCGTGACAGTGTATAACGTCACACTCACCATCGACGGCGATGAACGGCTGAAGTTTGGCATGAACGGCACTGCCACAATTCACATTGAGGAGATCACCGACGCACTGCTGGTACCTCTCACGGCACTCAATACCTCGCGCGGCCAAAGCTATGTATGGGTCAAAAACGCAGATGCCTCCGGCGACGATCCCGGTGTACGCACCAGCATTGAAACAGGCCTGAGCAGCGAGGACTATGCACAGGTGCTCAGCGGACTGAACGAAGGCGACGTCATCCTCATCACCCGCGAAAGCTCCGACGACAGCTCCTCTCGTTCTCCCTTTGGCAACATGGGCGGAGGCGGAATGATGAACTTCGGCGGCATGGGCGGAGGCGCTATGCCCAGCATGCCCTCCGGCGGCGGGAACGGCGGAAACCGCGGCGGAAATCGTCCCTGACGGAGGTGGCGTGATATGATCGATATGACCGACGTGGTCAAGCGCTACACTTTGGGCGGAGAAACCATCTATGCGCTCAATCACGTGTCGCTGCATGTGGATGCAGGCGAGTATGTCGCCATCATTGGCCCTTCCGGCTCCGGCAAATCCACGCTGATGAACATCATCGGCTGTCTGGATCAGGCCGACAGCGGCACCTACATTCTCAACGGCAAACCCATCAAAAAATACCGCGAACGCCAGCTGGCGCGCATCCGCAACCGCCAGATCGGCTTTATCTTTCAGGGCTTCAACCTGCTGCCAAAGCTGTCTGCATTTGAAAACGTGGAGCTGCCCATGGTCTATCAGGGCATCCGTGCCTCCGAGCGCAAACGGATGGCGCGCGAGGCGCTCCAGCGCGTGGGTCTTGGCGACCGCATGAAGCACCGGCCCAATCAGCTTTCCGGCGGTCAGCAGCAGCGCTGTGCCATCGCCCGTGCGCTTGCGGTGAAGCCTTCGCTGATTCTGGCCGACGAGCCCACCGGCAATCTGGACAAGAAGACCGGACGTGAAATCATGCAGATGTTCGACGAGCTGCACAGGGCCGGCAACACCATCGTACTGATCACGCACGACAACAAGGTGGCTCAGTGCGCCCAGCGCATCATCCGCATTGAGGATGGTAAACTATATGAGAACCAGGAGGTGCCGGACGATGATGCTGTTCCAGTCGTTTAAGATGGCGCTGAAGGCCATCGCCGGCAACAAGATGCGCTCCTTCCTCACCATTCTGGGCGTGGTGATCGGCGTAGTGGCCATCGTGGTGCTGGTTTCCATCGGCCAGGGTGCAAACTCCTCCGTGGTGGAAAGCATCGAGGGCATGGGCACCAATCTGATCACCGCCACCATCACCGCCCGTCGCATGAACCCGGTGGACATGGACGGGCTCAACGAACTGATGCACAATCCCTTCATTGCGCACGTCGCACCTACTGCCAGCGTCAGCGGCACGGTCAAGGCCGGAAATGCCACCTACGACGACGGTTCCGTTATGGGCACAACACCGGGCTATGATCAGATCCGCGGCTGGGAAATAGCCGAGGGACGTTTTCTCACACAGCCCGACATCGACAACCGCAGCTTTGTGGCGGTCATCGGTTCTGAAGCGGCCACGGAGATGTATGGCACCACTCACGCTGTTGGAGAAACCTTCTCGCTCTCCGGCTATACCCTCACCGTGGTCGGCGTGCTGGAAACCATCGGCGAAAGCGCCTCCGGCAGCAGCGACAATCAGGTTATCATCCCCTTTTCGCTGGCACAGCGCCTGTCGCAAACCACGAGCATCTCCTCGTTTTACATTTCTGCCGTCTCCTCCGACACCGTGGAAATGGCGCAGGCAGCGGTGGAGAGCTATCTGGAGGACGCCTTTGCCAACTACACCACCTCCAGCTGGGGCACGCAGTACCGCGTGTACAACCAGACCGAAATGCTCGACACCCTGAGTGAAACCACGCAGACGCTTACGCTGATGCTGGGCGGCATTGCGGCGATTTCGCTGCTGGTGGGCGGCATCGGCATCATGAACATCATGCTGGTGTCCGTAAGCGAGCGCACGCGTGAGATCGGCATCCGCAAAGCCATCGGCGCTGCACGCGGCAATATCCTGATGCAGTTTCTCATCGAGTCGCTGGTGGTGAGCCTGATGGGCGGCGTACTGGGGCTGCTGATTTCCATGGGCGCAGTGCACTTCCTTGCGCCGGTTCTGGACATGACGCTGGAAATCCCGGTGGATGTGGCATGGCTTGCCATTGGATTTTCCGTGTTCATCGGCGTGGTCTTCGGCATGTATCCGGCCAACAAGGCCAGCAAACTCAAACCCATCGACGCGCTTCACTACGAAGGCTGAATCAATCCCCTCTTTTCCGCGCATGCTACCGCGTGCGCGGTTTTTGTGTGCGCGGAAAGGATGAGGTTCATGCGCGGATTTCGCACCGACCTTGCGATGGAATGTCTGGATCAGAATACCGAAGGGCTGAAAGGAGTGCGGGTGCGCACGCATCAGATCGGCGGCGTAACGCACACGCGCATCCGCATCGAGGACGAGCAGGCCGCCGAACTGCTTGGACGGCGCAGAGGCGAATACATCACCGTAGAGTGTGCCGACCTGCCTCAGTGCGACGCCAAAAAGCGCGGATTGCTTGCGCGCATGGTGGCGCTGGGCGTACGCGGCATGCTGCCGCCGGACGGCGAAGTGCTGGTGGTCGGCCTTGGCAACCGCAATGTCACAGCGGACGCACTGGGCACGCGCGTGGTGGAGCGGATGCTGGTAACGCGCCATCTGCAGCAGGCCATGGTGGAAGAGCTCAAAGGCAGGCTGCGAGGTGTGAGCGCCATCGCCCCCGGTGTTCTGGGGCTTACAGGCATTGAGACGGCGGAGCTGTGCCGCGGGCTGGTCAGGCATGTGCGCCCGCAGGCTGTGGTGGCCATTGACGCATTGGCGGCCTTTGAAAGCGGACGCATCTGCACCACCGTGCAGATCACCGACACCGGCATCCAGCCCGGCAGTGGCGTGGGCAATCACCGGCTGGGGCTCACGCAAGAAACGCTGGGCGTAAAGGTCATTGCCGTGGGCGTACCCATGGTGGTCTACGCCTCCACCATCGCCCGCGACGCCATGGCGCGGCTTATTCATGACTATGGCATGCTGGAGCCGGGCCGCGAACATGCAGCTGACCGGCTGCTTCATCAGGTGACAGACGGTTTTCTGGGCGACATGGTCGTAACGCCGCGTGAAATTGACGAGCTGGTGCTCAGCGTGGCTGATCTGATCGCCGACGGGCTGAATCAGGCACTTCAGCCGGCACTGGATGCAGATACCCTGCATAGTTACCTGCATATCTAGCATATCCTTCCGGGAAGGATGGTGCCGGATATGGATTCAAAATGGATTTGTGCAATACTGGCTTCACTTGTGACGGGTATCTGTCTGGGTGTCTATGCGCCCCGAATGCCTGTGGAGGAGCCTGCCGCGGCTGTTTTTGCGCCGCAGATGGAGGAAAACCTGTTCGCCATGGATGCGCCTGTGTCCGGGGATGGCTTTGCCATCGAGGTCATCGGCATGCAGACGCCTACGCCTCCCAAAAAGGTGCTGATCTATCACACCCACACCTACGAGGCCTTTGAGCAAACGTCCGACCGTTACCGCGAAACCGAAAAATGGCGCACAGCGGACAGCGAGCACAACGTCGTGCGCGTTGGCGAAGAGCTCGCGGCGCTTCTGCGCAGCCACGGCATGGAGGTTGTACACGACCAGACCGCCTTTGAACCGCCGACTCTGAGCTCAGCCTACGTGCGCTCGCTGGGCATGCTGGAAAAGCGTGCTTCAGCAGGTGAAACGTACGACCTCTACATTGATCTGCACCGCGACGCGTACGCAGCCTCCTCTGCAGGTCCGAACACGGTGAACATCGGCGGCGTGAACGCAGCCCGGCTGATGCTTCTCATCGGCAAAGGCGAAGGCCAGACCGGTCAGGGCTTTGACGTCAGGCCCGACTGGGAGAGCAATCTGGCGATTGCGCAGAGCGTGACTGATCTGATCAACGAGCAGGCCAAAGGACTTTGCCGCGACGTATGCATCAAGTCTGGACGATTCAATCAGCATATAGCCAAAGGATGTATTCTGATTGAGGCCGGAAACAACAAAAACACGCTCGCCGAGGTGCTGGCCGCCATGCCCTATCTGGCGGATGCGATTGTACAGGCAATGGAAGAATAATGGCACACACACAAAACCAGCCGCCGGCATGGCCGACGGCTGGAAGAAACTATCCAATCAGAATTCGCCCGGAGTCTGGTACAGATACCAGTCGACTCCATCAGTGACAGCGTACACGGTTCCGTCTCCAGAATACAGGGCGGGCAGCGGACGGGTTTCCAGCTGGGCAACGGATTTGTTATCCAGCTGTTTTTTTACATTGGTCGCAACCGCAGCATCTGCAGACACCGCGTCCAGGAACTCCGGAACCGCCGGTGTAATGGCATGATGCGGCAGCTTGATCAGATCGCTGTTGAGAACCTCAGCACCCAGCGTATCCAAAAAATAGCGCTGGGTTTTTCCGATGATATCAGCGCACAGCAGCAGCGTGCTTTCGCCGTAGGTGACCTTGAGCATTAGCGAACGTGCGTTGGTACCCTTGATCGTGGTACACTGGAAGATCCGAATATCCGCGCCGCCAAGCGTGAGCGTATCGCCGTCCTGCACGCGGCGGATGGGCACGTTATTCTTCTGCGCAGCCTTAACGGCACGCGCCAGAAGTTCTTCACTCTGAATCGCCCATTCGTTATAGGAATGCAGATATTCCCCCGGCGTAAATCCAAACTCGAACAGGCGGAAAATGCCATCGATATGGTCATCGTGATAATGGGTGCTGAGGATATACTTCATGCTGTTCTTCAGTCCGCGCTTCTCCAGCGCATCGCGCAGCTTCTCGCGGAACGGATTGGGGCCGCCATCCACCAGCATGCTCTCTCCCCCGCACTCCAGAAGCATCGCGTCGCCTTCATCCACGTCAAAAATCGTCCATTTCAGGACGTCGCGGTCCTTCCAATCAGCTGGCGGCTCCTGTTCAAAATACACCCTGGCCGACGCGGCAGATGCGCAAAACAGCAGGACAAGGCAGCAAAAAACGGATACAATGCGTTTCATCAGCAGCGGTTCCCCCTCAGAATCAGAGCAGTTTGATATGCTTAACAGATCTATTATACTCAAAAATGCCTCTTCACACAATAGCAGACGGGTGTTGCCTGAACGCTATATTTGGAGTACAATCATGACCGCAATAGCTTTTTGTGCGGAAGTGAACGTATGAAAACCATCGTCCCGGACTACTATCCTCATTTTTCCTGCATAGCAGGCGGATGCCGCCACAGCTGCTGCATCGGCTGGGAAATCGACATTGATCCTGATACGCTGCGCCGCTATCAGCAGCAGGATGGCGCAATCGGCGAACGCTTACGGCAGAATATTGACATCACGCCTGAGGGAGCCTGTTTTCATCTGCAAGGCGCGGAGGAGCGCTGCCCGTTTCTGAACCAGGACGGGCTATGCGACCTGATATTGACCCTCGGCGAGGATTCACTCTGCCAGATCTGCACCGATCACCCGCGCTTTCGGAATTTCTTTTCGGATCGTACCGAAATCGGCCTCGGGCTGTGCTGCGAAGAGGCCTGCAGGCTGATTCTGAGCTGGAATGATCCTGTCAGGCTGATTGAACTGGCCGATGATGGCGAGGGCTGTGACGCCGATCCGGATGAACTGCAGCTGCTTTCCTTACGTCAGCGTCTGACTGCTTTGATGCAGGATCGTTCGCGCTCTGTTGAAGCGCGTGTGGCTGCGCTTCTTGCATCTGTTGGCGCGCATGTATCAGACTTTGTCTGGCTGGACTGGCTTCCCTTTTTCCTATCGCTGGAACGTTTGTATGAACACTGGGCTGACGAACTTCAGCGGCTTGAAAATGCATCCTGCTCTATGCCCGTCATTCCGTCAAACTTGCAGATTCCTCTGGAACAGCTGATGGTATATTTGCTTTTCCGTCATCTGCCCTCTGCTTTGGATGACGGCATGGAACGCGAGCGGATCCTGCTGTGCGTCCTGATGTGGCTGACAGCGGCACATCTGACACTTCATGCAGGCAGCACGATGCAAGTCCTTGCGGAATGCTGTCGGCTGCTCTCCAGCGAATGGGAATACTCTGAAGACAACATCGCTGCCATTCTGAACAAGTTGGCGCAATCCGAATAAAAATTCCATTACAACTCTTGCTTTTTTGTCGAAACTGTGTTATGATCATTCTCGCGCTTGATGAGCGCGGGATGCTGATGTAGCTCAGCAGGTAGAGCGCATCCTTGGTAAGGATGAGGTCACCGGTTCAAATCCGGTCATCAGCTCCATGAAACCGACTTGTGTAATGCAGTCGGTTTTTTGTTGCATTTATTGGGGTTGAGGGGTGTGCGGCAGTGCTGGCACACCTCTTTTTTGTGTCTGAAATCAGAGGAGAGACCTGTATAAACAGGCCTCTGCCCCTGAAATGTCAATCAGAATGTCAATTTGGTAAGATAGTGGCTGCCACCAAAAGCTTGCAATCAAAGGATTTTCTTCACTTATGCTCATGCAGGAACGGTGTCAATTTCCAGATGCTTTTTCTGCAGGTGAGCATCAATCTGTGCTGCTACACCTTCATAGGCAACTTCAGGTCGCAGCCGTGCATAATACCGCTCGGTTGTTCGCGTGTCACGGTGTCCAAGCATAGCGGAGATGGTTTTGAGAGGAACGCCCGCTTCCATCCACTCTGTAGCACAGGTCGCCCGGAAATCATGCGCGGTATATTTGCCCTCTTCAAAACCGATTCGCTTCAATGTACGTTTAAGCAGCTTGGAAAACATCGTGTAAGAAAGCGGACTGCCATCTGGCTTTTGCAGGATGAAACCGCTCTGACCATCAGGCTGAAGTGCTTCCAGAAAGGTTTTTGTCAGAGGAATGCTGCGCAGACTGTTCTCCGTTTTTGGAGGGCCTACTGTCGGTTGATTGCGAGTCACCCAACTGACGCCTCGCTGGATTTTCAGCTGGCGGTTGGCATAATCAATATCCTCCCACTGGAAACCGCATACTTCCCCACTGCGTTCACCGGTATAGGAAAGCAGCGCAAGGAGAAGACGTTCCTGCTCAGGAAGATCAGGCAGCGCCTTACGAATGATCTGCATATCTTCCGGACTGATCGGTTTGTGCGAGGTCTCCTTCTGACCGCCCACACTGAGCAGCTTTTTGGCATGAAAGGGATTTTTGCTGATCATGCCAAGTTCCAGCGTGTACTCCATCACCGGATTCATGATCTTTTTCACCATGTCAATCGTGCTGCGCTTGAGTCCCTCCGCCTCCATCCGGTTGCAGAGCTGGATATCCGCAACGGTGATTTCCGCAATGGAAATGTGGCCAAATGCAGGCAGTATGCGTTTGTTTGCCTGATGCTGATAGTTTGTACGGGTGCTTGCACGCAGCTTCTTCCAGAATATGCTTTGGTACTGCTCAAAAACCTCCCGGAAGGGCGGTGAGGGTGGAATGGATGGTTCTGCAGGCATCTGCGTGATCCTCTGGTAACGTTCAAAGCCGTTGAGAAATGCTTCGCTGACGGTATTGCCTGTGAACCAAAGGTCTCCCTCCGGCAGATCAATGTGGAACCGCTGTCGTTTCGCCATGTCGAATACTCCTTTCGTACATGGCGGTTGGGATTCTTCGGAGGAGTTGAAGTTGTCAAGGTTCAGCGCAGCCATCACTGAGGCTGCTCCTTTGGCTACCGCCTCATCCAGAAGCTTGGAGAGACGTTCTTCAGTCTATGAGATTAGGGACATGAGGTTCTTTTTCCTTTCGTAATGATGATTTTGTAAAAGAATGAGGATGTTTTGCTGACACCTGCTTAGCGAAGTGCGGTATCAAGCAGCTGCGAAATGCATTCCTGTGCAATCGGGTTCTGAGGCAGCAGGGTTGCCAGACGGAAAACCGCATGGAGTGAGAGATAATCATCCATCATTCCGTCGAGAGTCAG
>JAGBBE010000197.1 GCA_017938645.1 Clostridia bacterium
ATGCGCTTGTAGATGCAGGGGCCGCCGGTGAGGTCGATCATGTAGTGATAGAAGGTGAACGGTTTTCCTTCGCGGTGACGCTTGAGCATGAGCTCAGCCAGCTTTTCATACTGTTCCATCACGATGGGCAGATCCTCCTGCGTAAGCTCGGAGGGATCCCCGGGCGCGCACACCACGGGCTCCATGCTCAGTTCCGTGAATCCCAGATCCAGCATCACTTCGATATCCTTGAGGAAGTCGGGATTGGCGTGGGTAAAGGTGCCGCGCATGTAGTATTCCTTGCCGCCGCGGGCTTCCACCAGCTTCTGGAACTTGGGCACAATCTGCTCCCAGCTTCCGCGTCCGGCGTAGTCCACGCGATAGCGGTCGTGGATTTCCTTGCGTCCGTCGAGGCTGAGAACGACGTTGCTGCACTCGCGGTTGGCAAAGTCGATCACATCGTCGTCGATGAGCATGCCGTTGGTGGTGAGGGTAAAGCGGAAGTTCTTGCCCGCTTCCTTTTCACGGCTGCGCGCATAGGCCACCAGCTGCTTGACCACGTCGAAGTTCATCAGCGGTTCGCCGCCGAAAAAGTCCACTTCGAGGTTGCGGCGCGTGCCGGAGTGCTCAATCAGGAAATCCAGCGCCTGCTTGCCTACTTCAAAGCTCATCACAGCGCGGTCGCCGTGGTACTTGCCCTGGGAGGCAAAGCAGTAGGCGCAGTTGAGGTTGCAGGTGTGCGCCACATGCAGGCACAGCGCCTTGACCACGCCGGAGGTACGGGCCTTGAGCTCGCCCGCCATGGGCTTGAAGGTATCGGGCGCAAAGAGCTTGCCCATTTCCTTGAGCTGCCCCACCTGATCGATGCAGTCTTTGACCTCTTCAAGGGTCACATCCTCACGGCTGCCGAACTGCTCCATGATTTTTTCGATGATTTCTTCACGGCTGCAGTTTTCGTACATGCCGATGATCTCATAGGCGACCTCGTCCACGATATGCACGGAACCGGAATATACGTCCAGCACAATGCACAGACCGCCCAGTTTATAGCGATGAATCATATCCGTTGATCTCCTTCCAACAAAAACGCCGCCCAAAGGCGGCATTTCAAAATGTAGAAAGACCCCTGGGGTGGGATCGGAGGGGCCGCAGCCCCTCTGATTTCCAATCGTATCTTCCGGCTTTGCCGGAAGGGCGGGGAGTTTCCGTGCCTGCACGGAAACATTCCACCAGTATTGGCGAAAAAGATCGCCGCAGGCGAGCTTTTTGGACACATAGAAATGCCGCCCAAAGGCGGCATTCAGGAACCGGGCTGAGACTTACTTGCTCTCCTTGGTGCTCTCGCACTTCTGGTTGGCGATGCCGCAGCTGGTCTTGCAAGCGGACTGGCAGGAAGTCTGGCACTCGCCGCAGCCACCGTTCTTGGCGCTCTCACACAGGTTACGGGTTTCCAGAGTCTTGATGGGCTTCATATTCTTTGACCTCCAATGGGTTTATTGATGAAGTTCAATTAGTTATATCACACGCACTCCAAAAAGTCAATACAGCGGGTTTTCAGGACTGCGGAAATACAAAGGTGAACACCGTTCCCTCACCCACCCGGCTCTCCACCTGAATGTCCACATTGTGTCTGCGGGCAATCTCACGCACGATGGCAAGTCCAAGGCCGGTGGAATCACGTCCCGGCTGGCGCGCGGCGCGGAAACGTTCGAAAATGTGCTTGAGTTCCTCCTTTTCAATGCCTTCGCCCTCGTCGGAGATCACAATCACAGGCGCATGATCGTCCAGACGGATCTGCACGTTCTTTCCGGCAGGCGTGAACTTGACGGCATTATCCGCCACCGCCAGAAGCATCTGACGAAGCCTTGTATAGTCGCCTTCAAACCGGTACGACGCCTTGGGTTCCTCGCAGGTGAAGATGACGCCCTTGTTTTCGCTCAGTGCCCGCGCACTCATGGCCACATCGCCCAAAAGATCGCACAGGTCAAAGGAGCTGTTTTCCAGCGTGAACTCGCTGTTCTGAAGACGGCTTAGCTCCAGCAGATCGCGGATCAGGCGCTGCAGCCAGCGGCTTTCACGGATCATCTGCTCGTAATAGGCGTCCTTCTCGTCGCTTGTCACCAGGCCGTCGCGCAGCGCCTCCAAAGAGCCGCGGATCACCGTGACCGGCGTGCGCAGCTCGTGTGAAATGTTTGCAAACAGCTGCTTTTGCTGCTCATGGCGGCGCTCCTCCTGCGCTCGCGCCTCTTCAAGACGCTCGGCCAGCACGTCCATGGAGCCTGCCAGCGAACCGATCTCATCTTTTCTATCCATCAGGGTGCGCGTTTCGTATTTTCCGTCCGCCAGCTTGTGCGCCACCTGCTCCACTCGCGATATCGGACGGTTGAAGATCAGCGAAAACACGACCGACAGCAGGATGGACAGGCCAAAGGAGATGATGATGCTGATGATGAGAACCGTTTCGCTCGGTACCTGTGCATAGCCCTGTTCACGCAGGGTGGATTCCAGCACAACCACGCACAGCACCTGACTGTGCTCGTTCATTACCGGCATGGCGGCGGTCAGATGCAGCTGATCCTCCACCATGGCCTGAATGGCCGGCGTCTTGCCCATGAAGCCCAGCGCGATGGTCTGCTCCAGATAGGCGGGCAACAGCGGATTGGGCAATGTCTGCACCACGCCGCTGAAATAACCGGTGATATAGTGATTGGTGTCCACCAGATAAACGTTGCAGTCCGTCAGAAGCTCCACCATGCTCAGATATGGCCCCAGCGTGTCCTCTCCCACGAGAAAGCGCGTTTCGTCCAGCGTGGCGTAGGCCGAGGGAGCTACCAGCTCCGACAGGTTCTGGGCAATCGCATGCGCATCACGCTGCATGGACTGGCTGTAATGGCTGATCATCTGCCTGCGCATAAGCGTGTTGTACGCAACGCTGAGCACAAGGGTAAAGATGAGCAAAAGCAGCACGAACAGCGCGGCCATGCGCAAAGCCAGCGGCACGCGTACCTTTCCGGGCTTTTTCATGGCAGATTCCTTTCAAACTTGTATCCTGTGCCCCACACGGTGGAAATGGAGAAAAAGGTGTGCGGATGGGCGTCCAGCTTCTGCCTGAGGCGCTTGATGTGCGAGTCCACCGCCCGATAGCTGCCAATGTGCTCATAGCCCCAAACCAGCGTGAGCAGATTGTCACGGGTAAAGACACGTCCGGGCGCAGAAGCCAGCGTCCAGAGAAGCTCTACCTCCTTGCGGGTCAAATCGAGCTTGTGCCCCTCCAGCGTCACACTCAGAGACGGCAGGTGGATCATCAGCGTACCGATGACCAGCGTGTCCTCCGTGCCCTCCTGCTGCGGCAGGCGGCGAAGCACCGCACGCACACGCGCCATGACCTCTCCGGGCGAAAAAGGTTTGACCACATAATCATCCGCGCCGATATCCAGGCCCAGAATGCGGTCGGCATCTTCGTCGCGGGCAGTAATCATGATGATGGGCACTTTGCTGACTTTGCGGATACGCCTGCACACCTCCAGCCCGTCAATGCCCGGCAGCATGATATCCAGCAGAATCACCGTCGGGTCCGCCGCCTCAAACAGCGCAAGCGCTTCCTCGCCGGATTTTGCCGTCAGATACGGCCACCCCTCCGTTGTGATATACTTGGTCAGGATTTCGAGAATCTGCTCGTTGTCGTCTACAACCAGAATCGGTTTCACGAGTCCCTCTCCTTTTTGGATGGATTTTCTATGGACTCATTGTAGGGGTTCCGGCATGGAATGTCAAATCATTATCAATGATTTTCAAAAAGCCACACTTTTGCCACAAATAAACCGTAAGATCAGATTTGAAATCGGGAGGAAGGATAAATGAAACGGTTCCTGGTACTCTGGATGCTTCTGATGCTTTTGTCCGGCGCGGCCTTTGCAGACGCTGAATATCCGGACGGCATCTACCGCGGTTTTTATTATGACGGCGGTATTGAACAGATCGCCATTCAGTTTGAACTCAAGGACGGTCTGTTTGACTCGATCGTATACCGCGGCGTGAAGTACAAGGACGGCAACTACCTGAGCGAAGACGCCAGTGATGCGCAAAAGGCTACGCTCAAGCAGTACCGCCAGCTGGCCGATTATCTGGTTGGCAAGGGCATTGACGCGATCGACGATCTGTACTTCCCCTACGACATTGTGGAAGACGTGGATGCCGTAACCACCGCCACCATTCCTTCATCCAAACTGATTTCAGCTCTGTGGGACGGCCTCAACCGCCGCCCGTTCAAGCTGCTGGATACCAGCAAGCTGCCCATCGCCCCCGCTTATGCAGATGGCATCTACCGTGGTTCCTACATGGAAGGCGGAGCGGAAGAGGTTGCAGTTGAGTTCTCGCTTCACAACGGCGTGTTTACCGATATTGTGTATCGCGCGCTGTCCTACAAAGGCGAGGATTATCTCTCGCCTGAGGCTCCCGAAGTTGTCAGGGCCATCACCGGGCAGTTTGAAGAGCTTCTGACACATCTGATCGGCAAGCCCGTATCCAGTGTCAACGATCTGTACCGGCCCGGCGAAATCGCCTCCGATGCAGACGCATTTTCCGGCGCGACCATCCGCGCTCCCAAGGTGATTTCCGCCATCTGGGACGCGCTCAACCGTCACGCCTACCGAATTGAATGATTCGCCGCAGCCAAACGAAGCGGCCTATCATAAAAAAAACTCAAAGGAGAACTGTACCATGAAAAAGATCCTCGCTTCCGTTCTGGCTGCCCTGCTCGTTCTGACCATGATGGTCCCCGTTCTGGCTGAAGGCATCACCATGGGCCAGGTTGTGTTCGCTGCCCACGGCACCAAGTGCTTCGCCGTGATCACCGTTGCCATGGATGGCGACAAGATCGCTGCCGCCCTCATCGAAGAGTTCCAGCCCATGGATCCCGCTACCTGCACCGTGGTTCCCAACGCTGAAGCCATCTTCGGCGCTCAGGAGAAGCTGCTGGCTTCCAAGCGTCTGAACAGCGAATCCTACTCCGCCAACATGTCCAAGGCCGGCTCCACCGTCGCTCTGATCGACAACTACGCCGCTCTGGAAGCTTTCGCCGCTGGCAAGACCATTGCCGAGCTGGAAGCTGAAGTCATCGGCAAGGAAGCCACCGCTGTGGTTGACGCCGTTGCCGGCTGCACTCTGGTTGACGCTCAGGGCTACCTGACCGGCATCATCGAGGCTGCCAAGGCTGCCAAGTAATTTCCCTCTGCAAAAGATATGAAGGAATCCTTTGCAGGATTCCTTCATCTTTCTTTTTTACCCAGTGGTTCCAATTTCTATTGTTACTGAAAGAAAAAGGAGATTATCAACATGAAGAAGATCATCGCTCTGGCTTTGGCCGCTCTGCTCGTTCTGTCCATGACCTCCGCCTTCGCCGCCACCGGCCTGGGCTCCGTGACCACCGTTTCCGTGACCGCTCCCACCGCCGAGAAGGCTGGCTCCCTGACCGTGTACACCCATGTTTGCGCTCTGACCCTGGATGACGAAGGCAAGATCGTTGGCGTTGTTTTCGACGCGATCCAGTCCAAGGCTGCCACCGACGCTGACCTGTCCACCGAAACCCAGAGCAAGAACGAGCTGAAGGAAGCCTACAACATGAAGGCCGCTTCCCCCATCGGCAAGGACTACTACGAGCAGATCGATGCCCTGGAAGCCTGGTGCATCGGCAAGACCGTGGAAGAAGTCCTGACCGGCGCTTCTGACGACGCTGACCTGAAGGCTGGCTGCACCATCGGCATCGCCGATCTGCTGGCTTCTCTCGAGGAAGCTGCTGCTGTTGCCGCTGCTCAGTAAGCTGATCGAAATGTAAACAACATCAGCGCCCATCCGGAATATCCGGATGGGCGCTTCCTTGTTGCTTTTTGTTCTCTTCACACAACGGCACAGCAGCCTGCTGTGCACCTATGCATCAGCCCCGATACCGCCTCATTGGCAGTACCGGGGCTGTGTTTCATTGGTTTTTACTGGGCCTTCCTCAGCGTGGCTTCCCAGCCAAGGTCGATGGCCTTCTGATGGGAAGTGGCGTACGGTCCGATGGACTCAACCTGACTCTGCGTGCGCGGGAAGTGGATGCACACATGGCCGTCGAAGTTGTTGTTCTTGATGTGGTAGACCTCGTGAGGCACATTGTGCGTGGAGGCCATATAGACGGTTCCATCGCTGAGGACCACCCATACAGGCTTGGGCGTCCAGGTGGTCTTGCCGCCAAAGGCGCGGTTCATGGAGTCGACGTCTGCCGAGGTGAGCGGCTCTGCGTCCGCATGAGCGCCGAAGCTGAACATATTGACCTGCCAGCTGATGCCGGTGGAGAAGTCGTAAATCGTAGCGTTGGGGAACTGACGGGTCTTGGCGCGGCCCTCGGTGTACCAGTTGACATAGCGCACCTGAGAGGCGCTGATGCTGCCGAAGGTCACAGTGGGCGCGGTGGCCGTGGTCGTGGAGGAGGTCTGACCGCCGGCGTTTTCAGCGGAGGTGGCGTTGAGCTTGGTGAGCGTCTTTACGCCGGCCACGCCGTCAGCCGTGAGGCCATTGGCCTTCTGGAAGGCGATGAGCGCGAGGCTGGTCTTGGAGCCGAAGTTGCCGTCAGCCTTGCCGGTGAGATAACCCAGCGCGATGAGGCGGTTCTGCATGTCGCGCACCGCGTCGCTGATGGTGCCGATGCGCAGGGTCTGCGTGGTAGCAACCTTGTTGTCGTTGGCCTTGGGATCGTTCATCTTTTCGTAGGTCAGCTCGCCCACCACGCCGTCGCCGGTGAGGCCGTTGGCCTTCTGGAAGGCGATGACGGCTTTCTTGGTATTACTGCCGAATTTGCCGTCAGCCGCGCCGGTGAGATAGCCCATCGAAATCAGACGGTTCTGGATGGTGGCCACAGCCTCGCCCTCGCTGCCGTAGCGCAGGGTGACGAAAGCGGTGGAAGTACCGGTGGTGATATTGCCGATGTTGCCGGCAACCGCCGTTTCGCTGTACAGCGTAGACTGGGTCTCGTATCCGGCCTTGCCGTCCACCTTCAGGCCGTTGGCCTTCTGGAAGGCACGAACGGCTTCGATGTCATCGGTCAGGTAGACGCCATCGAGGCGGCTCTGGTAGTAGCCCAGCTCCTGCAGACGGGTCTGGAGGCGGAGAACGATCTCGCCGCGGCTGCCGGAACGAATGATAATCACATTGTCCTCAGTAACCGGAGGATAGGAGGTGACAGGAGCAGAGGGAGCCACGGGAACCGCCGTGGGCTGAGCGTAGATGGCGTTCACGCCATAGAGCACGGTGCGGGTCACAGCGCCGCACACGCCGTCCGCTTCGATGCCGCTCTTCTTCTGGAAGTTCCTGATGGCGGTGACGGTCGCGTCGTTCACGGTGCCGGTCACGTTGCCGGTGTAGTAGCCCAGATCCTTCAGACGCTGCTGCAGGCTCTTGACGTCCTCGCCCTTGTCGCCCTTGCGCAGGGTGCGGGCGGGAGGCTTAAGGGTGGGGGCAGGCGTGGGCGTGAGAACCACGGTGGAGTCCATCGCAGTCGCGCCGTAGAGCACTTCCTGATCCGCCGCGCTGGCTTCGCCGTCGGCAGTCAGGCCATGGCGGCCTTCGAAAATCTTGATGGCTGCCACAGTATCTGCATCGCATACATTGGTGATTTCGCCAGTGTAGTAACCCAGTTCCTTGAGGCGCTTCTGCAGCTTGCCCACAGCCTCGCCCTTGGACTTTTCACGGATGAGCGCGCCGCCCACAGGCGCCACGGTCTTGACGTACTGACGGTAGCCGCGGTAGTCCTTGGGGGTATCCTCGTAGATCTTGAGCTGCATTTCGGGCGTGCACACGCCGGTCTGGCTGTAGCCGTTGCGCTTCTGGAACACCTTGAGCGCGGCTTCGGTCTTCTGACCGAACTTACCGTCCACTTCCTTCTCGTCCATGTAGCCCAGCTCGGCCAGCACGGACTGCAGTGCCTTGACTGCAGCGCCGCTGTCGCCCATCTTGATCTCGACATACTTTTCGGTGCCGGGCTTGGGCGTGGCAGTGGGCACAGGCGTGGGCGCGGGAATATCCGCCAGGTTGATGTGGGTCGCCACCACATAGCCGGTCTTGCCGTCGGCCTTGACGCGGGCAAAGCCGTTGTCCGTGCGGCTGAGCACCTCAACCATGCTGCCTTCCAGCAGGGTCTTGATTACATCGCCCTCGGCTTCAGCGGTTTTGCGCAGCTTGACGTGCTGCAGCACCACCGTGTCGTAGGGATAGGTGTAAATCGCCGGAGGCGCCTGCAGGGAACGGCTCTCGTCAAAGGGCGCATCCGCCTCGGGCGAGGTACCGTCGATGTACTTCTTCATGGCATAGCCGGTCTTCTCGTCAAATTTGACGCGGTAAAACTGACCCGTTGCGCCAAGAATGGTGACGGTATCTCCCGACTTGATTTTCTTAAGCACGGTCGAGGTGGTATTTGCGCGGCTGCGCATGTTCACATCATCCATGCTGATGGTATCGTAAGGATAGGATGCTGCCAGCGCCGACGGTACCATCGGAAGCAGGAGCGAAAGGACGCATACGGCTGCCAACAGGCGCAGCCAGAGTTTTCCATGCTTCATCTGCATGCCCTCCACAGGTTCATAAGGCTGGATAGCCTTTATTTCCATGCTTCATTGTAGGCCAGTTTGTTAAATATGTCAAGTGTTTCCGTCACAATTACGTAACATCTTTTGCTTTTTTCGACTTTTCTTCCTTTATAATCGGAATAATTTTGACTTTTTTCTGTCTTTTGAGCTTTTTGCGCACATAGGCTTCAGCTTCGGGCATTTCCGAAAATGGACAGCGCACCGCTGCGGCCATCCACAACGACGGTCTGAAGAACAGAATTGCGCCGCCTTCACGCCAGATGCGAACACGCCTGACAACTGTCCACGGAATCGTCACACGGCGCACCAGCACCAACCCCTCCAGCGGCGGGCGTTCATCCTCCGCAGCGAGCCGTTCCACCGTCTGCGATCCTGCAAAGTGCGCCGCCAGCGCAAGCGGATTTCCCTCCGGCAGATAGGTGCGGATGTGAACGCCCTGCTTGTCCAGCACTACATGCACGTTTTCAGCGCCCTGCAGGGAAAGCATCAGCCAAATCAAAGCCAGCGTCAGCGCCAGCACGCCCAGCATGGTTTGGAGAAAGCCCTGCTGAATCAGCGCGATCACGCCCGCCTGCCCGGCTGCGGCGGCCTCTGCCGAAAGCACCATGACCGTTACCAGCGCCAGCACCGGCAGCGCCACGCGCAAAAGGCTGTTCCACGCAAACCATTCCCTCACCGGCGCGCGAACCACGCCGAAGGAGATCATCTCGCCCGTCTGCGTCAGCTTTCCTCCGCAGTACTGGCAGCTTTCGCCCAGCGCCACCTCGGCTTTGCATTTGCGGCAGTAATTGACCAGAGGCATATCGTCACATCCTTTCCCCGAATGAAAGCACGCTCCCGGGGAAAACTGCTCCCGGGAGGTGAAAACATTGAAATCCTGTCAAACGCTCAATGAGCTTCTCGCCTGCGACGCGCGCAGCCGGGAACTGTTCCACAGCCTTACACCCCAGCAGCAGGTAACCCTGCAGGAGCAGCAGCAAAACATCCACACCTATGCGGAGCTGGAATCCGCCGCCAGCGGAATGCAGAAACAATCCTCTGCCTGGCAGGCAAAATAACACACATCGGGTCATAGGCTGTAGAGACAACGAACCGAAAGGAGAACGTCTATGACCCAGAACAATGCAAACCGCCGCTGCGCCGAGGAATACACCGTCAAACGCGGCGACAGCTTCTATCTGATCGCCCACAAGCTGGGCGTACCGCTGCGCGACCTGCTCAACGCCAACAGCGACATTCATCCGGCCCGGCTGATGGTGGGTGATGTATTGTGCATTCCGCGCGAGGAGGATGACTCTCCGCAGACCGGAGGATTGGGCGGCACAACCGAAACCGTACCCGAAGTCTCCGTGCCCGTCGTGCCTGCGCCTGCACCCGAACCCGAAATCAGCGGTTTAAGCTGCCCTGTGGAGGAACAGTACACCGTAGAACCCGGTCAGACCGCCGCCGACCTGCAGATGAAGGGTCTGGTGAGCCGCCACACGCTGGAAAGCGCCAATCCGGGCGTGGATCTGGACAATCTCGCCGCCGGACAGCGCGTGTGCGTCCCCACGGAAAACGTCCCCTGTCCGCTTCCGGAAACCTACACGCTGGCCGCAGGTGAAACGCTGGAAGCCGTTGCGATGCGCTTCAACCTGCCGGTTGCCTCGCTTCTGCGCAGCAATCCCTGTCTTGCGCCGCAGGACTTCGAACAGGGCGTGTGCATCATCCTGCCTCGCTGACGAGGCGGCTGAGGAGACGCTCGACGTATCTGCGCGCTTCCTGGGCGCTCAGAAGCGCATCCGTCTGGCTCTGCGGCTCGTCGCCCATCAGCCCGACAAACTGGCTCACCTTCAGGCCCAGCGCATCCTGTATGTCCTGATCGCAGCCTTCAGAGGATACCAGATAGTAGCAGAGAATCGAGTCCGTCTGTCCCATGCGGTGCGCGCGGTCCTCTGCCTGTGAATGCACCGCTGGCGACCAGTCCAATTCGCCGAAAACGATGCAGCTTGCGCGCTGCAGGTTGAGGCCTGCCGCCGCGCGCAGGGAAATGCAGCACAGATTCGTCCTGCCCGTCATGAAGCGTTCCACGGAGCGTTCCTTCATGGCGGGCGTTTCGCGTCCGGTGATGAACGCGGGCGAATACGCGCTCAGTTCCTTCTTATAGATATCCATCACCTCATGATGATGGGCAAAAAGCAGTACCTTCTCATCAGCGTCCAGAAGCGCGCGCACAAACTGCGCCACATACGGCGCTTTGGCGATGCCGGTGGCCTGACGCTCGCCGCGCTCGATTTCCATTTCCCACAGAGCGCGCTGGCTGGCGGTGGCCTCGGCGTCGTTTTTAAGCTGGAGAACCGTCTGACGAATGGGCTGCATCAGCCTGCGGTACACGCCGTCGTCGCTGTCGACGGCCATAACGAGTCTGCGCTTGGGCGGCAGATCCTTCAGAACCTCCTGCTTGGTGCGCCGGAGCATCATGCCTTCGTCGCGCAGCTTTTCGCCCAGCAGCTCGGGCTTGGCTACAATCTGGTTGCCATAGCCGTAGCACCATTCGCGGGTGAAGCTCTCGTAATCGCCAAGAAAATGATAGTCCAGAATGTTGACCACATTCCAGATCTCCGCGCCCTTGTTGTAAATAGGCGTTCCGCTCAGGCCGATCACGCGCTGGGCGGCGTCGGCCACGAGGCTGGCAGCGGAGTATTTTTCCGTGCCGGAATGTCGGAGCTCCTGAATTTCATCGAAAATCACCGTCGGGATTTCCGCTTGCGGCAGCGCTTCCTTCCAGCCGCGCAACAGCAGATAGTGCATCAGGTACAGATCCGCCTGCGGAAGCTGGTAGGGCTTGAGGCCCCTGATCACATGAACCGTGAGCGGGCTACCATCCGGCTTTTTGACAAATCTGGCGATTTCGTTCTGCCAGTTGCACATCAGATGCGGCGGCGCTACGATCAGCGCAGGATACGCGCCGGTTTCAGAAAGCATCGCCAAAGCCTGAACCGTCTTGCCAAGGCCCATTTCGTCAGCCAGAAGGCCGCGGTCGGTGCGCATAAGAAACCCGAGTCCCTCTTCCTGAAACGGCGTGAGCGTTCCATTGAACGTGCTCGGGCTGGGCGTGACGCGCACAGGCATCAGCCTTGCCTCCTCGCGGCGGATCACATACTCGCGCGCCTGCGCCAGCGCATCCTCCCAGCGCGCCATGTCCGTCTGGCGCACGGTGAGCGGGTACCTGAGCATGAGCCAGTTGAGGTCGCCCACAATGCGCCGGTGCGCCGTAAAGCGCGCCTCGCCGCGGCGGCTGGTTTCCGTGCCCGGAAAAAGACGCTTGCACAGCTCCGTCACCGTGGGATCGCCCTTGACCACCCAGCACTTGCGGCGCTTGTTGTAGCTGAGGGTGCCGTAGGTGCGGCGGTTGGCGCCGTGCTCGGGCTGCGCGCCGCTGGAATCCAGCAGATAGGGCGGCATCAATATGAAATCGTCATCCATCACGGCAATGCCACCCCCCATAATTGATTGAGCACGATTCCATAAACCGGCTTTCCCAGCACCGATTTTGGAAGCGGCACCGTGCGCTGGCTGATCACGACGAACGCCCTGACCGGTTCGCATTCGGCATACCGGATCAGCTGGCGCGTGAGCGCTTTGCCGTCCGGCTTTCCCTTTTTGATTTCGATGCCAATCTCCCCGGCCAGATAGTCGATGCGGCAGCCGGGGCCGATTTTCGCCTCGTGGATGAACGCAATTCCGGCGTCTTCAAGGCGTCTTTCCACCATGCGGTGGATGTCATTTTCGTACAACGCAAAGGGAGACCGCAGTTCTTCCAATGCGCTGAGCACTGTGTGAAGCATGCTGCGGCCTCCCTGTGACAAATGAATGTTTCTTACAGCTCGATGCGCTTGTTGGTGCTGCTTTCGCGGTACATCACAAAGCGGCGGCCGATGCACTGCACGGGCTCGGCATGAAGACGGGCGCACAGTTCATCCAGCGCCTCGCGGGCGGTGAGCTCGCAGTTCTGCTGCACGGCGCACTTGATGATTTCGCGGGCTTCAAGCGCGTCATAGGCCTCCTTGACGGTGGCGTCGGTGATGCCGTCCTTGCCCACATAAAGAATGGTATCCATGGTGTTGGCCATGCTGCGCAGGCCGGCACGCTGTTTGCTGGTAAGCATGTATTCCGGTTCTCCTTATTCTACAAAATCAAATTCCATATCGCCGATGGAAATGGTGGATCCTTCGCCAGCGCCCTTATCGCGCAGCGCCTGAATGATGCCGCGGTCGCGCAGCGTGCGATGGAACCAGTTGAGGGATTCCTCGTCGTCGAAGTTGACGCTGTCGATGAAATGCTGCATCGCGGGGCCTTCGACAAAGAAGGTGTCGTTCTCACGCCGGATGGTGAAGTTGTTGTCCGGCAGCGCGCGGAACTCTTCGATTTCCTCCTCGGCAAACACCAGCGGCGGAGGCAGTTCGGGCAGAAGGCGCACCACTTCATCCAGCAGCTCGTTAAATCCCTTGCGCATGGCGGCGCTGACCACAAAGACCTTATGGCCCATCTGTTCAAACTGCTTTTTGAGCTGATCGATTTCCTCGGTATCGTAGATCAGGTCGCACTTGTTGAGCACCACCAGCTGGGGCCGGCCAATCGGCTCGCCGTACTTTTCGAGTTCTTCATTGATGATGCGGAAATCATCCATCGGATCGCGGCCTTCGCTGCCGGCAGCGTCCACCACGTGCAGAAGCAGACGGGTGCGCTCCACATGGCGCAGGAAGTCATGTCCAAGGCCAACGCCTTCGCTGGCGCCCTCCACCAGACCGGGGATATCCGCAAGCACAAAGTCCACGCCATGGTGCTTGACGATGCCAAGGTTGGGCGTAAGGGTGGTGAAGTGATAGTTGGCGATCTTGGGCTTGGCGGCCGTTACAGTGGAAAGAATGGTGCTCTTGCCCACGTTGGGGAAGCCGACCAGGCCGACGTCGGCAATGGTCTTCAGTTCAAGGCGGAACGTATGCACCTCCGTCTTGATGCCGGGCTTGGCAAAGTTGGGCGCCTGACGGGTGGGCGTGGCAAAGTGCTGGTTGCCATGGCCTCCGCGTCCGCCGCGCAGCAGAATCTTGCTCTGGCCGGGCTCGCTCATATCCGCCACGACCGCGCCATCCTCATCGCGCATGAATACGGTGCCCACAGGAACCTTGATCACCAGATCCTCGCCGCGCTTGCCGTGGCAGCGGTCAGCGCTGCCGTCCACGCCGTTTTCGGCCAGATACTTGCTGTGAAAACGGAAGTCCAGCAGCGTATGCATATTGGGATCGGCATACAGCACGATGTTGCCGCCGTTGCCGCCGTCGCCGCCGTCGGGGCCGCCGTTCTGCACGAATTTTTCACGATGGAACGACACGCAGCCGTTGCCGCCGTTGCCAGCCTTGGCGGTGATTTTCACTCGATCTACGAAAGATGCCATTCGGGTATACTCCTTGTCTTATGCCTGAATCTCGGTTTTCTTCTTTGCTGCCCTGGGCGTGACCACTGCGCCGCCTGCCTCGCGGGCCGCTTTGCACAGTGTGCGCAGGGTACAGCTCATGCATTCGGGATTGCGCGCATGGCACACGCGGCGGCCGTGAAAGATCAGCCAGTGGTGTGCGGCAACCCAGTCTTTTTTCGGAATGGCCTTCTGAAGCTGCACTTCCGTCAGCTCCACGTTTTTGGCCTCAGCCAGACCCAGCCGGTTCGACACGCGGAACACATGCGTATCCACCGCGATGGTCGGCACGCCAAAGGCATTGGCCAGAACCACATTGGCCGTTTTCTGACCCACGCCGGGGAGCGACGTGAGCGATTTCATATCGCCGGGAACCTCGCCTCCGTGATTTTGCACAATCAGCCGGCAGGCCTCCACGATATTGCTGGCCTTGGTCCTGAAGCCGCAGCTTTTGACCATGGGATACACGTCCTCCACGCTGGCGGACGCCATGGCTTCCACGGTGGGATAGCGTTCAAACAGCGCGGGCGTGACCTTGTTGACCTGCTTGTCCGTGCACTGGGCGGACAGCATCACGGCCACAAGGGTTTCATAGGGATTGGAGAAGTTCAGTTCCGGCCTTGCGTCCGGATACAATTCCGCCAATCCGGCGAGAATAGCCTTTTTGCTGACTCTCATTTCGTTTCCTTTCCGTTCAGACGAATGGAAGCGGGCAGCTTGACGCGGCTGAGCGCCGCAATGGCCGCGAACATGACCACCGTATGCAAAGCCGCCTCCAGAGGATAGGTTCCGGCGCGCGCCACGATCCAGCCCCAGTAGGTCTTGCTGCCGAACAGCATGCTCAGCCACAGGGAATTGAGCAGCAGGTTGATCACCGCGCCCGAAACAGCGGCGATGAGTGCACGCACCCACGAGGCATTCTTCTGATACAAAGCCAGTCCGTACGCCAGACCCACCAGTGCGCCGGTGAGCGTAAAGCCGGGAAAGTAAGCGCCGGTGGGAAACAGCAGCGATCCGATCAGATCACCCAGCGCACCCACCACAGCGGCAGGCACAGGCCCGAGCAGCGCTCCGGCCACTGCCACCGGCAGGAAGCCGAAGTTAAACTCCTTGGAAACCAGATTGATCTGGACGATTTTGCCCAGAACCACCTGCAGGGCCACCAGCAGGGCCATGATTACCAGTTTTTCCGTTGAGAAAACATGTCGTGAAGTCCTTTTTTGCACAACAAAAACCTCCCGTTATCGTATGTCGACTCGCAGGAGGCAGCACCAAGACAGCGGGATGCGCCGCACACACCGCGCCGGGAACCGGCTTCGTTCCATGACAACTCCCCGTTCATGAACACTTAACGCGCGTGAAGCTACTCTGCCTGACACGAATCGCAGGACGTGGTTATTGTACGATGGAAGCCGCGAAAATGCAAGTGTTTACACCGTTTTGGAAGGATTTTTGTCACTTCCAGTTGCAGCCCTCGATAAGCACTTCACAAAGCGCTGCAAGCCCGTGCAGGTCCTCAAAGCTGAAGCGGCCCACAAGCGGACTGTCGATGTCCAGAACGCCCTTTACCTCACCGTTGCGAATCAGCGGGATTACAATTTCGCTGTTGCTGGCCGCGTCGCAGGCGATGTGTCCGGGAAACATGTGCACGTCATACACCAGCTGGATTTCTTTTTCTTTCACAGCGGTGCCGCACACGCCGCGGCCCACGGGAATCCGGACGCACGCAGGTTTGCCCTGAAAAGGCCCAAGCACCAGCATGCCGTCCTTCATCAGATAAAAGCCCGCCCAGTTGATATCCTTGAGAGCGTTAAAAATCAGTGCGCTCGTATTGGCCAGATTGGCAATCAGGTCGGCTTCATCCTCCATAAGGCCATGAAGCTCTATCATAAGCCGCTGATACAGCTCCTTTTTGTTTTCGGGGTAGGACATTTCCTGCCACATAGGCGCATCATCTCCCTTTCAAATTCCATTATATCACAAAACATACGTTTCACCAGTATCTGTGCCGGGTATGATATAATTAAGACAATGATTTTGAAGGAGGCTTTTTCATGAACCTTGATCCTACCGCCCTGTTTTCCATCTCCTACGGACTGTATGTTCTCACCGCCCACGACGGCCAGCGCGACTGCGGTTGCATTTTGAACAGCATCATGCAATTGACCGAAACGCCCCTGCGCCTTGCGGTGAGTGTGAATAAAAGCAACCACACCTGCGACGCCATTGCAAAGGATGGCCGTCTCAACCTGAGCGTCCTCAACGAATCCGCGCCTTTTGACGTTTTCACCCGCTTTGGCTTCCAGTCCGGCCGCGATGTGGACAAGTTTGCCGGTTCCGACGATCCTGTGAGCGAAAACGGTCTGCGTTATCTCGACGGCGTTGCCAACACCCTGCTTTCCGCCAAGGTGGAGCAGGTCATCGACTGCGGCACGCACGTGCTCTTCATCGCCCTCGTCACCGAAACCAAAAAGCTCAACACCCTGCCCTCCATGACCTACAGCTACTATCACGCCAATGTAAAGCCTAAGAAGAAGGCTGAAGAGAAGCCCAAGCGCGGCTATGTCTGCCGCATCTGCGGGTACTTCCACGAGGGCGACGAGCTGCCTGAGGACTTCATCTGCCCGCTTTGCAAGCACGGCGCAGCGGATTTCGAACCTGTTGGTTTCTGATCCGCTGGCTTCTGACACTTGCGTTTCCCGCTCAAATGCGGTATGATAAGTTCCCAATTTGAGAAAGGGGACATGATCGACATGGCCGAAGAACGCAAGAGCATTGAAGAAATGATGGAAGGCAACGACAAGCCCCAGCGCGACCGCAAGAACTGGGTTGCCTTTGTGGAGAGCGACGTTGTGAACTTCCTGACCCTGAATGAAATCGAAAAGATGACCATTGACGACGGCTGCGGCAACAAGGCCAAGCTGACCCGCCGCAAGGACGGCAGCGTATACGTGGAGTGCACCAGCTCCAACGTGCTGTAAGGAGCCCTGTATGAATCACTTTTTTGCCTATCTGGACCGTCTCAAGCTCATCCGCCGCTGGGGACTGATGCGCAACACCGTGCCGGAAAACGATATGGAGCACAGCATGCAGACCGCGCTGATCGCGCATGGACTGGCCGTGCTCGGCAAGACGCGTCATCAGCGCGATATCGACCCGGAGCATGTGGTGATGCTGGCGCTCTACCATGACGTAAGCGAGGTCATCACCGGCGACCTGCCCACGCCGGTCAAGTACAAGTCTCCTGAAATCCAGGGCGCATACCGTGATCTGGAGGAGCACGCGCGCGAGCGTCTGCTCGGCATGCTGCCCGAGGACATGCAGCCCGCCTTCCGCACCTACATCACGCCGGATGAAACCACCTACGAGTGGCGGCTGGTGAAGGCTGCCGACCGCATCAGCGCCTACCTCAAATGTGTTGAGGAGGAAAAGATGGGCAACCGTGACTTTGCGCAGGCCAGACTCACCATTCAGGACAGCATCAACCAGAACACGCTGCCCGAGGTGCATGAGTTCATGCGCGAGTTCGTCCCCAGCTTCAGCCTGTCGCCTGACGAGCTGAGCCGGATGTAACACACAAAAAACTCCGTCCATTTTCGGACGGAGTTTTTTTGTGTATTCAGCTGTAGCAGTCCATGATCATTTTGCCATCCAGCGCGGAATACCACGCCCAACCGTCTGTGCGGCTGCCGTCGGTGAAGTCGTAGGTCACATACCACGCAGGCGCCATGACCATGCCGTCCTTTTTGTTTTCGGCGCGCATGGGACAGTACATCAGCTTCACAGACGTGATTTCCGGGTCAAGCAAACCATCCCTGATCCTGCGCGGATTGTCCCTCTCAAAGCAGTCGGCGATTTCCTCCGCCGTCAGCAGCTTTTCGGGCGTGGACACCACTTCCCCCAGCGCATAATCATCCCGCATTTCAAACAGCACAACCCCACCGGAATTCACAAAGGCATACGCCTCAAAAACAGAATCGGGATTGCCCGCCGGAACGCCGTTCAGAAAGCGGCTGTAGTACAGGAAGTAACCTTCATCCGCCTCGGTGGCCTGCGTGAAATCGTAGTAGCGGTCAAAGACATTGTACATCGTCTGGTGATAGGCTACATATGCCTGACCCATTTCGCGGATGCGCTCTGCGTCCATGTCCACCGCAAGGGTCAGCTCATATCCTTCCGCGCCGATGGCCGTAAGGATCTTCTGCACGGCTTCATCCGCCTGCGCCAGCGTAACGCCGGTAAGCTCACGGTTCTTCAGTTCCGGCACTTCGCCTTTGCCATAGCGTGCGTCGATGATCGCCTGATGCGCAATTCTGCCGATTTCCACGTCAAAGGATGGACGCGGAAAGGGTTCGCTGGGATTATCCGGCTCCTCGCCGTAGATCATGCGGTACTCGCCGTCATATTCCTGATAGCAGACATACTCCCTGTCCACCGTCAGCTGCGCCTGATTTTCAAAGGTGAAGATATCATAGCGGCTTCTCTTCGAGCCGTTCTGATACTTATATTCACCATCCTGAAACAGTTCCGGCACGGCCTTATCAAAGAAGGACGCTTCCTCCACTGACCTGTGAACCGCGCGGTACACAGGAAGAGGCTGTTCCTGCTGATAGCCTTCGGGCACAATGACCTCCGCCACTGCGCCGGTGCTCAGCAGCATCAGAGCGGCCATAAGCCATGCAATCCAATTTCTCATTTCTCTTCCTCCTTTGCACGCTCGGGCGTTACCACCGCATCCCATGTTTCGCCCAGATAGGTATCATTTGTTTCATCGCGCAGCCACTGACCGTCCTGCGTTACCTCCCAGTTGGACGACCAGAGGCGGATCAAATACTCCTGACCATCCTCCACCGCCACGCCTGTGGGAATTTCAAAGGCGAATACGATGCTTCCGTCCATCTGCGGATAGAGGGAATATCCTGCTGTAGCCAGCGGAAGCACCGTTCCTCCGTCCACGCCGACCGCCTCGGGCACGGTGGATACAATCAGGATTTTTCCATTCTTCTCCCGTGCCCGATCGGCATAGGTAGGCGCACCCTCTGGCGCGCGGCTGTCCTCGCCGTAGTAAAGGCCGTAGCCGGCCGCGTCAGTTACCTGATAATCCTCCGCCATCAGCACGATGGTTTCCTCAGCAGGCGTGATGCGTCCCACACCGTAGAGCCCGTTGTCGATGTAGACAACCTCCTCCAGCGTATAGATTACGTCACCAATGCGAGTGCTGTGCATCTCCTGCGCGATATTGCCCGCAAGCAGTTCATCCCTGAGCCTGCCTCCATAAAATTGACCGAAATACTCCGCCACCTGCGAATGCAGCGCTGCCGCCGCCACGCCCAGAACCAGCGCCATCACAAGCGCCGTGAGCACAGCGGTACGCCACACGGGCCTGTGTGCAGAAGCGGCGTTCCTTTCTGCCTGCGCAAGAGCATAGCGCACGCGGCTCTGAAAACGTTCAGGCGTGCTGCCGTACATGTTTTTCAAATTCATCATCAGCGTACCTCCTCCAATTCCAGCAATCCGCGAAGGATCTGCCGTCCGCGGTGCAGCCTCGACTTCACCGTGCCCTGAGGCAGCCGCAGGATCGCCGAAACCTCTGCGACCGGATATCCTTCCACATAATACAAAACCATGGGCAGCCGGTACTTCTCCTCAAGCGATGTAAACAGTTCGTAGACTTCCGGTCTTGCATCCGGCTCGCATTCACGCTCAGGCGGATCGTCAAAGAGCGTCTCGCGCTTGCGCCTGCGCAGAATGGCATAGCTCTCATTGATGAGAATGCGCGCCATCCACTTGTCCAGCGCCTGTTCATCCCGGAGGCTGTTTCTTTTGCGGATCGCCTTTTCAATGGCGCTTTGTACGGCGTCCTCTCTGTCGCACATCTGCGGCAGGATGGTGGTGGCGATCCTGTACAGCCTGTCCTGCATGCCGATGATGCGTTGATTCCATTCCGACTGTGTCATCTTTCTCCTCCTGTGTGAGGTCGTGTAAAACGTTTTACACTATACAGACGCCCGGGAGTCTCCAACGGTTGCATTTTTCTGGAATTTATGTCCGTTTTTTGACTTTTGTGGACGCACGGTGAACGCCCTGTAAAGCTTCCATGATGCGGCAGGAAGGTGGTTTTTCCTTCAAGAATGATTGATTCGAAAGGGTTTTGCACACCCTTTGAACCAAGGAGGAAAACACATGAAGGTCGAAAACAAATCCCCGAAAAAGCCGCTTGTCTTTTACTATCTGATCGCGATGCTGGTGATCATGCTGCTCAACGCGCTGGTCTTTCCCTCGCTGCTTTCGCCGCGCGTGACGGAGGTTACCTACAGCGATTTCCTCAACATGATTGAAGCCCGGTCTGTGGAAGAGGTCGCCATGGACGCCGAGCAGATCCTGTTCACCGCCAAGGACGCCGCCGGCGTAACCGGCGTGTATAAAACCGGTCTGTGGCCGGATGAAAATCTGGTCGACCGTCTGCACAGCTCCGGCGCAAAATTCACTGCAGCGATTCCCACGCAGGATTCACCGCTGCTCAGTTTCCTGACGGGCTGGATTTTCCCGATTCTGTTTATGGTAGTTATCGGCCAGCTGGTCAGCCACATGCTTGCCAAAAAGATGGGCGGCAACGCCATGCAGTTTGGCAAGAGCAATGCAAAGATCTACGTTGAAAGTCAGACTGGCAAAACCTTTGCCGACGTCGCCGGACAGGACGAGGCCAAGGAGGCGCTTACCGAGATTGTGGACTTCCTGCACAATCCCGACAAATACAAATCCATCGGCGCATCGCTGCCCAAGGGCGCGCTGCTGGTGGGCCCTCCGGGCACGGGCAAGACGCTTCTGGCCAAGGCGGTGGCAGGCGAGGCCAAGGTGCCGTTCTTCTCCATTTCCGGTTCGGAGTTTGTGGAGATGTTCGTGGGCATGGGCGCGGCAAAGGTGCGCGATCTGTTCAAGCAGGCGGCTGAAAAAGCGCCGTGCATCGTCTTTATCGATGAAATCGACACCATCGGCAAAAAGCGCGACGGCGCGGGCGGCATCGGCGGCAACGACGAACGCGAACAGACCCTCAATCAGCTGCTCACTGAAATGGACGGCTTTGACGGCACCAAAGGCGTGGTGATTCTCGCCGCGACCAACCGTCCTGAAAGCCTTGACAAGGCGCTTCTGCGCCCCGGACGCTTTGACCGCCGCATTCCTGTGGAGCTTCCGGACCTCAAGGGCCGCGTGGCCATCCTCCGGGTGCATTCGCGCAATGTGAAGATGGACTCCAACGTCGATTTTGACACCATCGGTCGAGCCACCAGCGGTGCAAGCGGCGCGGAGCTGGCCAACATCGTCAACGAAGCCGCCCTGCGCGCCGTACGCATGGGACGCGCCGCCGTGAGCCAGACCGATCTGGAGGAAAGCGTCGAAGTGGTCATCGCGGGTTATCAGCGCAAGGGCGCGGTAATCAGCGAAAAGGACAAAAAGATCATCGCCTATCACGAAATCGGCCATGCGCTGGTCGCCGCCCGTCTCAAGGACGCTTCACCCGTTCACAAAATCACCATCATCCCCCGTACCTCCGGCGCGCTGGGCTACACCATGCAGATCGAAGAAGGCGAGCGCGTTCTGATGAGCCGCGAGGAAATGCTGGGGCGGCTGGCTATCCTCACCGGCGGACGCGCTGCCGAGGAAATCGTGTTTGATTCGATTACCTCCGGCGCGAGCAACGACATCGAAAAGGCCACCCAGACCGCACGCGCCATGATCACCCGTTACGGCATGAGCGAGCAATTCGGCATGGTTGCGCTGGAAACGGTGAACAATCCCTATCTCGGCGCGGATACATCGCTGATGTGCAGCCCCGAAACCAGCGCGCGCGTGGACGCGGAGGTGCAGCGTGTCATTGCTGAAGCGCATGCCAAGGCTGTGGCCATCCTTCAGAAGGACCGCGCGCTGCTGGACCGCCTTTCTCAGCATCTTCTGGAAAAGGAAACGATCACCGGCGCAGAATTCATGGAAATTCTTCAAAGCGAAGAATAAAAAAACAGGCCCGCATCCATTTGGATTGGATGCGGGCCTTGCTCTTTATCCCATGAACACCGCGACGCAAAGCGGTATGGTCAGGATCGCCGCCACATTGCTGATCAGCGCCATGCCGGCGCCCAGTTCGACATTTTCCCCGATCAGCTTGGGGAAAACGATGGTGTTCAGTCCGCACGGCATGGCGTACTGCATAATGACCGCCAGCACGATCTCGCGGCTGAAGAAGCGTGAAGCCAGAAACGCCATGCCAAAGGGCAGAACGATCAGGCGCAGAAAGCTCATCAGATACACCATTTTGTTTTTGAGAAGAATCTTCAGATCAAATTCGGAAATTGCAATGCTGGTGAGAATCATGCTCAGAGGCGCCATGCAGTTGTTGGAGCCATCCACCACGGCCATGAGCACGCCCGGAATCGGAATGCTGAAGATGCCCACCACGCAGCCCAGCAGAATCGCGATGGTCACGGGGTTGACGAGGCGTTTGAGCGTCATCTTTTTGCCGCCGGTGAGCATGCGGTAGCCCTCGGTGTAGGTGTAGAAGGTGACGGGCAGGTTGAACATCATCTGATTGAGCAGAACCGCCGGGCCGTAGAGGCTGCCCACCAGCGCGGAGCCGATGTAGCCGGTGTTGGGCACAACCATGGTGTAGCAGTAGACGTCCTGCTCGTAGGGATTTTTGCTGAATTTACGCGATACCTTGCGCGCAACGACCGCTACGGAAGTGAGCATAACGGCGGAGATCAGAATCCACGTATACTTTTCGGTGAGATAACTCACGGTGAAGTTGGCCGAAAAGGTCTTGAACACCGTGCAGGGGAAGCAGACATACACTTCCAGCGTGGATAATAGCTTGGCATGCGCCACATCCACCAGACCGGTTTTGGCCAGGATGTAGCCGATGAGCGCAAACAGCGCCAGAATCGCAACCTGCTGAGCAACAATAGCCGTACAAATTCCTTCTTTCGTTAATCCGCTTTTTCAACCGGCAGATGCATCCAGCTGTCCGCCTCGTCCCAGTTTACCAGAAAACCTGCGCCATGGGAACAGAAAACGCTTCCGGGCGAGTTCTGCACATCCGCGCCGCAGTCATAGCCGATTTCAGCAATGACCTCATCGCGGTTGTGGCACAGATCGTATCCGTCCGGCTGCAGCTGCACGCCGCCCTTGCCGTGGGTGTAGGCGCGAAGCGCGGTGGGATAGTCCATGAACGTGCGCACAGGGCCGCGGCCCGAGATGCGTACTTCATCGCCCAGATGTTCGGGCGCGTCATAGGTGCCGAACATCGACGTGATGTCCGTCATTGCGCGGCCGAGGCAGTCCGCAGGAACCGTGAACACAAAGCGGTAGAACGGCTCCAGCAGCACGCAGTCGGCCTTCATCAGGCCCTGACGGATGGCGCGGTAGGTGGCTTCGCGGAAATCTCCGCCTTCGGTGTGCTTCAGATGCGCCCGTCCCGAAAGGAGGCTGAAGTGAATATCCGTCAGCGGTGAACCAGTGAGCACGCCCTTGTGCACGCGTTCAAAAACATGCGACCGGATCTGCGCCTGATAGTTGATGGTCAGGTCATCCACATGGCAGCGGCTGTCAAAGTCGATGCCGCTGCCGCGCTTGCCCGGCGTAAGGAGCAGATGGGTTTCGGCGTAGTGCCTGAGCGGCTCATAATGTCCGCAGCCCACCACGGGAGACGCGATGGTTTCCTTATACAAAACCAGCGGCGGCAGAAAGCGCACCTTCATGCCGAAACGGTTTTCCATCAGCTGGGTGAGCACCTCGGTCTGCACGGTGCCCATGACCTGCACGGTTACGGCGCTGTGCGCGGCGTCCCATGCGACGCCCAGCATCGGCTCCTCATCCTCAAGGATGCGCAGCTTTTCCAGAAGCACCGCCGGAGCCACGCCTTGCGGAGGCTCCACACGCGCGCTGAGCACGGGCGTTATCCGCATGCTCAGGCTGTCTCTCAGCGTGTCGCCGCTGATCCGGTCGCCGCAGCGCGGTGTGGAAAGACCGGTCACGCCCACGGTGTCGCCCGCATGCGCCTCATCGCATGTGGTATAGGACGCTCCGCGGTAGAGGCGGATCTGGTGCACCTTCTCCACCGAATCGCCAAAGCGGAAGGCATCACGGGCACGCAGCGTGCCGCTTTTGATCTTGAGATAGACCACGCGGTCGCCGTTCGTTTCACGCCTCACCTTGTAGACCAGCGCGTCAAATACGGAATCGTCCGCCTTTTCATCGCCCGCCAGACGCTCCAGCGCGCTTAGCAATTCTTCCACGCCCTGACCGCTCAGCGCCGCGCCTTTGAGCACAGGAAACGCCTTTCTTTGGGCAAACAGCGCCGCAAGCGACTGCCACGCGTCGTTTTCATCGGTTTCTCCCATGAGGTAGCGCTCGCAGAATGCATCGTCCAGAACCGCCAGCTGCTCTGCATCCGGCGCGCCCTGCAAAATCTCCACAAAGTTTGCGTTCAGACGGGAAGCCAGCTGCTTTTCCAGCCGATCAGCGTCATAGGAGGGCAGATCGGTTTTGTTGACAAACAGAACCGTCGGCACATGATAGGTCTGGGCCAGTTCAAACAGCGCCGCCGTATGCGCCTGCACGCCGGAACCGCCGTCCACAATGAGCACGGCCATGTCCAGCGCCGTCAGCGCACGCTCGGCCTCGGCGGCAAAATCGACGTGACCGGGCGTGTCGATGAGCGTAAAGCGCCTGCCGTTCCAGTCAAACCACGCCTGATCGCTGAACACGGTGATGCCGCGCTCGCGCTCGATCAGGTCGGTATCCAGCGCCGTGTCGCCATGATCCACCCGTCCCAGCGCACGGATTGCGCCGGTGCGGTAGAGAATCTGCTCCGAAAGCGTGGTCTTTCCTGCGTCAACATGCGCAAGGATGCCCAGTGTGCGTGGAATCGGCATGGAAGCGCTCCTTTCATGATCACAAAAACTGCCGCAGTGTAAAATACTGCGGCAGTGAATATTCGACATACAGGATGATTTTACCTTGCTTATCTCAAAAACTCATCCAGGAGGTATCGGAGGGGCCTCAGCCCCTCTGATTGCTTTCGTATCCGGCGGCTTTGCCGACGGGGCGGGGAGTTTGCGCGTTTACGCGCAAACATTCCTGCAGTATCCGGCGGAAAAGATCGCAGAGCGAGCTTTTTCGACGTTGATTACCTTGCAGCCAGCTTGATAATCTGCAGCATGCTCTGCCACTTGGCTTCCATATCCTCCACCAGCTTCATCTGGGTGCGGCAGCGGTCGAGGTTCTGGCCCGGACGGGTGGTATGGAAATACACGTCGCCGTTGAGATAGTCGGTCAGGAAACGCACGCCGCACTCGATGGTCATGGTCTTGGCGCCCATAGCGAGGGTTTCGATCTCGTTCTGCGTAAGGCTGGTTCCGCAGGTGCTGAGGTAGCCGTTGGCGTAGGCCTCAAACAGATCCAGCGACAGAGACACCTTGCGCAGGTCGGTTTCATCCTCCGCGCCGGTGGATGCGCCGCCGCGGATGGCGTCGCCGAAGTCCAGCACGGAAAGTCCCGGCATCACGGTATCAAGGTCGATGACACAAAGCGGCATGTGCAGCACCTTGTCCAGCATCACGTTGTCCAGCTTGGTGTCGTTGTGGGTAACGCGCAGGGGCAGATCGCCGCGCTCCTTCATCTTGTCGATGCGGCTGGCCTCCTCCTCTCGCAGCATAAAGAAGGTCATTTCATACTGCACCTCATGCAGCCTGCCCGCGCGGTTCTCGCGGATGGCCTGACGCAGCTGCTCAAAGCGGGCAGGCACGTCGTGGAACTGCGGAATGGTCTCGTTGAGCTTTTCCGCCGGGAAATCGGCCAGCTGCCTCTGGAAACGGCCGAAGGCCACGCCCGCCTGACGCATGTCGTTTACGCTTTCAGGCTGTTCAAGGCAGACACTGGCAGTGACAAACTCATACATGCGCCAGTATTCGCCGTCCTCCGTGGCGAGATAGGGCTTGCCGTCCACAGTATGAACCAGCGTGAGCACATGGCGCGGATCCGGATCGTACTTGCGCAGATGGTCGGTTACGGCGATGATGTTATCCATCAGCCCCGGAACATCCCTGAACACATGGGTGTTGAGCCGCTGCAGAATATAGGCGTGCGGCATATCCGTGAGGAGCAGATAGGTATCATTGATGTGGCCGTTGCCGTAAGGCTGGCAGTAAACAGGGTTTCCTTCCAGCACAAAGTGCTGATAAATGCGTTCCATTTGAAATACGCCTCCAAAAGATATGATGGTTGTTTTGCGAACGATTTTTTGCTGAAACCATCATATCACACAAACGGATACGATTTCAAGGCTCAAAAGCGGAAGAACGCACAATATCTGCCAGTTTTGCCACAGTTTCTTCAATATTGAGCCCATCAGCCTCCAGAATGGCGTCGGCGCAGCCAAAATAATAGGGCTGGCGCAGATTGTACAAATCGCGCAGAGTCTGCCCCTTCTCCATGGCGATGCCGCGGGTTTTGATGTTGCTAAGCCTCTGCTCGATCGTTTCATAGCTCAGGTGGATGAACACCACATAGCCGTCACGGCGCAGATGTTCCATCGCACCCTTTTCCAGCGCAACCGAGCCGCCGGTGGCAATGACGGTGTTTTCAAAATGCAGCGAGCAGATGCACTCCTCCTCCGCCCTGGAAAAACCCGCCGTGCCCAGTTCGTCCACCATCTGCTGCAGCGGCTTTCCGCCCATTTTCTGCAAAGTCAGATCCGTGTCCACAAAATCCATCGTCAGCGCCTTGGCCGCCAGAACGCCGATGGTGCTCTTGCCGCAGCCCGGCATGCCGACCAGCACAATATTTCGCATCTGTATTTCCTCTCTTTCGCGCTTTTTCCGTGCCATTATACCACAGAGGACGAATCTGTGGTATAATTTGAACGATATTCCCCGAATCAGGAGGTTTCCATGGCAAACGTCTATCTTCACAAGAATAAAGAGCAGCGCGTGCACAGCGGTCATCCGTGGGTGTTCCGCAGCGATATCGAATCGGTGGAGGGTGCCCATCAGCCCGGCGGCGTGGTGCGCGTTCTCAGCAGCCGCCACAAGTTTCTGGGCATGGCGGTGTACAACCCCGCCTCGCAGATCAGTCTGCGCATGCTCAGCCGCCGCGACGAGAGCATCAACTCCGCATGGATCCACAGCCGCGTCAAGCGCGCCATTGACTACCGCCGTCACTTTGCCGACCTGAAAAGCTGCCGCCTCCTCTTTGCCGAGTCCGACGGCCTGCCTGCGGTCATCGCGGACGCTTTCGGCGACGTGATCGTTCTGCAGGTGCTCTGCCTTGGCATGGAGCGCTTCAAGCAGGACATCGTGGACGCGCTGGTGGAGGAACTGCATCCCATGGGCATCTGGGAGCGCTCCGACGTGCCGGTGCGCGAACTGGAAGGCATGGAGCAGTCCACCGGCCTTCTTTACGGCGAAGTGCCCGACAAGATTGAAATGGTCGAAAACGGCGTGCACTTCTGGGTGGATGTAAAGGAAGGCCAGAAGACCGGCTTCTTCCTCGACCAGAAGGAAAACCGCGCCGCCATCGCGCCCTTTGTCAAGGATGCGCGCGTTCTGGACTGCTTCACCCACACCGGCAGCTTTGCCCTGCACGCCGGACACTACGGCGCAAAGGAAGTCATCGGCGTAGACATCAGCGATTTCGCCTGCGAGTGCGCCACGGAAAACGCGCGCCTGAACGGTCTGGAAAACACCGTGCGCTTCGAGTGCGCCAACGCCTTTGACTATCTGCGCGCCGCTCAGGATTCTCACGAGCAGTTCGACGTGGTCATCCTCGACCCGCCTGCCTTCACCAAGACCCGCTCCGCCGTGGAAGGCGCGCTGCGCGGCTACAAGGAGATCAACCTGCGCGGCATGAAGCTGGTTAAGGACGGCGGCTACCTGGTAACCTGCTCCTGCAGCCAGCATGTGACGCCGGATCTGTTCCACAAGATGATCCTCGACGCACAGAAGGACGCCCGCGTGCAGCTGAGGCAGATCGAATGGCGCACGCAGGGCAAGGATCATCCCATCCTGCTCGCCTCGCCCGAGACGCAGTATCTCAAGTGCGGCATCTATCAGGTGTTCAAATAACGGAGGGATGGCATGATGAAGCGATTCTCTCTGCCTGAAAAATGGAACGACCGCCGATTGTGGCTCTGCGCGCTGGTTCCGGGCTTCGTGTTTGCTCTCTTTACGGTGCTGGGCGTGCCGCTCAAGCGCACCGGCGAGCTACCCGATCTGACGCTTTCCTCCTTTGCGCTGGGCACGCTGGCTGCCGCAGCACTTACAGTTCTTTTTGCTGTGATCCTGTTTTTCCTTTTCCGTCTGGCAGGCCGCCTTTCCGACAGGCCTGCGCCGGCGAAGGAAGGCTGGGTGAGCAAAATCACCGGAAGCTGGCTGTTTAACTTCGTATTCATCCTCGGCTGCTGGATTCCGGTGTGGCTGGCGTTCTGGCCGGGTACGTTTGTGGCCGACTCCGCCACGCAGTTTTTCACCTATGTGGACTGGGTGCACAACACGCATCACACGCTGATTCACACGCTGCTATTGGGCTTTTGCATGACGCTGGGCATGGACAACTTCGACGGCGACGCCTCGATGGGTCTGGCCATCTACAGCGTGGTGCAGATGATCCTGATGGCCGGCATTCTGGCCTGCGCCTGCCGGTGGCTGCGCAAGCGCAAAGCGCCGCTTTGGACGCGCATTGTGATTACGCTTTTGTTTGCGCTCTTCCCGTTCTACTCGCTCTGGCCCTTCAGCGCGCAGAAGGACGTGCTCTTTGCAGGCCTTGCACTTCTGTTTGTGCTCAACCTCATCGACCTGTGGAAGGACGACGGACAGGTCCGCATTCATCCCGTGCGCGCCGTCGTATTCGTGGTGATTGCCGCGCTGATGATGCTCTTCCGAAACAACGGCGTCTATGCGGTCATCCTGCTGATTCCGCTGGTGCTGATCTGGGCCAGGGGTGCGCGCGTGAAGCTGAGCGTGCTGCTGCTTGCAAGCGTTCTGGTCTACTATGCAGGCTTTCATGCGCTGGCGTATGCGGTGGAGGCGGAAGACGGAAATCCTGTGGAGATGCTCTCCATTCCGCTGCAGCAGATCGCCCGCACCGTCAAGGAAAACCCCGACGCACCCGACGAGGACGGACAGATGCTTCTGGACGATCTATATGGCGGGAGCATCGCGGAACTGTATGATCCTACCGTAGCCGATCCGGTCAAGTGGTTCCTCGACGACGAGGTTTTGCTGGAAAACACCGGCGAATTGATCGCATTCTGGCTGAGAATGCTGCCGAAGAACTTCCATCCCTACGCCGAAGCCTTCCTTGAGCAGAACCTGCCCTACTTCCTGCCCTATGCGGACATGATCTACCGCTTCGACCTGGGCGTGGTGCAGATGGATATGTATCCCATTACAGAGTACTCCTATTTCCCGGATCTGCGGGAAGTCTATCTGGAGTATGACGAAACCCTGACCCTGTTTGGCATTCCCGGCCTGCGGCTTCTGTCGGACATGGGCTTTATGGTGTGGCTGACCATCGCCATGCTGGGACTGGCCGTGTACCGCCGCGACAGGCGGCTGATGACCGCGCTTTCGTTCCTGCTGGCGCTGTGGATCACCTGCCTGCTGGGGCCTGTGGCCATCATCCGTTACCTGCTCGGCTTCTTCTACGCCGTACCGGTGCTTCTGGCGTTTGTCATCCGTCCTCAAAAGGCATAACGAAAACCCGGAACCGCATGGTTCCGGGTTTCCTTTTCAACTTTTCTGAGGCATGAACAGCGCAGCCCACAATACGGGAACCGCATAGTACAGGCACAGCACATAGCGCATGACCGCAATCGGGCCCAGCAGGCTGGTAAACCATACAGCCACGAGGAAACCGAACGCCGAAGCCAGACCATAGCGTTTTTTCACCAGCGCATACGCAAGGCCCGTCATGGCCAGCCACACGAACACCGCCGGGTCGGACAAAATGCGCGTAGCCTGCACATCCATAAACACGCGGTTGATGTCGTAGGTTTCGTAAATCTGCTGAAGTCCGGGCAGGAAGGAATTCTTCTCAATGGGGAACCACTCGCCCTGCACCACGAACAGGTCAAAGTTGCTCGCCATGTTGCAGCCCGGCAGGATATAGGGCAGGTTCTGCACCACAAAGGCATCTGCAAAGGTCGGGAAATACTTTGCGCACATTTTGGCCCACAGATGAAGCAGGTCGGGAATGTAATCGTCCAGCAGATCGTAATCCACGTCCCACTTAACGGGATCAGAGCACCATTCGGTGTACAGATCAGCCGGATTCACATCGCCGTAAAGCGTTTCCAGCACGCCGTCCTCGTCCAGTTCGATGGCCTCGGGATGATCCCTCAGCGTGCGCGCAATCTGCTGCAGCGGCGTGGAGAGAATTTCGACCTTGCTGCCCTTCTCGGCATACAGAACCGAAATCAGCAGACTGTTGAGAGCAAGGAACAGCGCAATGCACACACACAGCAGCGCACCGATCTTCACACGCCTGCCCTTCGCCCACAGGATGGCAAAAGGCACAAGCAGCACCAGCGCATACACGCCGTTGTTGCGCATGAACATCATCAGCAGCGAGATCAGGACAAAAGCAATCACCCGCAGGGGTTTCAGGCCAAACGTCCACAGATCCGCCACTTGAAGGCAGAACACCAGCACCATCACGCCGAACACAACATCCTTTTCCGGATAGAATCCCCACGGCGCATAGAACGGGCTGAGCATGAACAGAAGCGACACAATGAGCCTTGCGCAAAGCGGCACCTTTCTGCGGCGCATCCATGCGCAGGCATAGGCCACGCATCCGGCGACCAACACCAGCTGGATGCCGCAGTAGATCGCCACGCCCCACGTAGCCGCGCCTTCCGGATGCATGTCGATGCCAAGCATCATCACCCAGCCCAGAAAGATCGTATGCAGAAGCGGATAGTGCGACGACAGCTCCTCATTGTAATATGAATAGAACTGCGTGAGCGTATCCGACGTGAACAATCCAGGCCAGAACGCCAGCCATACCGGAACCCAACAGGCCAGAAGCAGCACAAAAACCACGAACCAGTTGCCCGTAATTTTGCTGAAAAGCGATTCTTTCTTGGGTTCCTTCTCACGGTTTGCGCGGTTCATCAGGCTGAACAGTCCATACAGCGCGGCGGCGTACACCGCTGTGAACAGCACGGCCAGCGCAATCTGCCCCATGCCGAACCCCGCCAGCGTGCCGTGCGCTTTCATCCGCGTTCCCAGAACCGTGGCGATGGAAAACAGCGCGCCCTGAACGGCGGATGCCGTCAGCATTCTTCTGTCGCACTTGTGCCAGCACTGCGCAATGATGTTGCCCATAATCGGAAAACTCCTTCATGATGAAATCAGAGGCTGCCGCGCGGGCAGCCTCTGACAGGATTTCAATGGAATCAGAAAGTCATTTTGCTCTGGATGTAGGCGGGCAGATCAGCCAGCTTCACGCGCTCCTGAGTCATGGTATCGCGGTCGCGCACCGTGACGGACTGGGTCTCTTCGGTCTCGAAGTCGACGCAGATGCAGAAGGGGGTGCCGATCTCATCCTGACGGCGGTAGCGCTTGCCGATGGAGCCGGTCTCGTCGTACTCGACCATGAAGTGCTTGCTCAGCTCTTCGTAGATCTCGGTGGCCAGGCCGCCCAGCTTGTTCTTCTGCAGCGGGAGCACGGCGCACTTGTAGGGAGCCAGCGCGGGATGCAGGTGCATAACGGTACGCACGTCGCCGCCTTCCAGCTCTTCCTCTTCGTAGGCGTTGCACAGGAAGGCCAGCACCATGCGGTCCACGCCGAGGGAAGGCTCGATGCAGTAGGGCACGAACTTCTCGTTGGTCATGGGATCCAGATACTCCATGCCCTTGCCGGAGTGGTTCTGATGCTGGGTCAGGTCGTAATCCGTACGGTCGGCAAT
>JAGBBE010000198.1 GCA_017938645.1 Clostridia bacterium
CTGAGACCATGCTGGGCGATACCGCTGTTGCCATCAATCCCGAGGATCCCCGCTATGCACATCTGCATGGCTGCCATGTGATGCTGCCGCTCATCAACAGGGAAATTCCGATCGTCTGCGACGAGCATGCCGATATGGAAAAGGGCACCGGCGTGGTGAAAATCACTCCTGCCCACGACCCCAACGACTACGAAGTAGGCCAGCGCCACGAACTGCCCCTCGTGCGCGTGTTCACCTATGACGGCCACATGACCGGCGCTGCCGACAGGGCTGCCTATGAAGAGCTGCTTGCTTCCGGCAAGGCTGGCAAGAATGAGCCCGAAGTGCTGGACTGCGGCAAGTACGCCGGCATGACCACCGACGCGGCCCGCAAGGCCATCGTTGCCGACATGACCGAGCTGGGTCTGCTCAAGGCTGTTGAGCCCATCAAGCATGAGGTGGGCGTGTGCTACCGTCACTCCAAGACGCCCATCGAACCCATGATTTCCAAGCAGTGGTTCGTGGACATGAAGCCCCTGGCCAAGCCTGCCATCGAGGCCGTTACCAGCGGCAAGACCCAGTTTGTGCCCGAGCGCTTCTCCAAGCAGTATATGAACTGGATGGAAAACATCCGCGACTGGTGCATCAGCCGCCAGCTGTGGTGGGGCCACCGCATCCCCGTGTGGTACTGCGAAGACTGCGGCGAAATGATGGTTCTGCGCGATGATCCGTCCTGCTGCTCCAAGTGCGGCAGCCACAATATCCATCAGGATGAGGACGTGCTGGATACCTGGTTCTCCTCCGCTCTGTGGCCCTTCTCCACGCTGGGCTGGCCGGAGAACACCGAAGATCTCAAGTATTTCTATCCCACCGACGTGCTGGTGACCGGCTACGACATCATCACTTTCTGGGTCAGCCGTATGATCACCATGGGCGTGGAAGAGATGGATGTGACGCCCTTCAAGACGGTTCTCATCCACGGCCTCGTGCGCGACGAACAGGGCCGCAAGATGTCCAAGTCTCTGGGCAACGGCGTTGATCCCATCGAGGTCATCGACAAGTACGGCGCCGATGCGCTGCGCTTCTCTCTGGCCATGGGCGTCAGCCCCGGAAACGACACCCGTTACTCCGACGAAAAGGTCGAAAGTGCCCGCAACTTCGCTAACAAGATCTGGAATGCTTCCCGTTTCGTGCTGATGAATACCGAAACCCGCGAAGCGATCGATTCTGCAAAGCTGCAGCTGCCCGACAAGTGGATTCTCAGCCGCCTCAACAAGGTCATCGCCGAGATCTCCATGCACATGGAAGAGGGCGACTTCGGCATCGCTGCCCAGAACATCTACGATTTTGCGTGGAACGAGTTCTGCGACTGGTACATTGAGCTTTCCAAGGGCCGCCTGATGGGCGACGATCTGGAGCAGAAGAACAATGTGCGCGGCGTGCTGGTGTATGTGATCGAATCCATCCTCAAGCTGCTGCATCCCTTCATGCCCTACCTCACCGAGGAAGTGTATCAGAACCTGCCCGCTCACGAGGGCCTGCTGATCACCGCCAAGTGGCCTGAAGTGCAGGCTGACTACGCCTTCGAAGCCGAAGAACGTCAGATGGAAGGCCTGATGGAGATCATCCGCGCCATCCGCAACCTGCGTGCCGAGATGAACGTGCAGGCTGGCAAGCGCACCCACGTCACCCTCATTCCCGAGGCTGGCTGGGAGGAGACCCTCGCCATCGCTGAGCCCTATCTGCAGCGCCTGGCGTATGTGAGCGATGCTGCCATCGGCGGCAAGGATGCTCTGGCCGGTGAAAAGGTTGTCAGCGCTGTCTGCGCTGCCGGCGAGATCCGCATCCCGCTGGGCGAACTGGTCGACTTCGAAAAGGAAATCGCCCGCCTCGAGAAGGAAAAGAAGAACCTCGAAGGCGAAATCGCCCGTGCCAACGGCAAGCTGAACAACCCCGGCTTCCTCGCCAAGGCTCCCGCGCATCTGGTGGAGCAGGAAAAGGCCAAGCTGGCAACCAATCAGAGCATGCTGGAATCCCTGATTGCACGCATTGCTGATCTGAAGGGCTAAGCAGGGGCTGAGCCCCTGCACCCCGGACTGCGCTTCACGCAGGGGCTTGAACGGATCACTTTTGGATACTACTTATACCGCCGGTCGGCGGAGGGCCTCCCGGCTCGCTTGTCGGTATCGCCTTCCGACGACCGGTATTTGATTGAATGGAGAATGGAAATGCAGGTTTTAATCGGCACAACCAACCCGTCTAAGCTCAGGCTGTTTGAGCAGGTGCTAGCCGGTTATCCCATCGAATTTGTGACGCTGCGTGATTTGAACATCACGGCGGAACCGGAGGAGATGGGGCGCAATCCAGCGGAAAATGCAGCCGTGAAAGCTGCGTTTTACGGCAGGTTTGCCGATTATGTGATCTGCAATGACGCCGGTCTGTATTTCGACGCGCTGCCGCTTAATGATCCGCGTCAGCCGGGTCTGCACATCCGCACGCCACATGGCGTCAGGCTGGATGACGAAGCGATGATCGAACATTACAGCCAGCTGATTCACAGCCTTGGCGGCAAAGTGCTGTCGTATTATCTGGATGGCTTTGCCGTGAAAACGCCTGAAGGGGTGACAACCTTCATGAAGTCCAAGGAGGATGCGCGTGAGGCCGCCTTCTGGATGCTGGATACGCCGGTTGCAGCGCGCCGTCCCGGATGGCCGCTGGACTCGCTGTCGAAGGAACTGGACGATACCTCCTTCATGGAGGAGGGCGTCGAACTGAAACCGTCCACCACGGGCGAAACCAAGAAGGCATGGGTGCGCTTCCTTGTGAACGCGCTCGGACTTGACACGTCGGAGGAAGCATGAGCAACGATTTTCACCATATTCCGGTTCTGTTTGACGAAGTGATGGAGTGGATGGATCCGCAGCCTGACGGCGTATATGCCGACGGCACGCTTGGCGGCGGCGGACACAGCGAGGGCATCCTGCGCCTGTCCGGCGGCACGGCGAGCCTGTATGGCATTGACCGTGATCTGGAGGCCATTGCCGCCGCATCTGAACGCCTGAAGGACTATCCGAACTTCCGCGCAATTCATGGCAATTTCCATGATGCAAAGGAATTGCTTGGCGGTGCCGGAGCGCCTCTGCTCAACGGCGCGCTGCTGGATCTGGGCGTGAGCTCCCATCAGCTTGACGTGGGCGGCCGCGGATTCAGCTATCATGAAGATGCGCCTCTGGATATGCGCATGGACAAGTCTCAGGGCATGACGGCGGCTGAGTACCTGGCAACGATTGATCAGAATGAGTTCCGCCGTATTCTCACCGACTACGGCGAGGAAAAGTGGGCTGCGCGCATTGCACAGGTTTTTGTGGAAAAGAGGGCGCAGAAGCCCATCCTCACCACCGGCGATCTGGTGGCAGTGGTGGATGCAGCCATCCCCAAGGCTGTGCGCCGCAAGGACGACGGTCATCCTGCCCGCAGGACCTTCCAGGCGGTGCGTATTGCCGTCAATGATGAACTGGCTCCGCTGGAACAGGCGCTGTGTGACTTCGTGGATCTGCTTGCACCCGGCGGCAGACTGCTGGTTATTACCTTCCATTCATTGGAGGATCGCATTGTCAAAAATACCTTCCGCAGGCTGCAAAATCCCTGCATCTGTCCGCCGAAAATGCCGGTGTGCGTCTGCGGCAGGAAGCCGCTGGGCAAGGCGCTGGCAGGCGGCGCCGTAAAGCCCTCCAAGAATGAAACCACCGACAACACCCGTGCCCGCAGTGCCAAGCTGCGCGTGTTCGAGCGCAAACAGGAGGCGTAAAAATGGCGACTTTGTATGTGGTAGCCACGCCCATTGGCAATCTGGGCGATATGACGCCCCGCGCTGTGGAAACGCTCAAAAATGTATCTCTGATCGCGGCTGAGGATACCCGTGTTACGCAGAAACTGCTCAATGCTTTTGACATCCATACACCGCTGACCAGCTGTCACGAGCACAACGAGCGCAGCAAGGCTGTGCAGATTGTGGAAAGAATGCTGGCGGAAAACATCGACGTGGCTGTGACCACCGACGCAGGTACGCCCTGTATCAGCGATCCGGGCAGCATTCTGACGGCTGAAGCTGTAAAGGCTGGAATTGAAGTGCTGGCAGTCCCGGGACCTACGGCGATGGCCTCTGCGCTCAGCGTGAGCGGTTTTGATATGACCGAGTTCACCTTCTATGGATTCCTTCCCCGGCAGAAAGGCGAGCTGAAGGAGAAACTGCTGGATATGGCACGCCACTCCAAACTGGCTGTGGTGCATGAATCGCCTCACCGCGTGGCCGATCTCTTCGCCGTGGTGAAGGAGATTCTGCCCAACACGCTTGTCAGCGCCAGCTGCGATTTGACCAAGAAGTACGAAAAAACCGTACGCGGCACAATTGCAGAAGTGCTGGCGGACATCGAAAACAATCCCAAGGCTGAAAAGGGCGAGTACTGCATTGTGTTCAGCTGGGCTGCCGAGGATGTTTCTGAGCCTGAAGCAGGCAAGTGCGAGCTTTCTTTGGAAGCACAGCTTTTCGACGGCCTTGTGCGAGGACTCAGCCTGCGCGAGAGCATGGAAGAGCTGATCGCTAAGGGTGAGCGCAAGAATGCGGTCAAGGCAGCAGGACTCAATGTGAAAAATATGATGGAATAACAAATGACCTGTGAGGCAGATGCTTCACAGGTCATTTTTGATGCTCTTACAGGCCGAAGATCAATCGGATGATGCCGCCGACTGCGCCGCCGCCCAGAATCAGAGCAACAGTGCTGATTTTGGTTTTGCGCGAAAGGAGAAAGCAGATCACAAAGGTTGCAACAGACAGCCAGTCGACTGCACTGAGATTCAGCTGTCCGGCAATGAAAAGTGCGTTTCGCGTTACCGTAAAACCTCCGACGAAGATAGCGGCTACAATTGCCGGACGCAGGCCGTTCATGATGCCCTGAACAGCAGAAAGTTTACGGTAGCGCTGGAGAAGAAGTCCGAGTGTGAAAGCGATGGAGCAGCCGGGCAGAACGGCGGCAATCGTTGCGATGATTGCTCCGGGAATACCTGCAAGCTGCATGCCCACAAAGGTGGCGGCATTTACGGCAATCGGTCCAGGGGTGGATTCAGCAATGGCGATCAGGTCGTTGAAAACGCTGGCGTTAAGCCATGCGTGCCGGGTTACAATCTCCTGTGAAATCAGCGTGATGGCAACCATTCCGCCGCCGAAGCTGAAAAGGCCTACCTTCAGAAAGCTCAGAAACAGTTCAAGCAGCATGGCGTTTCACCTCCATCAGAGTAGTCAGCACGCCGAAAACTGCACCGCACAAGAGAATCCAAACCACATTCAGTCCGGCCAGACCAAGCGCCAGTGCGCCGGCAAAGAGAATCCATGAGGACGCTTTCTTTCTCTGACGGATGGGCTTGAGCATGGAAAGGGCTGCAGACAGGATCACAGCAGCAACCGCCGGCTGCATGCTGCGAAGGAATGCATCCACCACGGGCGATGTGCGGAACGCATCATAGCAAAGCGAAATCAGGCTGATCCACGCAAACGGCGGGATCACCGTTGCAAAAACAGCACAGAGCGTGCCGCGAACGCCTCCGACACGATGTCCGATCTGCGCGGCGGCATTCATGGCGACCGCGCCCGGCGAGGATTGGGACATGGCCACAATATCCAGCATGTCCTCCTCTGTGAGCCAGCCAAGATTTTCGACAAACTGTTTGCGCAGAAGCGGGATAATAACAAAACCTCCGCCGAAGGTGAAGGCACTGATACGCAGCAGGCTGAAAAAGAGCGTTCGGAAAACTTTTGCTTTCATAGATTTGCCTCCTAAAACGAAAAACGTTGTATGGATTCTCTGCCGTTTCCAATCATTCCTGCTTTTTCGTTGTTCTTTTGCCAGCCGCAGTTGACTTTGCTCACGGATGGTGCTATTCTTACAACAACATTGCAGGCAAAAGGAGGTCGGATCGGATGAGACAGCACAGGGTTTCCGGTTCGGCTTATTTTTTCTACTTTAGCTTTACGTTTGCGCGTAAGGCTCTTTTGCGTTGTGCTGTGTGAGTAAGCTTAGGATGTAAGCAGAACCCTCGCGGCTCAATGCCGCGGGGGTTTTTTCTTGAACCGAAGGAGGAAACACCATGATCGTTATCCTGAAGAAGAATCCGGATCCCAAACAGCTTGATAATCTGATGGCGTGGCTTGAAAACATGAATCTGTCCATTCATCCCACGGAGGGACAGATGCACACCATTCTGGGTCTGGTGGGCGATACGTCCCATGTCGATATCGATCTTCTGCGTGCTTTGGACATCGTGGAGGACGTCAAGCGCGTTCAGGAACCCTACAAGAGCGCCAATCGTAAGTTCCATGAGGAAGACACGGTGATTCCCGTAGGCAGCACGCAGGTGGGCGGAGGCATATTCAGCGTGATCGCAGGTCCTTGCAGCATCGAAAGCGAAGAGCAGGTCTGTGAAATCGCACAGGCGGTCAAGGCCGCCGGTGCAACCATGCTTCGAGGCGGCGCGTTCAAGCCCCGTACTTCTCCGTATGCCTTCCAGGGCCTGCGCGGACATGGTCTGGAACTGCTTCTGAAGGCCAAGAAGCTGACGGGGCTGCCGGTCGTAACCGAAATTATGGACCTCAGCCAGCTGAGTCTCTTTGACGAGGTGGACGTGATTCAGGTCGGCGCGCGCAACATGCAGAACTTTGAGCTGCTCAAGGAACTGGGTCATACCGGCAAGCCGATCCTGATCAAGCGCGGCCTGGCCAACACCCTGCAGGAGCTGCTCATGAGCGCAGAATATGTGATGGCCGGCGGCAACGAGCAGGTGATCCTGTGCGAACGCGGCATCCGTACCTTTGAGACCGCTACGCGCAACACACTGGATCTGTCCGCTGTTCCGCTGCTCAAGAAACTCTCCCATCTGCCTGTGATCATCGACCCCAGCCACGCCACCGGCATCTCCTGGATGGTCAAGCCCATGGCCATGGCGGCGACGGCCTGCGGCGCGGATGGCTTGATGATCGAAGTGCACAACAACCCCAAGCGAGCTCTGTGCGACGGCGCACAGTCCCTGACGCCGGAAGCCTTTGCCGACGTGATGAACGCGGTTAACGCTATTCTGCCGCATGCCTACAAGCCTGCTGAGGAGGTTCGCTGATGAACATCGCAATCATCGGTCTGGGCCTGATCGGCGGTTCGATGGCAAAAACCATCAAAAAGCTCATGCCTCAGCACAATGTGCTGGGCATGGACACCAGTCGCGACGTTGTTTTCAAGGCCAAGCTGCTGGAAGCCATCGACGCAGAACTTACGCCGGAACGCCTTCCGATCTGCGATATGGTGTTCATTGCCACTTGGCCGACGGCGGCGGTGGAGTATGTGAAGCAGAACGCAGAAGGAATCCGTCCCGGCACGATGGTAATTGACCTCTGCGGCGTAAAGCGTGCGGTATGCGAGCCGCTGTTTGAAGTGGCAAAGGAACATGGATTCCTGTTTGTCGGCGGTCATCCTATGGCTGGTATTGAGTATTCCGGCTTCGATCATGCCACGGCAGCGCTGTTTCAGAATGCTTCGATGATTCTTACGCCGCCTCCGGGTACATCCATTCAGACGCTTGCGGAATTGAAGCATTTCTTCCGCGAACTGGGCTTTGCGCAGGTGGTCATGACTTCGCCCGAGGAACACGACAGGGTGATCAGTTACACTTCACAATTGGCGCATGTGGTGTCCAGCGCTTATGTCAAGAGTCCGGAAGCTATGAAGCATCATGGATTTTCCGCTGGCAGCTTCCGCGATATGACGCGTGTGGCAAGGCTGAATCCAGCCATGTGGACGGAATTGTTCCTGCTCAATCGCGAACCGCTGCTGAGCGAGCTGGACGCGTTGATTGCTCATTTGAACGAATACCGTGACGCCTTGACAGATGCCAATGCCGAAAGGCTTTCCTCGCTTCTTCGCGAAGGCGCGGAGCGCAAGGAGATTGTGGACAGAAAGGGTGAATAACCGTGAAAACCGTGCACGTGGCTGCTGGCAGACCCTATGACGTGCTGATTGAGCGAGGACTCCTTGCCGAGACAGGCGAGATCCTCAAACAGACGCTTGGCAGAACATGCAAAGCGGCCATCCTGACGGATGATACGGTGGACGCGCTTTACGGGCAGCAGGTCGAATACTCGCTCAAACAGAGTGGATTTGAAGTGTGCCGGTTTGCCATGCCGCATGGCGAAGAGAACAAGAACCTCGCTGTTTGGGGTACGATGCTGGATTTTCTTTCTCAGAACCAGCTGACCCGCTCGGACGTGATTGTGGCTCTGGGCGGAGGCGTTGTGGGCGATATGGCCGGTTTTGCTGCGGCGAGCTATCTTCGCGGCGTGAAGTTCATGCAGATTCCCACCACGCTTCTTGCGATGGTCGACAGCAGCGTAGGCGGAAAAACAGGGCTGAATCTTCCTTCGGGAAAGAATCTTGCAGGCGCGTTTTATCAGCCGGTGAAGGTGCTGTGTGATCCTGATGCGCTGTGGACGCTCAAGCCCGAACAGCTTGCAGACGGCGTGGCAGAGGTCATCAAATACGGCGTTCTGGGCGATGAGGCCATGTTTGAGCTTCTCAAGGATGGAAAATGGCACGCGGAAATGCTTTCCGTAATTGAAACCTGCGTCAGGGCCAAGGCGAAACTGGTGGCGGAGGACGAGCGCGATACGGGAAGCCGTCAGCTGCTCAATCTCGGTCATACGCTGGGACATGCTATTGAAAAGTGCAGTCAGTACACGATTTCTCACGGACACGCCGTGGCTATCGGTATGGTATATGCCGCGCGTCTTGCAGCCAAAACCGGCCTGTGCGATGAAACAGTCTGCGAACGCATCGAGGAATGCCTCAAGGCCAATCGGCTGCCTGTTTCAGCGAGCTACAGCGCGGATGAACTGTGCAGCGTTGCGCTTTCGGATAAAAAAAGAGCCGGGAACACCCTTACCTTCGTGCTTCCGGAACGCATCGGACATTGCAGATTGACCAAAATGGACGTGGCTGAGCTAACGTCCATCGTTGATAAAGCCATTTCCAAGTGAGTCGGAAAGGAAGGTATCGCCATGGATATTCAGGATCTCCGCAAGCAGATAAACGAAATCGACGCCCAGCTGGTCAAGTTGTTTGACGACCGCATGCATGTGGCGCTGGAAATTGCCAAGTACAAAAAGGAAAACGGCCTGCCCGTGTTTGATCCTGCCCGCGAACGCGAGGTACTGAACCGTCAGACCGCTGCCGTGAGCGATGAAATGGCGATGTATGTCAAGCTTCTGTACAATACGCTGTTTGACCTGAGCCGCAGCTATCAGCAGCAGTACATGACCCAGCGCACGGAATTGACCAATCACATCGCGCGCGCCATTGAATCCACGCCCAAACTGTTTCCCAAACAGGCGATCGTAGCCTGTCAGGGTGTGGAGGGCGCGTACAGCCAGCAGGCCTGCGACAAGCTCTTCAGCCTGCCCAGCATCATGTATTTCAAGCGCTTTGAGGGCGTGTTTCAGGCTGTGGAAAGCGGTTTGTGCCGCTATGGCGTGCTGCCGATTGAAAACAGCTCCTATGGCTCTGTGACCGAGGTCTACGACCTGATGCGCAAGTACCGCTTCTCCATTGTGCGCGGTGTGCGGCTGAAGATCGACCATCGGCTGCTTGCCAAGTCCGGCACGAAACTGGAGGATGTCAAGGAAATCCTCAGCCACGAGCAGGCCATCGGCCAGTGCAGCGAATTCCTCAAGGGCATGAAGGACGTCAAGGTCACTGTGGTTGAAAACACCGCCGTGGCCGCGCAGATGGTCAGCCAGTCCGGCCGCAATGATATTGCAGCTATCTCTGCGCCTGCTTGCGCAAGCCTCTACGGTCTGAGTGTGATCAAGACCGATATCTCCAACAGCGACAGCAATTTCACCCGCTTCATCTGTATCGCCAAGGATCTCGAAATCTATCCTGATGCCAACAAGATGAGTCTGATGCTCAATGTTCAGCACAAGCCAGGCGCATTGTACAGCATGATCGCCAAGTTCTCCGCGCTCGGTCTCAACCTCACCAAGCTGGAGAGCCGTCCCATTGCCGGTACGGACTTTGAATTTATGTTCTACTTTGACCTCGATGCCTCGATCTATGACGAAGCTGCGCTGCAGCTCCTGTCTCAGCTGGACGAAGGGCCGGAAACTTTCACCTATCTGGGCAGCTATTCCGAAATCTGAGGGAAGAGTATGAAGCAGTTTGGGTTGATTGGCGAAAGGCTGGGTCACAGCCATTCCAAAACGCTGCACGGCTATCTGGCAGATTACAGCTATGAGCTGTGGCCGATGCCGCGTGAGGAGCTGGATGAATTTCTGCGCCGCGCGGATTTTGACGGCATCAATGTGACCATTCCCTATAAGAAGGACGTCATCCCGTATCTGAGTGAAATGGGCGAGACGGCACGCCGGATCGGCTGCGTGAATACCATTGTCAGGCAGGCGGATGGAAGCCTTTACGGCGACAATACCGACGCGTACGGCATGAGCGTGATGGCGCAGAGAGCAGGAATCTGCTTTGAAGGAAAGAAAACGCTGATATTGGGCAGCGGCGGTACGTCGCTGACGGCGCAGGCGGTTGTGCGCGCTGCTGGCGGCGAAGCGGTAGTGATCTCGCGTTCCGGCGAGAATAACTATGAAAATCTTGAAAAGCATGCGGATGCTGCCTATCTGATCAACACAACGCCGGTGGGCATGTATCCGCAGGTGGATGCTTCACCTGTGGATCTCAAGCGTCTTCCGAAACTTCAGGGCGTTCTGGATGTGGTATACAATCCGCTTCGAACAAAGCTTCTGCAGCAGGCGGAGACGATTGGTATTCCGCATGAAGGCGGACTATGTATGCTGGTGTATCAGGCGGTTCGCGCCTGCGAACTGTTTACAGGTGAAAAGGTGAGCGACGAGCGTGCTCGGAAGGCTGAAAAGGCACTGCGAAAAAGCATCACCAATCTGGTATTGATCGGTATGCCGGGCTGCGGCAAGAGCACCATCGGCGCAATGCTTGCACAGGAGCTTGGAATGCCTGCGGTGGATCTGGACGAGGAAATCGTGAAAGCTGCCGGAATGAGCATTCCGGATATCTTTGAAAAAGAAGGCGAGGAAGGTTTCCGCGAGCGCGAGGCCGAACAGGTAAAGCGGTTTGGCTCCGAAGGAGGGCGGGTGATCATCACCGGCGGAGGCGCTGTAAAACGCGAAGCAAACCGCGATTATCTGCGCATGAACGGTGTGGTCGTGCAGTTGACACGTCCGCTGGAGCTGCTTTCCACCGATGGACGGCCTTTGTCCAGAAACCGCGAAGCGCTGGAAGCTATGTGGCAGGAGCGTGCTCCGATGTATGCAGCCTGCGCAGACCGGATCATCGTAAACGACGCAGGCATGGAAGAATGCGTCAGGAAAATCAAGGAGGGATTCGATGAAGCTCTTTGTGCTCAACGGACCTAACCTGAATATGCTCGGTATCCGCGAGCCGGACATTTACGGAAAGCAGGACTTCAAAACACTGATTGCCTATATCCACGAGGTGTGCGATCGCGAGGGCATTGAGGTGGAGTGTTACCAGTCCAATCATGAGGGCGAACTGGTGGATATCATCCAGAGCGCATGGCAGAATGCGGACGGTATTGTGATCAATCCTGCGGCATATACGCATACCAGTGTCGCTATTCTGGATGCGCTCAAGGCGGTGGGCCTTCCGGCTGTGGAAGTGCATATCAGCGATATCAAGGACCGCGAGAGTTTCCGTCACATCAGCTATCCGGCCATGGCCTGTATTGCGCAGATCAAAGGCAAGGGCTTTTACGGCTATGAGGAAGCCATCCTCCTGCTGAAGGAACATCTGAGCAAATAACAAATGACCGGAGAGCCAACCAGCTCTCCGGTCATTTTTGTAGGCGTCAATCCGCCTGAATCCAGTCGATTACTTCGGTGAGATCGCTGAATACTGCGTCGCAGTACGGTGCGCAGAGTTCATCATAGGGCAGTGTGTCGGGTACCATGCCGACGTATGCGCCGGCAGCGCGGCCCGCACGGATGCCGTTGAACGAGTCCTCCAGCACAAGACACTGGCTGGGCGAAGCGCCTGCGGCTTCGGCGGCTTTGAGGTAGCTTTCAGGATCGGGCTTGCTTTTTGTGACCATATCTCCGGTCACGCGATAGGGAAGATACTCCCACAGTCCGACGCTTCGCAGGCTCTTCTCCGCCGATTCGCGCGTTGTGGCAGTTGCCAGCACACAGGCGATTCCATGGGCATTCAGCCATTTCAGAAGTTCTTCCGCGCCCTTCATGGAACCAAGCTTTTCGGTTTGCAGGCGCTCATGAATCAGTTCGGTTTTACGGTCGTAGAAAGCTGCTGCATCAACCCATTCAGGCAGGCAGCGGGCGTAGGTCTCCACAGCCATTGCGCGGCGCACGCCGCAGACAACGCGCGCAAGAGAGGGGATATCCAGTTCAAAGCCCATCTCTTTTGCAACAGCTGCGGCACATTCCATGTTGCGCCGTTCACTGTCCAGAAGCAGACCATCCATGTCAAACAATACGGCTCGAATCGGTTTCATCCCTGATAGCGTCCTTCCTTTTTCATCTGTGCAGTCAGCCTGAGGGTCGCATAGACCATCAAAGCCATCATAACCAGCAGGTACAGCGGCAGAAGCCATGCACTGATGAACTGTGCAAGCAGGCCAAACAGCGGCGGCAGCGCCATGATGCCGATGTAGGCGGCAGCCATCTGTGAGCCGATAACCGACTGACTGACGTCGCGGCCAAAGTTAAGAGGCGTCAGATACGTCATGTTCGGGAACACTGGACCGCAGCCAAGGCCGATCAGGAACAGGCAGATGCTTGCAACGAAAGAACCGAGCGGCAGAAGCAGGAATGGAATGGCGACGAACATGATGATTTCGCTGTATTTGATCAATTGCCAGCTGGTCAGCTTGGAGGAAAGCAGGCCGGACAGCAGACGTCCGAGCGCAAAGCCGAAGTAATACAGCATCACGGCACGGGCAGCGGCGTCCAGCGCCATGCCCTTGGCCTGCACCAGATAGGTGCTGCTCCAGGCGCCGGTGGTTACTTCGACGCCGCAGGAGGTGATGAACACCAGCCACACAGCGCGAACGGAAGGCAGCTTCGCCATTTCGCGCATGCTCAGTGTGCGCACGGGTTCTTCCTCGGCCTCGGCAGCAAGCGCACCGTGACGGACGCGATTCCACAAAGGAAGCGCAATGAACATCACACACGAAATGCAGATCTGCACCCAGAAGGCCAGACGATAGCCGCCGCGCCAGTTGCCAGCTCCTGCCAGCGCCAGCGACATAAAGTACGGGCTGACCGTAACGCCGATGCCGTAGAAGCAGTGCAGAAAGTTCATATGGCTGGCGGAGTAGTGCAGCGCAACATAGTTGTTGAGCGCCGTATCTATCGCGCCTGCGCCCAGTCCCATCGGAACCGCCAGCAGACACATCCAGAAGAAACTGGGGGAAAGGGAATAGCCAAAAAGCCCCGCAGCCGTCAGGAGCGTGCAGAAAGCCGTGACGCGTCCTGTGCCAAAGCGGTTGATGACGCGCGCACTGGACAGGCTTGACAGGAAGGTGCCAAAGCAGGAAATCAGGCTGACAACACTGGCCAGCGATACCGGTACATTGAACTCTGCATAAACAGCAGGCCAGGCCGTGCCGAAAAGAGAATCCGGCAGGCCCAGCCCGATGAATGCGATGTAGATGACAATCAGCAGAAGAGTAGCCATCGCAATTGCTCCAGTCTTTTGTGTTATCGTCCGCCCATGCGGCGGCGTCCGTCGTCGAGGAACTGACCCAGATCGTGCATGTTTTCAAGCGCACGCCCGCAGCCCATCACAACGTTGGTCTGGGGATCTTCAGCACAGGAACAGGGGACTTTCAGCGCGTCCGCAATCGCCTCGCACAGGCCAAACAGCTCTGCACCGCCGCCGGAAAGCAGGATGCCATATTCGAAAATATCGGCCGCCAGCTCGGCAGGCGTGTGCTCCAGAACGCCGTGGATGCTTTCGATGAGCTGCTGAAGCGGCTCGTCGATGGCCTCGGTGATGTCATCGGAGGTGATGCGCATGGTTTTGGGCAGGCCGGTGATCAGATTGCGGCCTGTAACTTCCATATACAGCTGTTCGGTACGCGGAATGGCCGAGCCGATGTTGATCTTGAGTTCTTCAGCCGTACGCTCACCGATGAGCAGGTTGTGCTTACGGCGCAGATGACGGATGATAGCGTCATCAAACCTGTCTCCGCCCACCTTGGCACAGTCAGAAACGATCACCTTGCCGAAGGAAAGCACAGCAGCGTCCGTAACGCCTGCGCTGATGTCTACGATCATGGTGCCGTAGGCTTCATCCATGGGAAGACCCGCGCCCAGCGCGGCAGCCAGCGAACGGTGCAGAAGCTGGGTGCGGCGCATGCCTGCGTCAAACATGGTAGAGATCAGCGAGCGTTTTTCCATTTCGTTGACGGAGGTGGGCAGGGAGAGGATAGCACGCGGCCGGGCGAACATATGCTTGCCGATGGCACGGGTGACAAACTCCTTGAGCATATAGCTGACCAGTTCGAAATCCGAAATGGTGCCGTCGCGCAGAGGACGCAGCGCCAGCACATTGCCCGGCGTACGTCCGATCATACGGCGCGCCTCCTCGCCGCAGACCAGAATATCGCGTGTGTCGCGATCGATGGCTACAACGGTGGGCTCGCACAGAATGACGCCCTTGCCCTTCATATAGATCAGAATCTGGGACGTACCCAGATCGATCCCGATATCATTGACGCTGGCCATTCGAACAGTCTCCTTTATACTACGTGATCAGCGCATACCAAATAAAGCGTACACGCCATAACGCTTATAAATTCGATGCTGGGCGGATAAATCCTGCTTTTGGCACAAGAACGGACGCTGATGGTGATCTCAGCCGCGGTATTTGCGGCGTGTGGCTTCGCCTCCGCGCAGGTGGCGAACGGATTTGTTGTGCGCAAGAACCTCTCTTACGCGTTCAAACAGATCCGGATCGATATGCTTCAGTCTTTCATCCATATCCTTGTGCACGGTGCTCTTGCTCAGCCCGAAAGCGCAGGCAGCCGCCCGGACAGTCGTATTCTTCTCTGCGATATGCTTTGCAATGCACAGCGTTCTTTCTATTAAATAGTCTTTCAATGCGCGCCCCCTGAAAACGTTTGATTAAGCCTATGTTTTCACAGCAGGCGGTATTCCGGACGGAGTTGGAACGATCTGAAAAGTATCCGATTTGTAACAAAATATGAATAAATACAGTTTTGTCACAGATGCGAAAAGAAAAAAGGTACCCGGATTTATGCCGGAAGTGGACGAAAAAGCATTATTTCCTATTAAAATAGGACTGATTCTTCACAAAAGATCTGTAATCTTTACGAAATTGTATCATTTTTTTGAATAAAGTGAATCAAAAGACTTTACAAATCTTCTCAAAGTCTGTATAATGCGAGAAGGAGCATTGTATGGAGACGCTATGCTCTAATAGCGTAATCTTAACATACATTGTGCAATGGAGGGATATGGACATGAAACGGTTATTTTCCATCCTGCTGATCACGGCGATGCTCGTAGCGCTTACGCCGATGATGGGTACAGTGGCATTGGCAGAAGAATATGCGACTGTTACCAGTGAGAATGGATATGGCGTCCGCCTGCGCGAAGGCCCCAGCAAGGCCTACGGCGTCATTCGCCTCTACGGCGTGGGCACGACGGCTGTTGTGCTTCAGTCTGGCGCTGAGTGGTCTCAGCTGAAGATCGGCAGCACTGTCGGCTGGATGCAGAACAAGTATCTGAACTTTGGCACGACCGGTTCCGGTTATGTCGGTTCTACCATTACGGGTCTGGGCACCGTGTACGTCACCAGCGGCAATGGTCTGCGTGTGTGGCTGCGCTCTGCTCCCGGCGGCAGCCGTATCGACCTGTATAGCCCCGGCACGCCCGTTACGCTGATTGAGTACGGCGAGACCTGGTGCTATGTTGCCATCGATGGTACGCTTGGCTACATGATGAGGGAGTTCCTGGCCAAGGCTCCCGATGGTTCCGACGGTACTTCCAGCGGTGAAGGCGCTGTGAGCGGCAAGATCGAGTCTGTGGCGATCAACTACCCCTACCCGGTGGTTGGTGACGTCATGGAAGCCAAGATCGAGCCCGAAGGCGCTTCTGTGAAGTACAGCTGGAAGGTTGACGGCGTTGAACTGGGCACCGAGCCCACCTTCAGCGTTCTGTCCCGCTATACCGGCAAGCTGATCAGTCTGACCGTTACCGGCATCGACGGCTGCTACGGCACCGCTACCGATACGGCGGAAGCGCTTGTTCAGATCAGCCGCGGCATGAAGAGCGTGAAGCTGGACACTCTCGCTCCCGTTGTCGGCGACGTGATCGGTGCGATTCTGCAGCCTTCCTCTGCCAGCGTCGAGTACTACTGGCGCGTGGCTGGTGTTGAGGTCAGCAATGATCCCACCTACACCGTGCAGGAAAGCGACATCGGCAAGCTGATTCAGCTGAAGGTTGTTGGCGTTGGCGGTTACGAAGGCAGCGTTGCCTGCAGCGCGGAAGCCTATGTTACCAGCGACAAGGAACTGAAGTATGTTGAGCTGACCGATTACTATCCGCTGGTTGGCGAAGGCGTAAGCGCTTATGTTGAGCCTGCGGATGCTGATGTGGAATACAGCTGGACCATCGACGGCGAAGTTGTGTCTACTGAAGCTTACTACAATGTTGGCCGACTGGATCTGGGCAAGGAGCTCCACCTGACCGTGAAGGGCGTTGATCCCTACACTGGTTCTGTTTCTGCTGCCACCAAGAAGATTTCCAGCCAGGAGATCACCGGCGTGAGCATCAGCGGCGCAGATGCGCCTGTTGTGGGCGATGTGCTTTATGCCCGTCTGACTCCGTCCACCGCTACCGCTACCTATATGTGGTACGATGGCGAGTTCAATCCTGACGACCTGACCGAAAACCGTGTAGGCGTAGGCGCCTCTCTGGTTGTCAAGTCCACTATGGTTGATAAGCAGCTCATGGTCAGGGCTGAGGGCAGCGGCATTTATTCCGCCGTTGTGTTCAGCGACTGGACTGAACCCGTGATCGACGACAAGAAGATCACCAGTGTAACGCTGGACAATACCTATCCCGTTGTCGGCGATACGCTGACCGCCACTCCTTATCCGACCCCTGAGGATGAGGCGCTGATTCCTGCCTTCCGTGACGCTCAGACCTATGTATGGATGATCGACACTGAGGTTGCTCCGAATCATGATGCTTATTACACGGTCAAGGCCTCCGACGTTGGCAAGGTTATCCGTGTAAAGGTGACCGGTTCTAACGGCTATATTGGTGAGGCATACAGCCTGTATACCAACCCTGTCGTGGAAAATACTGTGCTTGCAGGCGTTGCTATTATGAACAAGACCAAGGATGCAAGCGCTCTGTCTGCTTCTCCTGATCTTGGTGACGTCCTTGAGGCTGTGATTGATCCGCCTCAGGCTACTGCTGACTACAAGTGGTATGTCAACAATTCTCTGAAGGCAGTTGGTCCCACCTACACGATTCCCCATGATAGTGCTTTTGCCGGCGCTGAAATTGCTGTGATTGCCACCGGTACCGGCAATTATCAGGGCGAAGTGATTGGCGGCACTGCTCCGGTATCTGCTTTGTATTCTTTGACTGCTACTGTAAATGTTGCCAATCCCGAGGCGGGCATGCCGCCGGTCTATGCTCCCAGCTTCAAGGTAGACGATGTCAACTACGGCGGCAGCATCAACTGGCTGTTCAGCCGCAACCCCGATGTACAGGCTGAACTGGATCGTCATGGTCACTATCTGCCCGACACCACCTACATCGCCGCGATCACGCTCGATATGCCTGCTGGCTACACGCTGGCCAACAGCACGATCACTGTGCCCGGTGCGTCCAGTGTTGTGATCGATAAGGCCACTGGTGTGATCTATGCCACCTTCCAGACTGCCAAGCAGCAGATCACCGATTACTACATCGCCGAACTGCCGCGTCCGGTGGAAGGCGCTGTTCCTGTCACTGCTTTCGAAACCGATCAGTACACTGCTACGGTTTCCTGGGATGCTGCTGGTCTGAATGGTACCGTGTTTGGCGCTGCTGCTGAGTATGAGGCTACTATTACGATCACTGGTATCGACGAGTATGTCACTGGTGGTGTGGCTCAGGACGTGTTCTCTGTGAGCACCGCTGATATCACCAAGTCCACCGCTAACCCGACCGCTGGCACGAATACTCCCATCACTGTGACTGCGATCTTCAAGAGCCAGGATCCCTATGTAACTGTCACCGCTGATAAGACCGATGTCTACCTCGATGGCTACAACAGCCGTCTGGTGCAGTGCCTGTTCGATGCTGAGAACTACATTGGCGATCCCAGCACCATCCCCACCAAGTGGGAGATCATCGACGCTGTGGTCGATGGAACCAGCATCAATGGCGACGGCCAGCTGACCATTGGCATGTACGAAACTGCTGACCGTGTAATCCGTGTCCGCGTCTGGGGCGACCTCGATGCTGACGGCGTGCGTGATGAGAAGGAAGAGGCCACCATTGGCATCAACCTGATCAGCGGCACCGATATGGATACCGCCATCAAGGTTGAATTCACCAAGGCTCCTGTGCAGATTGCCAAGGGCAGCAAGGCTGAGTTTGACGTCAAGGTGTCCAACTCTTCCAAGGGCTTCCTGCTGTATGTGTTCGCACCTACTGCTACAGACATTACCACCACCATGGAGTACACCGTACCCGCTTCCACCACTGAGAAGCAGTTCGTTGTAAAGGCATTCTCCGTTGAGGATCCTTCTGTAGTCGCCAGCATTGTTGTCAAGATTCATGACAGCGAGAGCATCATTCCCAAGACCGCTGATGACGAGCTGCTGCTCGAAGACGAAATGATCATCCTGGATGACGCTGTGGTCGAGGAAGAGGCTGTGGCTGAAGAACCTGTTGAGGAAGAAGCGGTTGTGGAAGAGATTCCCGCCGAGGAAACTCCTGCTGTCGAAGAAGAGACTGCCGAGGAAGTCCCCGCTGAGCCCGTGATTGAGATCGTCGAGCCCACTGAGGAAACTCCCGCTGTCGAAGAAGAGACCGCTGAGGAAGTTCCCGCTGAGCCTGTGATCGAGATCGTTGAGCCCACTGAGGAAACTCCCGCTGTCGAAGAAGAGACCGCTGAGGAAGTTCCCGCTGAGCCCGTGATCGAGATCGTTGAGCCCACTGAGGAAACTCCCGCTGTCGAAGAAGAGACCGCTGAGGAAGTTCCTGCTGAGCCCGTGATCGAAATCGTTGAGCCCACCGAGGAAACTCCCGCTGTCGAAGAAGAGAACGCCGAGGAAGTCCCCGCTGAGCCCACCATCGAAATCGTCATCACCGCTGAAGAAGAGCCCGCTGTTGAAGAGGAAACTCCTGACACGGTTGTGATCGAGATCAAGGATACCGTTACCGGCGAGGTTGTTGAGGCTGAAGAAACCGAAGAACCCGTTGTGGAAGAAACGGTTGCTGAAGAGCCTGTTGCTGAAGAAACCGAGGAAGAGCTCACTGGTGTTGTGATTGCCATCAAGGACACCGTGACCGGCGAGGTTTTCGAAGAGAAGGCTGTGGAAGAAGTCGCTGCTGAGGAAGAAGTCGTCGAGGAGAAGAAGAGCTCCAAGAAGACCGAAACCAAGGCTGAGGAAGCTTCCGAAGAAGTTGTTGAAGAAGAAATCGATCCCGAACTGGACGATCTGGAAGGTGACAAGGACGTGGGCGAAAGCGCTGCCGAGTCCCTCATCAAGATCCGCTTCGTTGAGATGGTTTCTGAGATCAAGCGCGGACACACTGCTGTGTTCTCCGTTGAGACCGAAGGCACCGAGCAGGGCGTCGTTTGGAGCGTGCGCCTGAGCAAGAACGCCGAAGGCAAGAAGGTTTCCAGCATCGGTCAGGATGGTCTGCTGGTGGTCAGCGGCGATGAAACCGCTGAGAAGCTGGTCGTTGTTGCCACTTCCGCTGAAGACAACACCGTCCGTGCCCGTTGGATTGTGAAGGTTGTCAATCCTTCCGCCAAGTCCACCAAGAAGACCAGCACTGAAGCCGTTGAGGAAGAAGTGCTGACCGAGGAAGTCATTATTGAGGAAAGCGTTGAGCAGCCCGTGGTCGAAGAGACCGTGGAGGAAGAAGTCGAGGTTGAGCGCGAGAGCGAGGGCCTGTCCGACGAACAGCTGCAGCTGATCATGCAGGAGCTTGAAGCTCTTGAGCAGGAAAACGCAGTACTTGATAACTTCTGATTCTAATCAATCAGTCCCATGGCGAAAGCCATGGGACTTTTTGTGTGTTTGCGCATAGTGTGTGCTTGCGTTCCGTATCCTTTCACAATGGAAGGAGAGGATGGAATGAAAACCCGATCGCTTACTCACGCAATGGCGTGTACAGGAGCCGTGATCGGAGCAGGCTTTGCGTCAGGACGCGAAATCGCTTCTTTTTTCTCGATTTATGGACTGCATGGCTGGTGGCTGATTGCATTGGCATGCGCTGTAATGACAGCACTTTGCTTGGTTTGCATGCGTGAAAGCATCCGATGCAGCGCGGAGTGCTGGTGCGATCTGTATCATGAGGAACAACAATGGCTCAAAAATGGAATACAGCTCTGCACATTGCTTTTGATGGTTCTTACATCCGGCGCGATGATTGCTGCTTCCGGCCAGATGGTTGCACTGATCTGGAACTACCCGTGGGCGTATGCCATAGGAGCGGCAGCTACATTTGCAGCTGCATGGTTACTTGGATATGGCTGCATGAGACCGTTGGGTTGGCTCAGCGGAGTTTTGATTGTCGTCTTCCTGGCAGCATTGATGATGGGTTTGTCGCAAGACGGAGCAGAAACAGTCTCGCTCGTTTGGCATGGCAGTCTGGTGATGGCGGCAATCCGGGCGGCGAGCTATGCGGCGATGAATCTCACGCTTGCCATCGGTGTTGTTTGCCGCTGTGCTCAGGCTGATAACCGTGAGAATACGCTCACTGCGCTGTTCTTCGGCATCTTGATGTTTGTAACGATGAGCTTGAGTCATTGCCTGTACAGCCGTCATCCTGAATGGCTTGGAGATGGTTTTCCACTCGTGCGAAATCTGTCAGTGTTTGGCCGAAAGGGATTTTTGTTCGGCGCGGCGCTGATTTATCTTTCGGTATTCACATCGCTTACAGCAGTGATTTATGCACTCCGCTGCGCTGTGGAAAAGCAGACGGATTCACTGCTTCTTCGAATGCTTGCGGTTGTTGTTTTGCCAGTAGCGGTTTCATGCATCGGCTTTGTGCAGATTGTGGATCGCTTTTACGCTCCATCCGGACTCATCTGCCTGATTGTGGTGTTTTATCCGCTATTCAGACGACGGAGCGCTTGACAATCCCGCCAAATATCAGTACGATACAAACGCTGACAGAAAGGGGTGTCGGGATATGAGCTTTGAAATCCATCCGTGGAAAATCATCTGCCGTGGCTTTGACGGAATGCAGAAGGACGAAATGCTGCGTCTTCTGTCTGTTGGAAACGGTTATATGGGGTTGCTCGGTTGCTTTGAGGAGGAGTCCGAAGGCGATTCCCAAACGTGGATCAGCGGCGCTGAAAAGCCTGATTTGAACGCCCCCGAGGCCATCCGCTGCCTGCGTGTGGATGGGATAGGTGTTGAGATTGATGGTGAACCGCTGGATCTGAAGCATGCAGAGATTCTGGATTTTACTGCGGAATTGAACATGCAGACGGGTCTTTATCTGCGCAAGTTTCTGCTGAACACAGAAAAAGGCCGCATCGCTTTCAAGTTTGAGCGCTTTGTTTCCGCTGCACAGAAGGAGCTTTATGCAAGCCGCGTGAGCGTTCTGCCGGAGTACGAGGTTCGCATTGCGCTGAAACCGTATCTGAACGCTAATGCAGGCGATGCGCTCTGGGAGAAGCTCGCCGAAGAGGAAACCGAAGACGGCGCGGCTTTGCTGGTCAGGATCGACGAAAATCAGCAGGGTGTCTCCGGCATGGCTGTGGGCGCTGCCATGAGCTGCTGGGCAGATGGCCTGGAACTGGAAGCGCGTAAGTATGACCGCGGCTATGCCGAAGCGGCGTATTCTGCCTGCGCAGAAGCCGGCGACCTGATTTCGCTGGAAAAGTATGTGCTGTGTTTCAACAGCCGGGAATATGAGCAGAACGTGCTCACAACCGTGGCTCTGCGTGCGGCTGCACGTGCGCGCGAACTGGGGTATGACGAGCTCTTTGCCACCCACTCGGGCGCATGGAAGGCCCGCTGGGCCGCCTGTGACATCACGATTGACGGCGACGAAAAAGCTCAGCAGCAGATCCGGTACGCGATGTTCCGTCTGATGAACATCTCCTCCGGTGAGGATTCCTGCGCCATGAGCATGGACAATAAGCTCGCTGCATTTCCCGCGTACATGGCCATGATGGGTCAGGACGCTGCAAAACAGCTGCTTCCTGCGGTTGATGGAAACGCAAAACAGCAGGCGGCTATAGCACATGCGTTCTTTGATTATGCCACCTTCACCGGGGATTTTGAGTTTCTCCGCAAGGAAGGACTAGAGACTCTTTACAGCATTGCGCGATTCTTCCTGACCAGTGCAAAGGACGGAAGCCTTGAAAATGACTGGTTCATGGGCCGTATGGCCTCGTGGAGCATCGGTTTGTTCCTGACGCAGATGCACCGTGCTGCCCCGGAGAGGATCGCTGCGCTGGAAATCACCAAAACCGAAACAGCGCAGATGCTGGAGCTTGTGCAAAAGCTCCACGATCCCGAAACGGAAATGGAACGCATGCAAGACAGCTCCGATGACGATCGATTGCTTGGATTGTATTCCCTCGGTCATCTGTATGACGAGGCAGCCATCAGGCGCGGCTATGATCGCTGTGAAAAGACGCCGCAGAACGCCTTTTCCCTTGCAGTGCGCTGTATTCTGGCTGCACAGCTGGGCAAAAAAACCGATGCGACGGAAAACTTCCGCACGATCCGCGCAGAATCCATCAGCGGAATGGCTGCTTTATGGCTTGCTGTGGTGCACGGCTTTGGCGGTATGCGTACGGCTGAAGGACTAGCGTTCTCACCGGTTCTGCCGGATGGCTGGCAGGGCTATTCTTTCCGCATTCAGTATCGCGGACGGATCATCTGCCTGAATGTGACAGAAAAACAGATCGAAATCGAACTTGCGGACGGTCAGCCGCTTGTGCTGACGCTCTGCGGTGAAGAAATGCTGCTGAAGGATCGCATTATCCGTACGCGCTGATGAGGAACCGCAAACCGCCTCCTGCATAGGATGCAGTAACACTGCATCGGCAGGAGGCGGTTTTTTGGTGCATAAAGTGCTGGTCGCAGGCGGCGACGGACGGATGCTGAGGTTGGTGCAATTGCTGAAAAAAGATGGATTCGACGTACAAACGCGCGGTTTGCTTCCACAGGAAACTGAGGATAGAGAGGCTGTGGACGTAATCCTGTTTCCATATCCATTTTCTCTGAAAAACGGTCAGATTCCCAGCTTCACAGGAGAAAAGCTGAACCCGGAGCAGATCCTGAGCTGTGCCCGAAAAGATACGCTGATCATTGCACAACGCGGGATGGAGTCTTATGGTACGTTCGCACACTACACAGATGCGCAGGATTTTGAACGGCGCAATGCGGAAATCTCCGCAGAAGCAACGGTATACGAGGTCATGCAGCGCACAGAGAAGGCACTGATGGATCTGCGCATTCTGATCACAGGATACGGCCTGTTTGCAAGGGCATTGGCAAGAAAACTGCAGGCATTCGGCGCAGACATATGGGTGGCAGCAAGGCGCATTGAAGCGCGCAAACTGGCTCGGGAAGACGGTATGGAAGCCGTAAGCCTGCAGGAGATGGACGCAATCCTCGGCAGCGTGGATTTTGTGCTCAATACCGTTCCAGCGCAGATTTTCACACAGGAGCATTTGCGCCGCCTGCGGCCGGAAACGTGGCTTCTGGAGCTTGCCAGCGCGCCGTATGGATTCAGCCGGGATGAGGCGCAGACGCTTGGCCTCAGAAGCGCTCTTCTGCCGGGACTTCCGGCAAAGTATGCGCCGCATAGCGCGGCGCTTGCTCTTGAAAAGGCGGTTCTTTCGTTGATTGAGGAGGCGAAACAATGAAGCAGACAACCATTGGTTTTGCTCTTACGGGTTCTTTTTGTACATTTGAAAAGGCACTGGCGCAGATGGAGGAGCTTGTAGATCGCGGGTATGACGTGCTTCCTGTACTTTCGTTTAATGCCGGAAATCTGGATACACGCTTCATGAAGGCGGGGAAGCTCCGAGAAAGGATCGTCTCTATCACCGGGCACGTGCCCATCGACACGCTTGTAGATGCAGAGCCCATCGGTCCAAAGAAAATGTGCGATGTGTTTGTCATTGCACCTGCAACCGGAAACAGTCTCTCCAAACTTGTCAACGGTCAGTTCGACACACCTGCGCTTCTGGGTGCCAAAAGCCACCTGCGCAATGAAAAACCGCTGGTGCTTGCTGTCTCAACCAACGACGGCCTTGGTGCGGCTGCGCAGAATATCGGGAAGCTCCTGACGTGGAGAAACGTTTATTTTGTACCCTTTGGTCAGGATGATCCTGTCCGCAAGCCGCGGTCGCTTGTGGCGGATTTTGATCAGCTGCCGCGCACGATCGCCGCAGCGCTGGCAGGTGCGCAGATTCAGCCGATGCTGCTTTCCAACGGCTGATCAGAAAGCGATATTTGTGAAATATCGTAACAAACTTGCAACAAACCTGAATCTGGGGTAAAATATATTCTGCGAAAGAATCGCACAGAAGGGAGCAAAATGCAATGATGAAAAAGCTTTTGTCCTGTCTGGCAGCTGCGGTGACGCTGTTCGTTCTGACACAGGCGCTGGCTGAAGAAATCACAGTAACCGCTACGGAAACAAAAATCGGTGAGAATTTTATTTCCTATCCGCAGCTTGAGGGAATGGCGGATGCAGCCATTCAGGAGAAAATCAACAGTGACATCGTCATGTCTGCCAATGTGTCGGGCATGCTGATGACGCTGGTCACGCTGGATCAGCAAACTCAGCACCTCACGATGGATTACGATGTCTGTCTGCTCAATGATGAGGTGTTTTCCGTGATCATCAGCACCAGAGGAAAGCAGCCTCAAAAACGGGATGGACATACCTGGACGGCGCTGAGCTATGATCTGTCTACCGGCGAGAGACTTACGCTGGATCAAGTCTTTTCCGATCCGGATGCTGCGGTAGCGCAGATGGAGGACATTGCCGAAAGTACGCTTTCGGAAGAACTAAACGGCTACATGGAGTACAGCGAAATTGTGCCTTTGCCCACGGACAGCTTCACGCTGGATGAAACAGGAATCACCTTCTGGTATCCCGAAGAGCAGTTTTCTCTGTTCAACGGCTTCAGCGGCGCGTGCCAGTTCTGGTATGAGGAATTGGAAGGTTTCTGGCGGAACGATCCCACGCCGGAAAAAACCGATTCGGAAATCCGCGAGACGATTTCGCGGGCCGTGAGCTCCGGCACAATTCCCGGCGTTCCGGTTGCGATGGGACAGGAGATGCAGGAGATTGCGGACGCTTATCGTCTTCTGCGCACGCCTGACGAGTTTCCCGGCGGCAGGTATTTCATCATGGAAGATGCGCAGTTCAGACAGATCCTGATTTTGTCGGATTCGCTTTACAGCGGCTACGACCAGTCGGTTGTGGAAGGCATCCAGCTCAGGCGCGGCGCTCTTGGCGGGCTTGTCGTGGGCGATACGGCACAGTCTGAATGGCGTCAGGCGCTGGGCCAGCCTGAAAAAACAGTTGATTTTACGGAAAATATGGCCTATGATTACAATCTGCCTGCCGGTGAGTACGATGTGTACCGTTTCGGCGGCAACGAACTCAGACTGCATGCGGATGAAAACGGCGTGCTCTGCGCCGTGCAGCTTTGCAAATAAAACGCGGAGGATGAAACATGGCGAAAAGCAGCAAAAAGAAGAACGCTGCGCAATATGAATCCAATACGCTGGCGGCTTTTGCAGCCGTCGGCATCGTTTTGATCGCGCTGGGCGTGGTGAGCCTGCTGGCGGTCGTGGGGGGCTTGCGCGGCTCGTTTTTCAGCATGGTCAAGCAGTTTATGCAGGGACTTGCGGGCGGACTGTGCGTTGGCGTGAGCATTCTGCTCATCTGGTGCGGCGTGCTGGTGGCCTTTTCTTCCGGCCGTCATATGCCCAAGCGCGGTATCATTCTGGTTACGGTTCTGTATCTGGCGGTGCTTGGCATCATCAACCTGCTTAGCAAAATCGGCACCTACAGCCTGTTTGAGTACCTGACGGCATACAACAACCGTCTCACACCTCCTGCGGCTGAGCCTTCGGCTTTTGGCAACATCCTCACTGCCGCTTTTGCAGTGTGCGGAAGCAACGGCGCATTCGGAGGAATGCTGGGAATGCTGCTGGCGTGGCCTGCGTGGACGTTCCTTGGCACGGCGCTGGGCACGGTGGTACTGGGCCTGATCTGCGCAGCATGCGTGCTGCTGGTATCCCGGTTCGACCTTCTGCAGGTGGTGGATACGGTTCGTGACGGCTGGCATGGCCATGCACAGCGCAAGGAACAGAAACGCGCGCAGGAAGCCTATCAGATGCAATTGGAGGAGCAGAGGCGTCAGGCCGAGGAAGAAGAGCGTCTGCGCCAGTCTCCTGCCTATATGAGGCGTATGCAGCAGCCTGCACAGCCCCAGATGATGCCGCAGCAGAACTTTGTCAATTATGCGCAGATGCCCATGCAGCCTCAGCAGCCGCAGGGCGAAATTTACGATGAGATCATCATTCCCGAGGGACGTACCCTTCCGTGGAAAAAGAAGGGCAAAAAGGAGCCTGCGCAGCCTCAGCAGCCGGCTTATTATCAGACCCGAATGACCTTCACGCCGTCGGAAATGGACGTGCCTGAGGAAAAGAAGCCTGCGCAGGATGGCATCCTTGTGATGAATTCCCGAAAAAAGACGCAGGAGCGCATCGAAGCCATTCGCAAGCGCAAGGCTGAGCTGACGGCTGAAATCGAAGGCAACGAGCTGGCACAGGCGGCCGCCGGGGCCTATGCGCCTGAAGTTCAGCAGCCGGTTGCAGTTGAACCGATTTATCAGATGCCTGTGCAGGATGATGTGTATCCCGTGGAACTGGATGAACCGGAGGAAATTCTTGAGCCCATTCAGCCGGTGCAGCCCGTTCAGCCTGCGCCTGTGGCTGACAGAACGGAAGCCTACAAGCGTCCTGTAAGCGTCCCCAAGCCTGCTCCTGTGCAGCAGCCTGCGCATGAGCCTGCGCCGTATCCGTATCCCTCGATTGATCTGCTCAACACCCAGCAGCGCAGAGAAGCCGTCGATACCCGCGCAGCCGACACTGAGGATGCGGGCAGACTGGAAAAAACGCTGGAAAGCTTCGGCATTCCTGCACGCGTACAGCGCGTAACCCATGGCCCGGCTGTAACCCGCTTCGAGCTCGGTCTTACCTCCAGCGGTATCAATGTCAAGCGCATCATGGGCATTGCCGACAACATCGCGCTGGACATGGCGGCCAACGGCGGCGTTCGCATCGAAATTCCCATTCCCGGTACGAACCTGTTTGGTGTTGAGGTTCCCAACAAGGAAATTCAGAGCGTTACGCTCTCTGAAGTTCTCATGAGCACTGAAATGCGTGCGGCCAAATCGCCGCTGGCGGTTGCTCTTGGCAAGGATATCGCTGGCCGTCCTGTGATCTGCGATATCGCCAAAATGCCGCATCTGCTCATCGCAGGCCAGACCGGCAGCGGTAAGTCCGTGTGTATCAACACCATTATCAATTCCATCCTCTTCCGCTCTTCGCCCGAAGAGGTGCGCATGATCATGATCGACCCCAAGGTGGTCGAACTGCAGTGCTACAATGTGGTGCCGCATCTGCTGATTCCGGTCGTGAGCGATCCGCACAAGGCAGCTGGAGCGCTGCAGTGGGCGGTTGCTGAAATGCTTGATCGCTATCACAAGATGCAGTCCAAGAACGTGCGCGAGCTTTCCGCCTATAACGCCAAGCTCGGGCCGGACGAGGAAAAGCTGCCGCGCATCGTGATCATCATCGACGAGCTGGCCGACCTGATGCTTGCCTGCAAGAAGGAAGTGGAGGACAGCATCATCCGCATTGCCCAGCTGGCGCGTGCAGCAGGCATCCACATGGTGGTCGCTACCCAGCGTCCCACGGTGGATGTGATCACGGGTCTGATCAAGGCCAATATTCCGTCCCGAATCGCCTTTGCCGTTGCCTCCAGCATTGACAGCCGAACGATTCTTGACCAGAACGGCGCAGAAAAGCTGCTGGGACGCGGCGATATGTTCTATTTCCCAACCGGAGCCAGCGCACCCATTCGCGTGCAGGGCTGCTTCATGAGCGATGCAGAAACCGAGCGTGTGGTCAACTACATTGGTCAGCACTCGCGCGTGGACTTTGATCCCAATGTGATGGAAGTCATGGAAAGCGACGACGACAACGGCGTTACCATGGCGGATCACGATGAGGAGAGCGGTGTAGACAGCAAGCTTGCTGAGGCCATCGAAATGGTCATCACTGACGGGCAGGCCTCCATCAGCATGCTGCAGCGCCGTATGAAGATCGGTTATGCGCGTGCAGGCCGCCTGATCGACGATATGGCCGCACGCGGTATCGTGAGCAAATCCGCTGGTTCCAAGCCGCGTGAGGTGCTCATTACCCGCGAACAATACGAACAGATGAAGGAATCCCTTGGAATTTGAGAAATGGGGGAGAGAGATGCGCTATCCCAGCGAGGCGGAAGCACGGAAGATGATTGTGGACATTGGCCGCAGAATGTATGAAAAGGATTTTGTGGCTGCAAACGACGGCAACATCAGCTTAAAAATCTCGGATGACCTGATCGTAGCCACGCCCACAAATGTGTCCAAGGGATTTATGACCGAAGACATGATGGTGCTCATGCGCATGGATGGAACTGTATTGTCTCAAGGGCGCAGACCGTCCAGCGAAATCAAAATGCATTTGCGGATCTATCAGGAAAATCTGCAGGCGGCTGCAGTGTGTCATGCGCATCCGCCGGTGAGCACAGCCTACGCTATTGCCGGGATGCCGCTGGATCGGGCGATTTATCCAGAGGCTGTGGTCAATTTGGGGGTTGTTCCCTGCATACATTTTGAGATGCCCGGTTCACAGGGGATTCCCGACAGCATTGCACCGTATTGCTGCCGCTACAATGCCATGCTTCTGGCAAATCACGGCGTAGTCACATGGGGCCGGGATCTGCTTGAGGCATGGTACCGTCTTGAATCCACTGAGCATTATGCGATGATTCTGCGTTATACCGGCTACGTGCCTGAATGTCCAGTCGGACTCAGCCGCAAACAGGTACGGGAGCTGATTGATATCCGCGAAAACGCGTGGGGCATTACGACCGGAGGCGTTCCGCTGGGCGGTGATGAACCCGCTAATCCGTATGACCGTATGGGAGGAGAGGATGATCGTGGCTGAAAATATTATGCTGTTTGACACGGTTGCGCTGGATGACGAAAACAGCGCAATGGTGATCATTGATCAGACGAAACTTCCGGGCGAGATCAAAATGCTTCACCTGAAGACCCAGAAGGAGATCTGGGACGCGATTTATCTCCTTCAGGTTCGAGGCGCTCCGGCCATTGGTGTAGCTGCGGGTTTTGGGATCTATCTGGCTGCCAAGGAAATCAAGACAGAGGATTATGACCAGTTTCTCAGGCTGTTTCGTCAGGCCAAGGAATATCTCAATTCCTCCCGTCCTACGGCCGTCAATCTCTCCTGGGCGCTGGAACGCATGGAGGGTGTAGTCACTGCAAATGCAGACAAGTCCGTTGAGCAAATCAAGGCGTTGCTGCTGAAAGAATGTATCTCCATCAAGGATGAGGACACGGATATGTGCCGCCGCATCGGTGAGCATGGACTGAGCCTGATCAAAGACGGCGACGGGATTCTGACCCATTGCAACGCTGGACAGCTGGCTACTTCGCGCTACGGAACGGCGCTCGCGCCCATCCATTTGGGGCGTGAACGTGGGATGCAGTTCCGCGTGTATACGGATGAAACCAGGCCTCTTCTGCAGGGGGCGCGTCTGTCTGCCTTTGAAATGGCAGCAGACGGGGTGGACACTACGCTCATCTGCGACAACATGGCGTCACAGGTTATGAAGAATGGATGGGTTGATGCGGTATTCGTCGGCTGCGACCGTGTAGCCGCCAATGGAGACGCCTGTAACAAGATTGGCACCTCTGGTGTGGCGATTCTGGCCAAGCATTACGGCATTCCTTTCTACGTGCTGGGTCCGACTTCGACCATCGACATGCGACTCAAGAGCGGCGATGAAATTGTCATCGAGCAGAGAAAGCCGGAAGAAGTCACTGAAATGTGGTATGAAAAACGCATGGCCCCTTTGGGTATAAAGGTGTACAATCCGGCTTTTGACGTAACCGATCACGAGCTCATTACCGGCATTGTCACAGAGCACGGAGTGGCTTATCCGCCGTATACTGAAAGCCTGAAAAAACTTTTTGAAAAGTAAAAAAGCGATCTGCATCCGGTGCAATCGGATGCAGATCGTTTTTTCGCTTTTACCAGGTATACTTGCTGGCCTTGTCCACGGCATTCTGGTGATCAGGATCGATCTTGTCGCTGCCGTGGGTTTTGCTGTTTTTGAAGTGGATGCACAGATGGCCTTCAAAGTCATTGGCAATGGTATTGTCGCCGTGAGGCATGCCGTTCATGGAGGCGGCATATACATGACCATTGTACTTGATCAGAATCGCGCGCCTACGCCAGCTGTAGGAACCGCCATAGATCGCTTTGACAGTGGCGGCGTCGTCTGCGGTGGCAGGCTCAGCGTCCATGTGGTCTCCGCCCGACCAGCGGATCATTTCAAAGGTCTTGCCGGTGAGGCAGTCCTTGACGGTGAAGCGTGCCTTTTTGGGAATCACGCTGGAAACATTGTCCTTGTACCAGTCCAGCACCTCAGTTTTGTAGGTGGTGGGCGTGGTAGTGGAGGAAGAACTGGAAGAAGAGGAGCTGCCGGAGCTGGACACGGCCTTCTCGCCGAAGATAATGCGGATGGTGGATGAACCGGCGATACCGTCGGCCTTCATGCCGCGCTTGCTCTGGAAACGCTTCACAGCCGCCTGCGTCTCAGCACCGTATTTTCCGTCTATGGCGCCGTTGAAGTAACCGAGGCATTCCAGCGCCTGCTGAAGCTTGACCACGTCGCTGCCGCTGTCGCCCAGTTCGCACTTGCCGGGAGCGGAGCCGATGGCAGAGATACTGCTGACGGTGGGATACTTGGATTTCTGGCTGGAAGAAGAGGAAGAGGAACTGCTGCCGGAAGAAGCACTAGTCTTTTTGGAGGTTTCAGGATCAGGCTGGGTGGTCAGCGTGCGGGAATTGCAGCTGCCGAAGATGCTCTTGACCGTGTACTTGCCGGCATAGCCGTCGGCGTTCAGTCCCTTGTCCTCCTGATACTCGCGTACAGCCTTGGCGGTTCCGGTTCCGTATTTGCCGTCGATCTTGCCGTCGTAGTAGCCGAGGATATCCAGCGCCTGCTGCAGCTTTTTCACGTCACTGTTTTCATCGCCGACACGCATGATTCCGGGAGCGGAACCCAGCGCCTTGATCTTGGATGAAACAGAAGAAGATTTGCTGCTGGAGGAGGAAGCAGAGGAACTGATCGAACCCTTGACATACTGCTTCATAATATAGCCGGTGAAGTTGCCGTAGCGAACCTTGTACCAGCTTCCGCTCAGGGACAGAAGATCAACTTCTTCACCCTTGGGAATGGTCTGCAGCGCCTTGGAATCCTTGTCAGCACTTTTGCGCAGAACAACCTTCGCAGTTGTAAGACCGGTATCGTCAGCCAGGGCGTTTTCCGGCAGCACGATGCTTCCCAGCACAACCAGAGCAGCCAGCACAGCGCATGTGCCGCGTTTGAAGAAGGAAATAAACTTTATTGTAGACATGGCAAATGCCTCCTTTCGCAGATGGACATTCAAACAACGGAAAATGTGTCCGAATGCATCTTTAATATATTACGAAAACATTAAAATGTCAATACAATTTGATGAAGCGTTACAGGTTTTGCAGCTTGTGGAAGCGTTAGGATATCTTTTCAGAAAATTGGTGAAACTATTGACGAAATCGCCTTTCGTGGTAAAATGTTATGGTGTTCATCGTTCATTCATATTTACATCATGAAATGGACACATTGAAAAATTTAAGGGGTATATTTCTGTATGAAGGAGATCAACGGCACCATAACGCTTGCCTTTGTCGAAGAGGACAACCGTCAGCGCATCATTTTCCGCGTGATCCCGCTTTGCACCCGCGAGGGCAGCACTTTTCACGGCGGTGCGGAAGAGTTCCCTGATGAAGGCAGCTTGCGCATTGTTCCCGACAAGCGGGAGCAGAGCACCTTTAAAGAAAGAATGCGCGAGATCAACGGTCTGTGCGTCATCACGCTCAACAGCGACGGCAAGGAACTGATGAAGGTCCGCCAGAACCGCAATTACGCTCCCGATCAGGGTGAAAAGAACCAGTTTGCCATTTATTCCGACGTTGTGTGCGAGTTTAACGAGGATGGCTGCTTTGAAGTGGTTCAGTCCCTGAACGACGCTGCTTCCGCCATGACCGCCCGCGTGCTCATCCAGAAGGACAAGATGCTCTATGGCCCGGTTGCCAAACAGGAGGCACAGAGTATGTCCATGGACAGCCTCAAGCCCTTCGGCAACGACCGCTATCTGCTTCATACCATCGAAGCACCGCAGGTGGGCAAGCATCTGATCTGCTGGGATCCCGAAGCCACGCTTAACTGGCGTCAGCGCCGCAACAGCCTGCGCCGCCGCGACCGCGGAAATGCTCCTGCTGAGGAGAACGTCGAAGTAAAGACCGAAGCGCCTGTGGCTGCCGAATCCAAAAAGGCCGAAGAAAAGCCGCGCCGCGAGAAGGCAGAAAAACCTCTCAAGAAGGCTGACAATCAGCCCAAGGCTGAAGAAAAGCCTGAAAAAACCGAAAAGGCAGAGAAGCCTGAGAAGACAGAAAAGCCCGAGAAGCAGCGAAAGCCTGAAAAGCAGCACAAGACCGAGGAAAAGCCTGCTCCCAAGGCCGAGGAAAAGGAAACCGAGGCGCTGCCCATCGGTACGCATCTGGACATCCTTGACAGCGCGCTTCCCTTTGAGCAGCAGATTTCCCGTCTGGCTCAGCCTTTGAGCGAGACGGCCAACCGTCTGACCGGAGATACGGCCCCTGTTGTGGAGGAAGAAATTCCTGAGGTAGTTGCTCATTTCAACGGCACGCCTCTGACCAAAAACAGCGGCAAGCCCATCCGCATCAAGACCAAGCCTGAAAACGTACATCAGGTCGTCGAACAGCAGCTTGCCGGCCAGCGCAGCGAGACCATGGCTTCCGAAATGGGCGCCGGCGCCTACGGCATGATCGCCAATCCCATTGAAAACCTGCGCATGTGCATGGAATATGTGTGGCAGAACGCTGACATGCGCGACCAGGCGCTGGAAATGCTTCTTGGCAACGAAGCCTTCACTGCCGATGTTGCAACGGCTCTGCGTCAGGGCGGCATGAACCTGCAGGCTGCCGCAGCCGCGCAGGAACAGCTGGCCGAAATCGAGGCGGAACGCATCAGCCTGCTGATGGAGCTGGAGCAGGCCAAGGAAAGCAACAAGAAATTCCGCGAACAGATCGTCGCCTCCGTTGCTCAGAAGAAGCGCGATGAGGTCGAACGTCTCAAGAATGAGGTCAAGCATCTGGAGGCTACCTGCAAGAAGCTCTCCGAGACCGCCAAGACCATCAGCCAGAGCAATGCCAAACAGCTGAGCGATTTTGTATCCGCCAAGCTGACCGGAATGGCTTCTACCGACGGCGAGCGCGTGACCCTCAGCCCTGTGATCGGCCACGAATACACCCGTCATGAGCTGGCTGAACAGCTGCGTGTACGCCTGAATGAGCGCGGTTTCAGCATTAACGAAGATGAGGCCATGAGCCTTTTGATCAGCTTTGCGCTGTACGACTGCGTTTGCCTGAAGGCGCGCACGATGCAGGACGCCCGCGCTTTTGCGGACACGATTCTGGAAAGCTTCGGTCTGCAGAGTGTTTCCGCTGTTGTTCATCAGGGCGCGCATGTGGAAGTATTCTCCCTGCTGGAGGAAAAGGCAAGCCGCACACCTACTGTAACCGTACAGCCCTATGGCACGGAAGCGATTGCGGTTTATGGTCACAAGACCATCTATCTGGCCGATGAGAGCATGATTTCTTCCAATGAAGAAACGCTCATGCCCATCCCCGTCATTCAGACTCCTGCCGCACTGCTGAGCACCTTTGGCCGTCCTGAAGAACGTGAGATGATGGCTCCTGCAGCGTTGAGCGCCTTTGCTCACATTCGCAGCGATTCCCATCCTATGCTCAGCGAGGCCGAAAAATGGTTCTCTGACCTCAAACGTGCTCTGAGCCAGGAGGAAGTTGTGGTTCCCGAAGCGCTGTATGCCTGCATGCGCCGCTTCATCGAGGTTGCTACACGCAAGGTTCGCGGCGGTTTCCTGGCCGCTGCCGACACCGCTGTGTGTCACTGGATTGTGCCGCTTCTGATGCTCAAAAAGTGTGAAAGCGCTCAGGTAGTCAGCGCGCTGGCTGGTCTGCCCAGAACGCTGGAGCAACTTGGAGTACGGTGATACATTGAGATTTTTTATTGAAAAAGCGCCGGAGAAATCCGGCGCTTCAGACTGTCAAAGAAGCCACTTTGCCGTGTAGCAAAGTGGCTTCAATCATGTGAAAAATCGAAGAAACAAGCAAGAGCATCCACTTGTGGATGGCGAGCTTTTTCAGATTTAGCGCAGTGAATTTGAGCTTCAC
>JAGBBE010000199.1 GCA_017938645.1 Clostridia bacterium
GATTATGCTGGGCATCGAAGAACTGAAGCGCAATAATGGCGAGCAATTTTCCATCAAACAGCTGGTACGCACACAGAAGCAGCTGGAAGCACGCCTGAAAAAGCTGCAGGCGGAAGAACGCAAGGATGATGTGATCACCTTCGAACAGTTGGGCGTAGACAGGCTGTATGTAGATGAAGCGCATTTTTATAAGAATTTGTTCCTCATAACGAAAATGAGGAATGTAGCCGGTCTGTCTACTTCGGAAGCGCAGAAGTCCAGCGACATGTATCTGAAATGCCAGTACATGGACGAGCTGACCGGAGGACGCGGTATTGTGTTCGCAACGGGTACGCCTGTCAGCAATTCGATGACAGAGCTGTACACCATGCAGCGCTACCTTCAGTACGCTGCTCTGCGCCGAAACAACCTGACCCACTTTGACGCATGGGCGTCCACATTCGGTGAAACAGCCACCGCTATTGAACTGGCTCCCGAAGGAAACGGCTATCGTGCCAGAACGAGGTTCAGCAAGTTTTTCAATCTTCCTGAATTGATGACCATGTTCAAGGAAGTAGCTGACATCAAAACCGCTGACCAGCTTCATCTGCCAACACCCAAGGCAAACTACGAAACCGTCGTGGTCAAGCCCAGCGAAATTCAGCAGCAGATGGTGCAGGCGCTTTCGGAACGCGCGGCCAAAGTGCACGCAAAGCAGGTCGAGCCCAAAGCCGATAATATGCTCAAGATTACGTCCGATGGTCGAAAGCTGGGCTTGGATCAGCGTTTGATCAATCCGCTTTTGCCGGATGACTCGGGCAGCAAGGTGAATGCCTGTGCGAACAATGTGTTTCGTATTTGGGATGAAGGACAGGACAAGCATCTGACGCAGCTTGTCTTCTGCGATCTTTCAACGCCAAAGGCGACAGCAGGCGCAGAAAATCAGGATTTCAGCGTTTATGATGACATTCGCAGTAAGCTCATTTCAAAAGGTGTACCTGCTGACGAAATCGCCTTCATCCATGATGCCAATACGGAAGCCAAAAAGAAGGACTTGTTTGCGAAAGTCCGTTCCGGACAGGTGCGTGTGCTGCTCGGAAGCACAGCAAAAATGGGCGCTGGTACCAATGTACAGAATCGGCTGGTAGCGATTCATGATTTGGATTGTCCATGGCGTCCTGGTGATCTGGAGCAGCGTGCCGGCCGCATCGTGCGTCAGGGAAATGGCAACGAAGAAGTGTTTATCTATCGCTATGTTACCGAAGGAACCTTCGACGCATACCTGTGGCAGACCATAGAGAACAAGCAGAAGTTCATCAGTCAGATCATGACCAGCAAAAGCCCGGTTCGTTCGTGCGATGATGTTGATGAAACCGCACTTTCGTATGCGGAGATCAAGGCGCTGTGTGCAGGCGATCCGCGAATCAAAGAAAAGATGGATCTGGATGTGGACGTCGCCCGTCTGCGTCTGATGAAAGCTGATCACCAGAGCAAACGCTACCGGCTGGAAGATCAGCTACTGAAGGTTTTCCCTCAGCAAATTGAGATGAACAAAGGTTATATCGCCGGATTTGAAAAGGACCTTCAGACGCTGGCAGAGCATCCGCTGCCCGAAGAGGATTTCGTGGGCATGGAGATCATGGGGCGGATGTATACGGAGAAAGAGAAAGCCGGTGAAGCGCTGCTCAATGCCTGCAAGGAAGCTGGAAAAGCTGGGGAAGCAGAAATAGGACACTATCGCGGACTTAACATGGCTGTTCATTTCAACGTTTTTACCAATGATTTTCAGCTTGTTCTTCGCGGCGAAATGTCGCATACAGTTGATTTGGGCAGCAGCGTGCATGGCAATTTTATTCGTATTGAAAATGTACTGGAGGGCATCCCCAAAAGGATGAAAACCAGTCGAGAGCAGCTTGAAATCATCCATCAGCAGATCGAAGCGGCAAAGGAAGAAGTGGACAAGCCCTTCCCGCAGGAAGATGAATTACAGGCCAAAAGCGCACGCCTTGCAGAACTCGACGCTGCACTGAACATGGATGAAAAACATGGTTCGCAGGAGCTTGCCGAGGCGGAACACCCCTCCGTAAAGGATGCACTAAAAAAAGCATGCATCCATGGGAATACTCAAAACAGAATTACACAGGAACAGGAGAGATGACGATGATGTATGATGATCCCAACACTGCTCTGTTCAACAAAATGACTGCTGAACAGGAGCAATATAAGGCAGAACTTCTTTTGAAATCACCACAGGAAATCCTGAACAGTGCTTATGAGTATGCGCTTCGTGAGGATATCCTTTTCAGCATGGATACTGCTGACCTGACGAACGAGCAGGCGGAAGCACTGCTGCAGACTGAAACGCCGCTGAATGATATCGTCCAGACGATTGATAATCTGGAAACCTCCTATATGGATATGGTCAGGGAGGGTGTTGAACAGCGAGCTAATGAGGTGTTGGCCGCACAGCGAACAGCTCTTCTGAAAGAAAAAAAGGACATTCCTCTCTATCTTCATGATGTTCACTCTGCGCGGGAAAACAATGAAATGGAACTGTATCGCGCTTCTTTCCACGCCAATGTTGCCTGCAGAGATGCAATCGATACGGCTATCCATGAGCACTATGACGGTAACCGGTTGGGTACAGCGGCAGTTACACAGGTTGTGGAGCAGTTTGGTATGGATCGTGTGCTGCATGTGCTGGCGGCGACGGCGCGGTACAAAGAATGGGATGGCCGTATTTCATCCGAGCACAAGGAATGGGCATTCCATCAGCCCGATCCTGACCCTACTGAACACTGCGTCAGTTACGTGATTCATGCAAGCCATCCGGGGCTGGTTGACTTGTTTATGAAACAGACTCGGGAAATGGTAAAGGAGCAGCAGCGACCGTCTGTGATTGAACAGCTTCAATCCACAAAAACTGCCCAAACGCCAAAGAAATCTGTTTCACGGGAGCCGGAGCGATGAGCGAAAACCGCACACGTCCTATTCAGCTGAAAGTCCGCGTTAATCAGCAGGAGAAGGAAATCATCCAGCAGAAAATGCAACAGCTTGGAACGGCCAATATGGGCGCATATCTCAGGAAGATGGCGATAGATGGATAACCTAATTACTTTCTGTGCTTGATAAGAGTAGTATATCTGATTGAGAAGAAAACAACAAGATGAATTGCGACTATAAAAAGTGAATATAAAATACTCAGATGCACACCCTTGGTACACACGTGGAGAAAGGCTATCATTTGTAAATTTAGTTCTTTAGAAGATTTAGTTTCAATACATTAATTATTCACTTCTTTGAAAAACCTTTTGTATGAGTTAAGCGTCTAACATATGTACGTCCGTTTTGCGGACACATTTCTGAAAGCAGGTCAGCTAACAGAGAATCGCAAAGCTTCATAGCCAAGCACGCTGCTTGGCACATGAACAAAAGAAGGAGAAATACACATGAAGCGCCTTTGCTGTTTGCTGCTGCTTTTTTTGCTGCCCATTTTTGCATCTGCGGAAGAGTTCTTTTTGGAAGTGCCGGATGTTAAGGGCTTTACTCCCAACGAAATAACCGTTCATTCTCCGGTTTCTGGTCAGCTTACACTGTCTGTTGTCGCTGGTACCAATACCTTTTTCACATGGACGGCAGATGTGTCGCGCGGCGAAAACGCCATCGAATGGAACGGTCTTGGATACCACAACGAGGTCATTCCGGAAGGCACATACCGTATGATCGCATCTCTGGAAAGCGATCATCATCAGGAGCAGCTGCTTACAACTGAAACGCTTTTCTCTATGGACAAATGCAAAAACGCGCTTCTCTTTGCGTTGCCCAAAAGCGGTACCATCTATACCGATGGTGGCAGCAGATGGATCTGCGAAATGCAGTTGGCTCGTACTGGTGGAACGATTGTAACAGAGTATTATCGTTATGAC
>JAGBBE010000018.1 GCA_017938645.1 Clostridia bacterium
GTGAAGCTCAAATTCACTGCGCTAAATCTGAAAAAGCTCGCCATCCACAAGTGGATGCTCTTGCTTGTTTCTTCGATTTTTCACATGATTGAAGCCACTTTGCTACACGGCAAAGTGGCTTCTTTGACAGTCTGAAGCGCCTCCAGTTGGAGACGCTTCTTTTTTGTATCTTCACAAAAGAAATTGATCGATGTAGTGCATGAACGGCTTTTTTCGGCATTCGTCCGGATGCTGCAGATACCACTCAAATGATTCGCGCAGACCTTCAGCAAGTGATTTTGTCTGAGGCATAAGCGCGTGCTGAAGGGAAACATCCAGATGATAGGCATAGCTGTGAAACGGGAAGTACGCCCGCTGCTCATGATCACCGTGTACCTCGATGAGCTTCGCTTCCTTTCCGGCTGCCTGATAGCACATGCTGACCCACGTGCAAACATCCACCGGGTCGGGATTGCCGACGTTGAAGATGCGGTTTGCCGGCTTCTGTTCCAGCAGGATTTCAATGAAGCGGCACAGATCCTCCACATGGAAAAACAGCAAAGGAAGGCTGCCGTCGCCAGGAATCAGAAAAGGACGGTTTGCATCGGCGCATTCAAAGACAAACGGCTCGTGGTAGATGTTCTGCATCGGGCCGTACAGATACGGCGGACGCAGAATGTACGCATGGGGCACGCGGCTGCGAAGACGCTGTTCCGCTTTGACTTTTCCAAGTCCATAGAGCCCCCAGATGCTGTTTGGTCCGATAGGCTGATCCTCGCGGAAAGGCTGGGGCAGCGTTTCCGGATAGACTGCGCTGGAACTGATGAAAACATACTGATCGAAGCTGTCCAATGCATCCAGAAGTTCAGAGACGTCATGCTCCGTGTACGCGGTGATATCGAGCACTGCGTCAAAGTGCTGCCCTTTCAGACAGTCGCCCAGCGCATGACGATTGGCCTCGATGAGCGTGACGCCGGGTACCTGCGGACGCGTGTTTCGGTTGAGCACAAAGACCTCGTGTTCTCTGGAAAAATACGTGGCAGCATAGCGGCTGACGAAGACTGTTCCACCGGTGATCAGGATTTTCATCATTCGCCTCCTTATCTGTCGGCACAGCGCTCGCGGGCTGCGGCGGTAAGCGCGTACAGGAACGCTGCAGTCACCAGCGCCATCACCAGCACGTAGGCCCAGAACACCGGAACATAGGTTCCGAGCGCATCAAATACAAAGTTGGTAAAAGGCGGGCCGAAGGAAAAACCGAGGGTGTTGATGGCGCTGATGATGCCCAGCATCTGCGCATAGCTTTTCTGACCGAACAGGTCCGCCGTGATCAGCGGAAGCATGATGGTTTCCAGCGGAAGCGCGATGGCGGAAGCAACGGAATAGCCATAGGCCATCATGCGGCCGGAAGAGGAATCGTTGATGAAAATGAGCAAAAGCAGTGTAAGGAGCGCGGCCAGATCACAGATGAACATGGTGATTTTCAGGCCCTTGCGGTCATAAAGCGCGCCGGTGAGGAACTTGCTGGCTGAAAGCACCAGCGCATGGATGCTTAGCGCAGCTGCAATGCTCTGCTGATTCAGTCCGGCCTGAGTCATGTGGTTGGCGTCGGAGCCTACGATGCTTTGCAGCACCATTCCGGTCAAAAAGATACAGACGGATGCGATATAGAAATACGGCTTGCGAAGCGCCTGCTGCAGCGTGATGCCTTCGTGCACATTGCCCTTGGGCTGCTTTTTGCCGGCGGCAGGAAGCACGGCATCCGCTTGAGGACTGTTGCGGAAGAAAAGAACGATGACGAAACCGACGGCAAGCATAATCAGCGCTGCCAGCCGGTAGGCGCTGCGGTAGCTGAAGACGCTTTTGTTAATGATGGGCGAAAGAATCTGCATGGCCGTAGCTCCGCCCAGACCGTTTGCACAAAGCACCAGACCTGTAACGGCGCCCTTGTTCTTTTTGCACCAGAGGTTGACGACATAGCTGGACATCGTGGTGCTGGTCATGGTCAGACCTGCGCCAAGCAGCGCGCTGCCCAGATAGATCACCGGCAGGCTTTCGGCGGCGGCCAATGTAAGCATGGACAGGGTCAGGAGCACAAAACCGGAACCGATCAGTTTACGCGGGCCGAACTTCGTAACCAGTGTGCCGAAAAACAGATTGACGATGGCAGTAACGCCATAGCGGAAGGTATCGCTGAATGAATACGGCCCGTAATCCACGCCGAGCGCCTTGGGCACAGCCACCATGAACAGCTTTCTTGGCGAACTGCCGAAGCCGAGCGCAGTAAAGATCATGAGAAAACAGCAGGCAATGATCACCCATTGGTAGGAAAACCTGATTTTGCGCATGATGACAGATCCTTTGTGATTTATTCCGACTGGCTGGCAGCATCCGAAAACACGCTGTAGTACGCCTGATTGGGCTGAGGTACGATGCCGTGCAGGTACAGCACCTCGTCCACCGTCGCAAACAGGAAACCTTCCTGCGTAAGTGCTTCGAGGAACAGAGCAGTGCCCTTCACAGTCTTTTCCTTGATGTCGTGCAGCAGGATGAAATCACCGTCATCAGCGATGGTGATCACATGGCGTGCAAGCTGGTTCATGTTGTTATCGCCGGTGTCGCCGCAGGAATTGTTCCAGAGAATCACCGGCCAGCCGACCTCGTTTTCCACGTAGCGCTTGTAGCTGCCGCCTGGCGCACGGAAGAGCACGGGTTCAACGCCCAGATATTCAAGATGGGTCGCTTTGCACGTTTCCCGATCCTGCCGGAGCTGGGACACGGTCATCTGATACTCGTATTTGTGCTCGAAGGTATGACTGCCCACGGTGTGCAACCTGTCCAGTTCACGTCGGCCGAGTTCCGGAAAACGGCTGATGGATTTGCCCAGCACAAAGAAGGTGGCGGAAGCGCCGTAGGTATCCAGATTGCGCAGAAGTGTGTGCGTCTGCACACGGTCGGGACCGTCGTCATAGGTGAGGCAGACCATCGGGCGATGACTGTTGTCCGTCTGAAGCTGCGCATCCTCGGTCATCCACTGGCGGTAATCGGGATACATCAGGCTGATGTTGCACAGCTGCGGCTTTTCCGGTACGATGCGCCACATCGGAAGGCTCAGAACCAGCCGTCCGGCGCATGGCATGAAGGGCAGAGAGGCAAGATCACCCTTGACCTGCTCCATGTATTCCTCGTTGTGAGAAAGTTGAGGATAGCAGTCGGCCATCTCATTGCCAACGGTCTGGCGCAGCTGCTCCCATGCTTCGCTGCCTTCAGGGAACACATCGGCAAGCGTGAGAGATGCGCCAGTGGCCATATCAAAGGTTAAAAGGTTCTGACAGAGAAAAAGCCCGTTTTCGGTCTTGTAGCCCGTTCCAGGAACCTTCACAAGCTCAAGCACACGGCCTGTGAGCAGAAATCCGGCCCAGCTCTGACCGGAAATGCGGTAGGTTGCGCGGAGTTCCACAACGCTGTCGACGTTCGCATGGGACACGGCTTCCTCGAAAAGCGCCTGCTGAGCCTGACGAAGCTGATGGTTTACGTCCTCGCGGCAGGTGACGGGAACAGCCACCTCATAGCTCAGGCCGTTTTCGTGCGCCCATTCCTCATAAACGATGGAGATCTGAAGATCCTCGGGATAGGGCGTGGGCTGCACGCCTTCGCGCACGCTGGCCTCCTGAATGCTGACTGCGCCATAAGCCGTGAGCGGCAGAAAACACAGAATCATACACCACAAGGCAGCGCGTTTGAGAAACAGCTTCATCATGCGAAGAGCACATCCTTTGAAAAAGTCTTTTGTAATGATACCACAAATCTGCGCAAATGCATAATTTGCTTGCGTTTTTTCTGAAAATCCAGTATGATACACTCGTTGAAATCCGTATTTTGGAGGGCTTCCTTTGAACCACGATCAGCGTCTTTCCCATATCCGCAACTTCTGCATCATCGCGCACATCGACCACGGCAAGAGCACCCTGGCCGACCGCCTGCTGGAGATGACCGGCGTTTTTGAACAGCGTCAGATGGTGGATCAGATTCTCGACTCCATGGAACTGGAGCGTGAGCGCGGCATTACCATCAAGTCCAAGGCCGTCCGCATGCAGTACAAGGCCAACGACGGCGAAACCTATACTCTGAATTTGATCGACACGCCCGGCCATGTCGACTTCAGCTATGAAGTCAGCCGTGCACTGGCCGCGTGCGAAGGCGCGCTGCTGGTGGTGGACTCCACGCAGGGCATCGAGGCGCAGACGCTGGCCAACGTCTACATGGCGCTGGAGCACGACCTCGAAACCGTACCCGTGATCAACAAGATTGATCTTATCTCTGCCCGTCCTGAAGAGGTGAAGCAGGAAATTGAGGACGTCATCGGTCTGGACGCGTCCGAAGCGCCGCTGATTTCTGCAAAAACGGGTCTGAACTGCGGCGATGTGCTGGAGGCAATCGTCAAGAACATTCCCGCGCCCGAAGGCGATGCGGATGCTCCTCTGCAGGCGCTGATCTTTGACGCTTTCTATGACAACTACCGCGGCGCCATCTGCTTTGTGCGCGTGATGCAGGGTACTGTGAAGCCCGGTATGCGCATGCGCCTGATGCAGACCGGCAGCGAGTTTGACATCGTTGAAGTCGGTACCTTCCGTCCCGGGTACTCGCCCTGCGATGCGCTCTATCCGGGCGATGTAGGCTATATCGGCGCGTCCATCAAGGACGTGGGCGATACCCGCGTGGGCGATACCATCACCGATGCCAACAATCCTGCCGACGAACCCCTGCCCGGCTATCGTCAGGTGACGCCGATGGTGTTCTGCGGCATCTATCCCGCTGATGGCGCGGACTACGACAACCTGCGTGACGCGCTTGAAAAGCTGCGCATGAACGACGCATCCCTGTCGTTTGAGCCGGAAACCTCCGTTGCGCTGGGCTATGGCTTCCGCTGCGGATTCCTGGGCCTTCTGCACATGGAAATCATCCAGCAGCGTCTGGAGCGCGAGTTTGATCTGGATCTGGTCACCACCGCGCCCAGCGTTATCTACCACGTGTTCAAGACCGACGGCACGGAGCTTGAGATCGATAACCCGTCCAACCTGCCGCCCATCGGCGAAATCGAGCACATGGAAGAGCCCTACGTCACTGCGACCATCTATACGCCTCAGGAGTTCGTGGGTGCGATGATGGATATCTGCGTGGACAAGCGCGGCATTTTCATCGACATGCAGTACGAGGGCGGCCGTGTCAAGCTGCTCTATGAGCTGCCGCTGAATGAAATCATCTACGAGTTCTTTGATCAGGTCAAGAGCCGCAGCCGCGGCTATGCCAGCTTCGACTACGAGCTCAAGGGATACATGCCCAGCGATCTGGTCAAGATGGACATCCTGCTCAACGGCGACATCTGCGACGCGTTCTCCATGATCGTCCATAAGGACAAGGCTTATCCGCGCGGACGCAGCATTGCCGAAAAGCTCAAGGACGTCATTCCGCGTCAGATGTTCGAAATTCCGATTCAGGCCGCGATCGGCGGAAAGGTCATCGCCCGCGAGACCGTAAAGGCCATGCGCAAGGACGTGCTTGCCAAGTGCTACGGCGGCGACATCACCCGCAAGAAAAAGCTGCTTGAAAAGCAGAAGGAAGGCAAGAAGCGCATGCGTCAGTTCGGCACCGTGGAAGTGCCCAGCGAAGCGTTCCTCGCCGTGCTCAAGATGAACGACGACAAGTGATGGGGAACGGCAGGGACTCTGTTCCTGCACCCTGCTCAAGGGCTTTGCCCTTAAGAATTCCATTGCCGCAGCCCAATTTTGGGCTGCGGTGTTGCTTTTTGGGCGGGTTGTGCGTCTTACAGGTAAAATACCTGATAAGGGAGAGGTTCGTATGCCTGCTATGAATGACCCGAAAGCTGTAAAAAAGCAGTACGCCACGGCGGATGGACTGAATGCAAGGATCGGACTGCATCAGAAGTATTCGGTCAATCCGGTTCCTTATGATGACTGGATTGCTTCCTATTATCATATTCAGCCGGGGGAACGCGTGCTGGAGCTGGGATGCGGAACGGCAGGCATCTGGCGGCAGGCGGAAAGGTATCTGCCTAAGACGGCTTCACTGGTTCTGACAGATCTGTCCTCCGGCATGCTGGAGGAAGCGCGGAACAATGTTCCGGCGATGGAAAACATCACCTTTGCACAGGTGGATATTCAGCAAATCCCGTGGCCGGATGCGAGCTTTGACGTGGTGATCGCCAACATGATGCTCTACCATGTGCCGCATCTGGACAGGGCGCTTGCCGAGGTGGTTCGCGTGCTTAAACCGGGTGGACGGTTTCTGTGCAGCACAAGCGGCGAAAAGAATGTGGGAAATTGGCTGGTGGATGCGCTGGGCGAGGGCGATGCGCGGAAGCTGTCGTTTACGATGCAAAACGGCACAGAGATTCTGCACAGGCATTTCAGAAGCGTAGAACGGTTTGAACGCGAGGATGCGCTTTGTATAACCCGGGTGGAGGATCTGGCGGCGTATGTGCTGTCCATGACGAGCTTTTCGTATGTGCGCTCGTGGCCGCATGAGCGGCTGATGGAACTTTTGGCCGCGAAGATGGAAGATGGAGTGATTCTGATTCCCAAAGAAAACGGATTGTTTCAATGCCGTGAACCAATTGTTACGAAGATTTTTGACTGAAATTCTGCTTTTTCTATTGCCAAACCCCGAAAACCGTGATACAATGGTCGGGCTGTTAAGAATGCAAACTCCCGTTAGGAGGTGTAATTATGGGCAAGTTTTGTGAAGTTTGTGCGAAGGGCACCATCAGCGGCCACAACGTGAGCCACTCCAACCGTAAGACCAATCGCATTTGGGCGCCGAACGTACAGCGCGTTCGCGTGGTGGTCAATGGTACGGCGAAGCGTATGAACGTGTGCACCCGTTGCCTGCGCAGCGGCTATGTGCAGCGCGCTCTGCCCACCAAGTCCAACGTTGAGGCCTAATGGGAGGATCGATGGACGATAAAATGCCCTGTGCTTGAAGTGCAGGGCGTTTTTATTATGCTTTTATCCATTCTGAAGAGGTGCGCTTATGAAGGTTCGCAACATGACAGAGGGCAGTCCGGTCAGGCTGATTCTGGCGGTCGCCTTTCCGCTGATGCTCGGCAATGTGTTTCAGCAGATGTACACTGTGGTGGATGCGCAGATCGTCGGTTCTATAGTCGGCGTATCGGCGCTGGCGGCGGTTGGAGCGGCAGACTGGTTCAACTGGCTGTTTCTGGGCGTGGTGCAGGGTCTTGCACAGGGCTTTACCATTCCCATGGCGCAGGCCTTCGGCGCGAAGGACTATGCGCGGCTGCGCCGCTGCGTAGGCAATGCCATTGTGCTGGCGGTTCTGACGGCAGCAGTGTGTACTGTCGCTGCACTAGGACTGATCACGCCTGTGCTGGATATGCTGGGAACGCCTGCGGAAATCCGTCCGACGTCCACCACCTATCTGACCATTCTGTTCTGCGGCCTGCCGGTGGTGATGTGCTACAACCTCATGGCGGGTATCCTGCGTGCGCTGGGTGACGGACGTTCTCCGCTGTATGCCATGATTGTGGCGTCGATTATCAACATCGTGCTGGATCTGCTGTTCGTGGCCGGATTCAGATGGGGTGTGGGCGGTGCTGCGGCGGCTACGGTCATCGCACAGCTGTGCTCGTGCGTCTTCTGTCTGACGAGGCTTGCAAAGCTTCCCTTCATCCGTCCGTCGCGCGAGGATCTCAGACCTGAAATTCCCATGTGCGCAAGGCTGATGAGGCTGGGTCTGCCCATTTCGCTGCAAAACGGCATCATCGGCGTGGGCGGCATGATCGTGCAGACGATCGTCAACCCCATGGGCGTTACCTTTATTGCAGGATATACCGCCACCAACAAGCTCTACGGCGTGCTGGAAATGGCGGGCATCGCTTATGGCTATGCGGTATCGACCTATACCGGTCAGAACCTCGGCGCAAAGAAGGGCAAACGCATCTGGAAAGGCGTTCATATTTCCGCCCTCATCGGCGTGCTGACCGCGGGTGTTGTCAGCGGCGTGATGCTGCTCGTCGGACGCAATGTGATCGGCAGCTTTATCTCCGGAACGCCGGAAGAAGTTGCCGCAGCTTCGAAGATCGGCTGGGAATACCTGTGGCTGATGGCCATGGGCATGCCGACGCTCTACATTCTGCATATTTACCGCTCTGCGCTGCAGGGTATGGGCAACACGGTGATGCCGATGGTGTCCGGTATTGCGGAGTTTGTGATGCGTACCGGCTCGGCGCTTCTTCTGCCTGCGCTGATTGGCTACTGGGGCGTGTTCTGGGCGGAAGTGCTGGCATGGATCGGAGCGGACCTCATCCTCGTACCCAGCTACTATCTTCTCTACCGCAAACTCCGGCCTCAATTGGAAGAGGCGCAGGCATAAAACCCGGTTTTCTTTCGGGAGAGCGCGAGAGGGGACTTTCTTTTGCAAAAGAAAGTCCCCTCTCGCATTTTTCATTTTTTGTACAAATACTTCCGTATCAGCCGTTCCTCTCCCTGATACGGCGCTGCACCTTCGAAGACAAGGCGGAAGCCGCTTTTCTCCAGTACCCGGTGCGACGCCTTGTTATCCTCCAGTGCCACGCCCAGCATTTCGGAGATGCCGAGCCTCTCAAGGATAACAGGAAGAAAGGCGGAAACGGCTTCGCTGGCGTATCCGCAGCCGGTGTAAGGCTTCGCAATATGGTAGCCGAGCTCAAAACCTTCCTCCACGCGGACAGCCTGCACGTAGCCGATGTTGGCGCCGTCATCCCTGCGAAAAATGGGATGAACATACGGGCCGTCGGAGCCGGCATAGGCTTCGATCAGAAAGGCCAGCGTTTCTTCGGCTTCTTCGATGGTTTCAAACACTTCGTCAGGAACGAAACGGCGGTTATCCTCATCCAGCGAGTTGAGATGAACGTCGCGGCTCATGTCCAGAGTGAAATCCGTGATGAGAAGCCGTGCAGTTTCGATGTACATGCGGATCAGGCCTCCGTGAGCACGCGGATGGTAAGCGGATCCATCGCACATTCGCAGCCGATGACTTCACCGGTGAGCATGTCGCGCATCTCCGTTGCAAACACAGCCTTGCCGGGCTTGTGCAGCGGATTGTGGACGAATACGAAGTGCGCCTCCTCGCCGAAGCGTTCTGTGACGGACACGCCGCAACTGATTTCCTCTGCGATGGGTGCAAAGGGGATGATGGATTTGAGCAGATCGCGCAGGAATTCATCCTCGGTGCGCACGGCGAGATAATAGGCCTTGCCCTTGCCGAACTGATTCACCGTGAGACAGGGATATCCAGCGTAGAAACGGTCGGAATACACGGCCAGCGTTTCAGCGGTGGTGGTGTGGCTGAGCTCGGCCATTTCCTTGACAAGATAGGTCTTTCCGTTCCAGTCGAAGTGGGCAAAGGTCTGGCTGTCCAGCGCGTCGCACTCATCGGCGTGAATGCCGCTGACTTCGTTGAGCGGACAGGGATCGGCGTCCAGATAGGTCAGAAGCTCCTCGTTGACGTAGCCGGTCACATAGGTACTGAGGAAGATGCCGCCGTTTTTCACGAATGCCTTCACTTTGTCGCCGAAGCCTTCACGAATCATGTAGGCCATGGGCGCGATCAGCACAGCGTAGCCGGAAATGTCGCAGGTTTCATCCACGATGTCCACGCCATAGCCCATAAGGCTCAGGGTGGAATGGAAAGCCTGAACGGTTTCAACGTATTTCTGATTGTTCTTGTGCAGCAGAGAAGCGTCGTCCAGCGCCCAGCGCACGTTAATATCATACAAAAGTGCGATGCGGTTGCGGGTTACGCTTCCGGCAACGGGTCTGAGCTTCTTCAGAGCAGCGCCTACTTCGGATACTTCGCGGAATGCGCGGGTTGTGTTTGTGCCAAAACGTTCGATCACCGCGCCGTGGAACTGTTCGCTGCCGCCGCGTCCGGCGCGGAACTGGAAGTACTGCACGGAATCAGAACCATGGGAAATGGCCTGCAGGCTCTGGTACATCAGCGTGCCGGGCATGCGCAGGCGGTTGATGGGCTGCCAGTTGACCGAGGAAGGAGAAGATTCCATGAGCAGGAAGGGACGCTGATAGCACACGCCGCGGATGATATCGTGGTTGAAGGCGGCCTCGTTGCTGGTGATCAGATCGCGGTCGTCACCCTTCCAGGTGGGGTAGTTGTCCCAGCTGGCGATGTCCAGCTCGCGGCCGAGCCGGAAGTAGTCCAGACCTTCGAACAGGTACATCAGGTTGGTGGTAACCGGCACATTGGGCGTGATGCGGCGAAGCGGCTCGATCTCAGTTTTGAAGAAGCGGATGAGGTTGTCGGTATTGAAACGCTTCCACGCCAGATTGAGCGCGGTGTTGCTGCTGTCACCGATGGGGCTGGGGCTTTCGATTTCATCAAAGCTGTTGTAGCGGTGCGCCCAGAAACCGTTCCACCAGCACTGGTTGAGGTTTTCAATGGTGCCGTAGCGCTCCTTGAGCCACTCGCGGAAGCGGGCCTGACAGCGCGGACAGTGACAGTCGTTGTTATATTCGTTGGAAATATGCCACAGCATCAGCGCGGGATGATCCTTGTAGCGCTCTGCCAGGCGGGTGTTGATTTCTGTGACCTTTCGCTCATAGTCCGGCGAGGAATAGCAGGCATTGTGGCGGTCGCCGTACATCTGGGGCAGACGTTCGGGGGTCATACGCAGCACGGAGGGGTATTTCTTCGCCATCCACGGCGGACGCGCGCCGCTGGGGGTGGCCAGCACGGCTTTGATACCGTTGGCAGCGAGGTTGTCCATCACCTCGTCCATCCAGCCGAAGTTGTATACGCCGTCTTCAGGCTCGAGAACGGCCCAAGAAAAGATGCCGATGGACAGCGTGTTGATGCCGGCCTGCCTGGCATACTCCATATCTTCTTTCCAGATGGTTTCCTTCTGTTCCATCCACTGATCGGGATTGTAATCGCCGCCGTGAAGCAGCTCGGGATACTGAAAACGCATTGCAACCGTTCCTTTCTCAAATGGTAGCTTTCATTTGTTTCGGCGTGGAAGGCGCACGTTCCTGCTGATTGAAAAAAGCTCTCCGGAAGGAAGGAAATGCTTTCTTTCGTAGAGAAACATAAGCTAGACATTCGCCATTTTCATTCCACTCAGGAAAGGATGTACGACGATGAAGTTTACCCATGGTTACTGGGTCATTCGTGAAAACTACAAAATGAGCTTTGCCACGCAATGGCAGCGTACCACCGTAAAGAACGATGAGCTTGAGATTCTTGCAGCAACTCATCCTGTGCGCGGGCGCGGCGATGCGGTTGGCGGCGCGTGCCTGACCATTGATTTCACCGCGCCCCGTCCCAATGTGATCAGGGTCAAGGTAACCCATTTTGCCGGAAAGGTCGATAACGCTCCGCACTTCACCACCTATGAAGAGCCTGTTACGCCTGTGATCACCGAGGACAATGCCAAAGTAACCTTCCAAAGCGGCGCGCTGCGTGCGGAGATCCTCAAGCCCGACGGCGGCGAATGGCAGGTGGCCTTCTACGGCGACGACAAACTGCTTACCTACAGCGGCTATCGCGGTATGGCACACGCATGGGACGTGCAGGCGGACAAGACCTGGATGGTGGAGTCCCTTATGCTGGATGTGGGCGAATGTGTGTACGGCCTTGGCGAGCATTTCACCGCCTATGTCAAGAACGGCCAGACCGTCGATATGTGGAATGCCGACGGCGGTACCGCCAGTGAGCTGGCCTACAAGAACATTCCCTTCTACATGACCAACCGCGGCTACGGCGTGCTGGTGGAGGACAGCTCCGATGTGAGCTTTGAAGTCGCCAGCGAAAAGGTAGAGCGCGTGCAGTTCTCCACGCAGGGCGAAACCCTTGTGTACGATATCATTTACGGCGGCGATCCCAAGAACACGCTGGATATCTACACCGCGCTGACGGGCCGTCCTGCGCTTCTGCCTCCGTGGAGCTTTGGCCTGTGGCTGTCCACCAGCTTTACCACCAACTATGATGAAAACACGGTGATGTCCTTCATCGACGGCATGCAGAAGTACGACATCCCGCTGCGTGTGTTCCATTTCGACTGCTACTGGATGCGCGCCCACAACTGGTGCGACTTCGTGTGGGATCCAGAGACGTTCCCGGATCCTGAGGGGCTGTTCAAGCGTCTGCATGAGCGCGGACTCAGCCTCTGCTGCTGGATCAATCCCTATATTGCGCAGAACTCTCACCTCTTCAAGGAGGGCATGGAGAAGGGATACCTCATCCGCAAGACCAACGGCGACGTGTGGCAAACTGATATGTGGCAGCCCGGCATGGGGATCCTGGACGTGACCAATCCCGCCGCCCGCGAGTGGTATTCAAACGAACTGCGCCGCCTTCTGGACATGGGCATCGACTGCTTCAAGACCGACTTCGGCGAGAGAATCCCCGTGCGCGGTATTCAGTATTACGACGGCAGCAGCCCGTTGCACATGCACAACTATTACACCTTCCTCTATAACCAGATGGTCTTTGAAACCATCAGGGAAAAGCGCGGCGAGGGCGACGCCATTGTCTTTGCCCGCAGCGCTACCGTTGGCGGACAGCAGTTCCCCGTACATTGGGGCGGCGACAACAGCGCGGCCTACATCTCCATGGCGGAAACCCTGCGCGCAGGCCTGAGCATGAGCCACTCCGGCTTCGGCTTCTGGAGCCACGATATCTCCGGCTTCGAGCAGACTGCTCCGGCGGATGTGTACAAGCGCTGGCTGGTGTTTGGCCTTCTGTCCAGCCACAGCCGCCTGCACGGCTCCACCAGCTACCGCGTGCCGTGGCTGTTTGACGAGGAGGCCTGCGAAGTGGGAAGCAAGTTCTCCAAGCTTAAGTGCCGCCTGATGCCCTACCTGTTTGCCGCTTCCGTGGAGGCTCATGAACACGGCACGCCCATGATGCGTCCGATGATGCTTGAGTTCCCGGACGATCCCGGCTGCGATATGCTGGACCGTCAGTACATGTTCGGCCCCGACCTGCTCACCGCGCCGGTGTTCAACGCTGAGGGCAAGGTGGACTTCTATGCGCCCGAAGGCCTTTGGACCAACATCCTTGACGAGCATTCCGTGGTTGGCGGAGGCTGGCGCAGGGAGGTGCACGACTTTATGAGCGTGCCTCTGATGGCGAGAGAAGGCTCCGTCATCGCCATGGGCGCATGCGACAGCCGTCCGGATTATGATTATCTGGACAATGTGGAACTGCACGTGTACAAGCTGGCAGAGGGCAAGACCTCTGCGTGTAAGATTTACAACCATGATGGTACCCTTGCGGCAACCTTTGCCGTGACCATGAAAGACGGCAATCCGCAGGTGGAAACCGACAGCCCAAAGCCCTACAAGGTTGTTGTACACTGACGGTTTTGCTTTACAATCTGACCTGAAGGCTATATAATGCTGGGGAGACGCGCCGCTATCCATCAGGAGGCGGACGACGTCTCCCCTTGGTTTCACTGACCCCAGTATCGTCGGGTATCCTGCAAGAACTCGAACGGAGGAATGAAAAAATGAATAAGCATTCTGTCAGCCGCTCGTCGCAGAGCGATCGCATCCGCCGCATGGTGATTTCCGCCATGCTCAGCGCCATCACCGCCGTGCTCACCTTTACGCCCATCGGCATGATCCCCTTGCCGCCGCCGCTTCCCAGCGCCACCATGGTACACATTCCAGTGCTTGTTGCTGCGCTGGTGGAGGGCCCCTCAGTCGGATTGATTGTGGGTCTGGTTTTTGGCCTTTGCAGCTGCATCCGAGCCTGGGAAACCGGCATGGTGGGGCTTACGCTGTTTTTCCGCAATCCGCTTATCAGCGTGCTGCCTAGGCTGATTGTGCCGCTGGCGGCCATCGCTGTATGGATGCTGTGGAAGAAGATTGTAAAGGACAATGCCGTTACGGACAAGATCGGCGCGGCTGTTTCTGCAGCTGCGGGCGCGATAACAAACACGGTGCTCTGCCTGGGTCTGATCATTCTTTTTTATGGCAATGACCTTACCGTGATGCTCAACGAAATGATCGCCGCCGGAAACGCTGACGCGGCTTATCTCAACGACGCAGGCGCATGGCTGGTAGCTGCCGTGGGCCTGCCCAACGGCATTGCAGAAATGCTGGTTGCCGCCGTCATCGTACCCATGGTGAAGACTGCTGTGGATGCAGTGGCGCACCGCACGCGCAGAAGCGCCAAAAAACGCTGAAAGGAACGAACGCTATGTTTATGACCATGGACGTTGGCAACACCAACATCAAGATCGCACTGTTCGAAGGCGAACAGATGAAGCAATACTGGCGTGTTTCCACCAATAAAACCTACACCTCCGACGAATACGGCATGACGCTGCACGGCTTGTTTGCCCATGCAGGACTGGACATGCACTGCGTGGAGGGAATTATCATGTCCAGCGTGGTTCCCACCATCAATTTTACGCTGGAGCATATGTGCAAGGACTATTTCGGCATCATGCCCATGATGGTGGCGCCCGGCATCAAAACCGGCATCAACCTCAAGTATGAGGATCCCCGCGCACTGGGCAGCGACCGCATCGCCAACGCCGTGGCCGCGCAGGCGGAGTACGGCGGTCCGTGCATCTTCATCGATTTTGGCACCGCTACCACGTTTGGCGCCATTGACGCTTCCGGAGCATTTGCCGGCGGCTGCATCTGCCCCGGTCTCAAGCTCACCAGCGAGGCACTCGTCAGCGGCACGGCCAAGCTTCCGCGCTTTGAACTGCAGCGCCCGGAGCATGTCATCAACCGCACCACCATTTCCAACCTGCAGTCCGGCGTCATCTATGGCTACATCGGCCAGATTGACTATCTGGTCAAGAAGTTCCGCGAGGAACTTGGCGCGCCTGACGCGCTTGTGGTTGCAACCGGCGGTATGGCGCTGCTGGTAGCCGAAGAAGGCATCATCGACAAGCTTGACGGCTATCTGACGCTCAAAGGTCTGCGCCTGCTTTATGAACGCAACCGCTGATGAAAGGAAAGAGATACCATGGATAAAGTCATCAAAATCGGTTTTCTGGGCTGTGGCAATGTGGGCGGCGGCGTATGGCGTCTGCTGAATGGTTTTGCAGACGATCTTGCCCACCGTGCAGGCGTTCGCTTTGATGTGCGCAAGGTGCTTGTGCGCTCGCTGAATAAAAAGCGTGATATCGAATTCCCGCAGGGTGTGCTGACCGACCGCGTGGAAGATGTGATCAACGATCCTGAAATCAGCATCGTGCTGGAATTCCTCGGCGGTGAAAAGCCGGCCTGCGACTATATCCGCATGGCGCTGGAAAAAGGCAAAACCGTTGTGACGGCCAACAAGGTGGCTTTCGCTCTGCACTGGCCGGAACTTCATAAGGCTGCCGTGGAAAACAACGCGGGGCTGTATTATGAGGCGGCCGTGTGCGGCGCGATTCCGATCATTCATACACTGGAATCCAGCCTGCAGGCCAACCGCATCAGCTACATCTACGGCATCGTCAACGGCACCACCAACTACATCCTTACCCGCATGAGCCGTGAAGGCGCAGAGTATGCCGATGTGCTCAAGGACGCGCAGAAACTGGGTCTGGCCGAGCCCGATCCTTCCAGCGACGTAGAGGGCTTCGACGCCGCCTATAAGCTCAGCATCCTCGCCAGCCTTGCCTTCCATGGCCGCGTACCGTTTGAAAACGTGTATGTGGAGGGTATCACCAACGTGCAGGCGGAGGATATCCGCTGCGGTCAGGAACTCGGCTATACGCTCAAGCTGCTGGCCATAGCCAAGCGCGACGGACTCAAGGTGGAAATCCGCGTCCATCCGACCTTTATCAAAAACGAGCATCCGCTGGCGAGCGTTTCCGACGCTTTCAATGCGGTATTCCTGCGCGGACATGCCTGTGATGAGATGATGTTCATGGGCCGCGGCGCAGGCGATCTGCCCACGGCCAGCGCGATTGTGAGCGATCTGGTACGCGCTGCCAATGCTGACAGCCACAGCTATCCCACGTTTGAAAATGTGGTCAACCCGAAAGTTGCTCTGGAAAAGAACACCGACTGGCAGACGGCCTTCTATGTGCGCATGCTGGCGGTGGACAAGCCCGGCGTGCTGGCGCGCGTGGCGCAGACCTTTGCGCAGTTTGGCGTGAGCATCGCCGTGATGCAGCAGAAGGGCGACCAGAACAACGACGGCCGCGTAACGCTGGTGTTTATTACCCATCAGGCCAGCGAAAAGGCCATGCTCGAGGCGTTGAAGAGCATTGATCCCACCATGGCAAGCGTGGAAAGCATGCTGAGGGTGGAAGGTTAAAACAAATCAAACTCCTGAACCGTTCCGGCTCGGGAGTTTTGATATTCAGATTTGCTTTTCCAGAAGGACCAGCTGCACATCCTTCAGCCCGTTGAATACGCACGGTACAATATCCGCCTCGCGGTATCCGAGCTTGCGGTACAGCGTACGTGCACGAAGGTTCCGCGCGTTGGTATCCATGCGCAGGTACGGGCAGCCGCGCTCTTTGGCATACTGCTCGTAGAACTTCACAAAACGCGTTCCAAGTCCCTTTTGGGCGGCTTTGGGTGAGATGACAAGTGTGTGCAGCACCATCACCTGTTCGGGCGGCGCAGAGGCCTGCCAGCGTGCATTTTCGTAAACATCCACCTGCTGCTGGTTGATGATGGCCGCACCGACGGTTTTGCCATCCGCCTCCATGATGAACAGGTCGTCACGCTGGATGGCAGACAGCGCTGTCTGCAGTGTGGGGTAAATGCTTCGTGCCCAGCCGATGACGGCACGTCCGGCCTCTTCCTCGGTGTGGATTTCTTCGTAGATGGCGGCTACAGCCTGAGCATCCGTGGCTTTTGCTTTGCGGATGGTCATATCAGTACCCAAGCTTTTCTTCGACCAGAACCACGGTCATTGCGCGGATATGCGGCGCGTGGTCGAGAACAAGCGTCATGCAGCAGCTGGTTTTTTCGCATTCGGTCACGTGGCAGCTTCCTGTGAGAGCGCAGGGCGTATTCAGTCCCAGACGGCGAGCGTTCTGCGGGCAGGCAACCTGCTTGACACGCGCGATGGCCGCCTCCAGACCGCCGTCAACAATCTTGGAATGGCTGACAACAAAATACACGTCGTGCGGACCATCGCAGATCGCGCCGACTCGATTGCCGCGGCCGTCGATAAAGACGAGCTTACCGGTGGAGGTCAGTGCGTTGGCGGAGCATAGATAAACGTCGGCTTCGCGGGCTTGACGAAGAATGGCAGGCATTTCTTCGGGAGATGCGCCCCAGTGGCTGTGGATGACGCAGCCTTTGCGGCTGAGTTCCTCCAGCACGCCGGTTTCGCGTACGCTCACAGAACCGCCCACGCCTACATGAGCGCCTGTGGGAATGGCTTCGGTGATGAGTGCGCAGGCTTCTGCGGCTGTCTTGGCCTCGATAACGGAAAAACCATTCTGTTTCAGATGATCGATGGTGCGGTTAAGCAGCTGATTCATATTTTCCCTTCCTTTGTGCGTTTCGATGAAAACAGTATAACACGTCAAAGCCTTATACTGCAACGCTTTGCGGCGATGGATGCCTGTTTCTCCAAAAATCTAGAAAAAAATTTCGATTTTTTTCATTTTCCTTATTGACAAATCCACTGATTCGATGTAAGATATAACACGTCGCCGCGAGAGTGAGCGACACACAAGATCGGGAGCATAGCTCAGCTGGGAGAGCATCTGCCTTACAAGCAGAGGGTCACAGGTTCGAGCCCTGTTGTTCCCACCACGATCTGGCCCGGTAGCTCAGTCGGTTAGAGCGCTAGCCTGTCACGCTAGAGGTCGAGGGTTCGAGCCCCTTCCGGGTCGCCAATATGCCTTGGTAGCTCAGTCGGTAGAGCATGTGACTGAAAATCACAGTGTCGGTGGTTCGATTCCGCCCCAAGGCACCA
>JAGBBE010000200.1 GCA_017938645.1 Clostridia bacterium
TGGAATAGAAAAGCTTTAGCTTTAAGCAGATCGAGCGAAGCGAGTGACAAAAGAAAAAGTGACAAGAAAAGCCCAGCAACTCAGAAGCAAAACTCGCTTGCGAGTTGTCGGGCATAGGTTGCGATTGACTACGATTCAGAGCGTCTTGAGACGCAGCCAGCAAATTCGCCTTGAAGGAGTGGTGCATACCACCAGCTTAGCTGGTGGTTTTGATTTCCTACAAAACAACGAATAAAGAAAATAAGGTTTGACAAAAATTGTTGGGGGGGGTACACTTGTTCTGGTATATTTTATTCTATCAAAATAAAAATGTTTTTTGTTGTATCAAAACAACAAAAATGTCGGATTTTCCTTGAACTTTCCGGAAAACCGGGGTAGAATGTATCGGAGCAAAATGGTTTTACCAGAAAAGAAGAAATTGATCGGGGAGACGAGAAAACGTGCATGCGGTTTATGTTGCTTTAGACTGTGAGAAACGTCAGCAGTTTCAAGCCATTGCCTGTGAATGTACTGAGCTGGACAGCCTGAATCTGTTTGCCAATGCGGACGAAGTACAGGAATGGGCTGACAAGCATTTTGTGGATATTGCTTTTGTTGATGCTGATGCGCTGGGGGTAAGGGCTGCTGAGCAGCTGATTCAGAGCATCAGCAATGTTCGCGTTGTTTTGATTGCCAGCGATGAACGATATGCAATGGACGCATGGCGGATCGGAGCGTCCGGTTATCTAGTCAGTCCCTGTACCACGGAGGATGTACGCAAGGAGCTGGATAAGTGCTGGTTCCGCCTGATCCCGTCCCAGCGTGTGGTCATTCATACCATTCCTTCTTTTTCTGTGGTGGTAAATGGAAATCCGCTGTATATTGCCGGATCCAAACCCAAGGAGCTTTTTGCGCTTCTGGTAGAATGCGGTCAGCGCGGGCTGACCACGGCTGAAGGAATTTCGTATTTGTGGCCCGATAAGGAAAATGACGAAAAAACACAATCGCTGTTCCGCATGACGTACAAGCGGCTGCAGAATGCTCTGGACGCAGCTGGCGTGGGGGATATTATTGAGTCGCGCGATCATCAGCGTTTTATTCGGGTGGATAGGGTTACTTGTGATTTGTACCTGATTCTTTCCGGTGATGTGCGCATGCAGAAGCTTTATGCAGGACAATATCTGCAGGAATACTCCTGGGCAGAGGAAAGAAATGCCCAATTGTACGGAATGTTATTAAATAAATAAATTTTTCTACAAAATTATTAAAAAAATTAAAAATTGTTACACAACTGTTACGCTTGGTTTTCTATACTATCAATGGAACCCTATAGGTATGCACTTTTATTAGTGGGGGATCGATTGATGAAGGAGAAGGACCTGAAGCGGCTTTCGCGTGCTGATTTGCTGGAAATGCTTATCGAGCAGAGCCAGGAGGTTCAGAAACTGCGCGAACGACTGGATGCGGCGGAAGCTGAGCTGAAAAAGCGTGAAATTGCCATCAGCAATGCCGGCTCAATCGCAGAGGCGTCGCTGATGCTTAACGGTGTATTTGAGGCGGCTCAGGCGGCTTGCAGAGAATATGTGGAGAATACCCACAAATACTGCGAGAGGCGTGAGCCTGTTTCTGCATGTCATTATGAACCGGCACGGGCTGTGCAGAGCGAGCCGATTCTTTCTTCGGGCGATTACAGAGGAATGCCCTACGCGCAGTATGTGATGCAGGCCGCATCGCAGCCCGTGTTCGCTGCCAGAAGCGAAACGCCTCCGTCCTCCGTGCAGCACAGAACGGCGCGCTATCTTGGCGTGGTCGATTCCAAGGATCCCGGAAACGGTATCTATTAACGTATTCGGCAGGTAGAGACGTATGAAAAGGAAGGCTCAAAGACAGGTTCCGGAAATCAGCGAGCTTCAGGCCGAACTAAAGCGCGAAAAGTACAAGTATCATTACCGAAATGTTTTGCGCAGTACGGTCTTCACGCTGGTTGTGGTTGCTGCGTTTGCCATTCTGGTGGCTACGCTGTGGCTCCCTGTGCTGCAGATTTACGGCACATCCATGACGCCCACGCTGGACGAAGGGCAGATTGTGGTGTCTGTGAAAAGCACAGATTTTTCACAGGGAGATCTGGTGGCGTTCTATATCGGCAACAAGATACTGGTCAAGCGTGTCATCGCCATGGCTGGCGATATGGTTGTCATCAACGACGACGGTACCGTTATTATCAATGGAAAAACGCTGGACGAACCGTATGTTTCAGAAATGGCGCTGGGAGAGTGCGATCTGGAGTTTCCCTATCAGGTACCGGAATCCCGTTATTTCCTGATGGGCGACCACCGCGAAACCTCCGTGGACAGCCGAAGCAGTGTGGTTGGATGCATCGCAGGAGAACAGATCGTAGGCAAGATCGTTTTCCGCGTCTGGCCGTTTGCTGATTTTGGAGCATTGAACTAAAGACTCAAGGGGACTAAGATACATGGATCGCGAACTGATGCTACAGGCGGGAAAATATAAAAAACGCCGTCGGCTCAGGCACTTATGGAAACGAATCGTAAGTGTCCTGGGTTGCTTTGTCGTTTTTTGTACCACCTATGCGCTGATTCTGCCCGCGATCACGCAGGAGCGTGAAACCTTCTGCGGTCTTGAACCCCATCTTCACGAAACAGAATGTTACATTCAGGGAACTGAAATTGACCACTACAAACTGATCTGCACCTATGAGTCGCTGGGAGTACACCAGCATAATGAAGATTGCTATAACGAGCAGGAAGAACTGACCTGCGAGCTTGTGGATTACGTAGTCCATACACATGAGGCAGCCTGCTATGACGAACAGGGTAACTTCTCCTGCTCGATTCCGGCTGTGCCTGTGCATGAGCACACGGAGGAATGTTACCGTCTGGAAGGCGGACATGCTCATGGCGAGGAGTGTCATGCCTTCAGCCGAGGCGCGCTGATCTGTCAGCTGCCGGAGGAGGAAGCGCATGCGCACGGCGAAGGCTGCTTCGCACCCGGCGAAAACCTGCTGTGCACGCTGGAAGCAGAGCATGTCCATGGCGACGCGTGCTATGCGGAATCCGCCGGACTGAGCTGCGGCTTCGAACAGGAGCATATGCACGGTGACGGATGCTATGGCACTGGCGAAACGCTTCTGTGTATGAAGGAAGAAAACCATCAGCATACCGAGTCCTGCTATGCCAAAAGCAGCGAGCTGCAGTGCGGCTATGATCAGGAGCACCAGCATGCCGACAACTGTTATGGTCCTGGAGCGCTGACGTGCAGCCTTGCCGAAAATCATTTCCACGATGACGGCTGTTTCTCTGAGCAGACCCTGATCTGCGCGGAAACGGCGGAGGATCATCAGCACGGTGACGCATGCTGGTCCGAACGGACGCTTCTGTGCTCTCTGCCAGAAGGCCATATTCACGAAAACAGCTGCTACGAAGTGGCGCTGCTGTGCGAGATTCCCGAACACACCCACGCGGATTGCTATGCTGAACCGACGCTGGTCTGTGAAAAGGAAGAACACCATCAGCATGACGCTTCTTGCTTTGAAACCGTCCTGCTATGCGAAACCGACGAGCATTTGCACTCCGATGCATGCGCTGCGCCTCGCGAACTGATCTGCACTGTGCCGGAAGGCCATGTTCATACGGCTGAGTGTTATGAGCAGCTGCTGATCTGTCAGCGGCCTGAGACGATGGGTCACATTCACTCCGACGCCTGCTACGAACAGCTTGTCGAATGGGTATGCACCCTGGAGGAAGTACCCGGCGAACCTGTGCTCGACTGTACGCTGCACGAGGTTCCCGTACACGTCCACAATGAAACCTGTTACCATCCGGTTTATGTATCCGTGCTCGAATGCACCACCGAAGAGCATGTACATGGACTCATGTGTTATTCCAATCCCGAAGCCGATGTGGAGACGCAGCGGGAATGGGAGAGAACCTTTGCCCACGTCGAACTCACGGAAATCTGGGAGACGGACGTGCTGGCAATTGCTGCAAGTCAGCTTGGCTATCACGAAAGCACCGATAACTACATCGTTCTGGAGGATGGAGAAACCACCAGAGGCTACACCCGTTACGGTGCATGGTACGGCGCACCTTACAGCGACTGGTGCGCGATGTATGCTTCCTTCTGTCTGCACTATGCACAGGTAGAGGGAATGCCGCTGGAGGCACACTGTCAGAAGTGGATCTGGGCCTTGTCTGAGCCGGAGGTTGATCTTTACCGCACGACGGAGGAATACCGGCCCAAGCCCGGCGACCTGATCTTCTTCGATTACGATGAGGACGACCGTTCGGATCACGTAGGCTTTGTGGTGGAGATCAGCGATGTAATCAAAACCATCGAAGGTAACTCTGACGACCGCGTCCGCAATGTAACCTATGAGCTGGATGACGAAACAATCATGGGATACGGCTTGATCCCTGAGATTCTGAATCAGCTGCCCGATGAACCGGTTGAATACTACTGCGGCTCTGAAGAACACGCGCACAATGAACAGTGCGTGGACGCGGAAGGCGTTCTGATCTGCGAGGTTGCTGAACATACGCATGATGAGAATTGCCTTGTGGAACCTGAGCCGGAAGAGCCTGAGCAGCCGGTTGAATACTGCTGCGGCTCTGAAGAACACGCGCACAATGAACAGTGCGTGGATGCGGAAGGTGTTCTGATCTGCGAAGTTGCCGAGCATACGCATGATGAGAGTTGCTTTGTCGAACCTGAGACGGAAGAGCCTGAGCAGCCGGTTGAATACTACTGCGGCTCTGAAGAACACGCGCACAATGAACAGTGCGTGGATACGGAAGGCGTTCTGATCTGCGAAGTTGCCGAGCATACGCATGATGAGAACTGCTTTGTCGAACCTGAGCCGGAAGAGCCTGAACAGCTGGTTGAATACTACTGCGGTTTCGAAGAACACACGCACATCGAACAGTGCGTGGATGCGGAAGGCATCTTCATCTGCGAACTCACCGAGCACACGCACGATGAAACCTGCCTCAGCGCTCCTGCGCCTCTGCCCCAATACTTCTGTGGGCTCGAGGAACACGCCCATGGCGAGCAGTGCCTTGATTCCGAAGGCAACTTCATCTGCGAACTCACCGAGCACACACACGAAGAAGCCTGCCTTATCGCACCCGAGCCTACGCCCGAATACTTCTGCGGACTCGAGGAACACGCCCATGGCGAACAGTGCCTTGATTCCGAAGGCAACTTCATCTGTACACTCACCGAGCACGCGCACGATGAAACCTGCTTCAACGCACCTGCGCCTCCGCCCGAATACTTCTGCGGGCTCGAGGAACACGCCCACGGCGAGCAGTGCCTTGATTCCGAAGGCAACTTCATCTGCGAACTCACTGAACACACCCACGATGAAAGCTGCTGCGAATTGGTACACATCAAATCCCCGCACCAGCTCGTCTGCCTCCTCGAGGAACACGCTCACGGCGAGCAGTGCCTCGACGCAGAAGGCAACTTCATCTGCACGCTCGAGGAGCATACGCATGATGATAGCTGCTACGAAGATGTGCACATCAAATCTCCGCGTCAGCTCGTCTGCAAAATGGAGGAGCACGCCCACAGCGAACAGTGCCTCGATGCAGAAGGAAACTTCATCTGCGCGCTCCTTGAGCATGTGCACGATGATAACTGCTACGCGGAACTGCCGCTGATCGAGTTCATCTGCGGACTGGACGAGCACCTTCATACAGCCGAATGCTATAACGAAGCAAACGAACTCGTTTGTACAACTCCCGAACACATCCACGATGAGTTGTGTAAGCCGGAAGACGGCTACTACTGCGGTTTGCGCAGCCACGCTCATGCAGAGGAATGTTATGACGAAAACGGCAACCTGATCTGCGAACGCGAGGCGCATGCTCATGACATCGCCTGCACCGCCGATCTGAGCGCCTTCAGTCAGGATCTCCGCCGTCAGATCCGCGAAGTCATTCTCATGGTGGATGAACTTCCCACAGCGGATGCCATCGACGAACGGATTGACGAATACGAGGCGGTCGGCGATTACGAAGGCGAAGAAATCTGGCTGACAAAGATCTATCAGCAGGTACAGAAAACGTACCGGGCTTACGCGCTCCTGCCCTCTGAAGCGCAGGAAGCTGTGATCGGACGCGAAAAGCTGCTCGAGATGGAATACATCTGGGCGGCCATGCCGCTGGTGGATACGGTGATTGGCAAAACCATCGCCTACAATTCATCCATGTTCACGGAAAATGCCATGTTTGTGGTCTATACGCAGGGGTCGGATGGCCAGTACTACGCCTTCGACGGAAATGGAAACGCCGTCCTCCTGGTAATCGACTCCGATGGCACCATTACCGCCAATGTGGATGACAAAGACATCCTGCTGTGGTCGTTTGAGAGCACTGGCGGGAGCAACTACCGCATCCGCAATGCTGCCACAGGCCGCTACATGCACGCCTACACCAATAACGGTTCGGCTGTTACCACTTCCGGCAATTATTCCAGCGCGCTGGTCGCCGCCGGAAACGGCGCCCGGGTGCGCAGTAACTCGGACTACGCCTATCTGGACACGGCAAGCCGCGTCTTCCGCGCCACAAACAGAGAGGCCAACGGCGCGATCTATTCCTTTGGCGTAACGTATCAGAACTACGTCTGGCTGGACGGCACCAACGGCGGTCTGATGAGTCTGGCTGGTTCGCCGGACAAGGCCTATGTGGTCGGAGGAGATACCTTCACACTGCCCACCACGTGGGACAGCCCGTCCAAGTACAATTACCGCCTGCGCGGATGGTACGATGTAATCAACAAAGAGTACTATCCGCCCGGGGCAGAGGTGGAAGTAACCGGCAACATGGTGTTCTACGCCGACTGGGTAGCAGCTACCTACAATATCGGCCAGAACAACGCTCAGGTGGCGAATACGGTAAGCACCAATGAGTTCATTACCACGCGTGTATTCGACTACAGCACGATGTTCAACACCATGTCGACCACGGCGAACGTCACGGTAAGCGGAAGCGGCCACAGCGAAACATGGTCCATGTCCGATGATCCGAATTCTCCGGGATTCATCTTCCGCGACTGGGACCAGGGCTCGCAGGATATTTCCTACCCGGCCAATCTCACAAGCGTGAATAATAACGGCGACGTTTACCCGGGCCTCTACTCTGCTGAAAGAGCAGATCTGCTCTTTGATCCGAATACTTCCTTCGATCCGTACAGCGGAACCGGCATTCCCGGCAAACAGTACCTTGGAACGGCGGATCACCTGTTCCAGCACGGTACGGATCCCAATGAGGAAGAGCACTACGGTTACTATTACTACGACTCACACTACAACGCGGCAAGCTTCCATAAAGATCGCGGACGCTTCTACGTCTACGATTATCTGGAAAGAACGTCGGACTCCTCGACTACACACTCCGACTTCCTGCCGTTTAACTCGCCCTATGAAAACACCAATGGCAAGACGGTGCCTACCTACAGCTACGATGGTTTGCAGGGCGAGTACAGTGGTACGACTCACTACATGTATGACGCCAAGTATACCGGCAACGGAAGCGCGGCGGATCATGTGGGTACCAACTACTGGTTTGGTCTGAGCATTGACATGGACTTCTACCTGCCCAACAAGCCCGGCACCACCGACGAGGAAGGCACGCCTGCCAACCAGAGCGTCTACGGCCACGACATGGTCTTCGACTTCTCCGGCGACGATGACGTGTGGGTGCTTGTAGACGGCCAGCTGGTGCTGGACATCGGCGGTATCCATGGCGATGAACGCGGTACGATCAACTTCACAACCGGCGAGGTCACGGTAAACGACAGCCAGACAGGTTCCGTTACCTACCTCAATCCCGGCTCGCACCGCCTGACCATCTACTACCTTGAACGCGGATCGTCCATGTCCAACTGTAAGATCCGCTTCAACCTCAGCCCGCGCTACTCCCTGACGCTGCAGAAGGAGGACGTTCTCACCCGCGACATGCTCAACGGCGCGCAGTTCTCCATCTACACCGATGCGGAATGCACCACGCCTGCAGAACTCTGGGTCAGCCAGTCCTCGCACGATCGTGGCGATGCGCCCACCAACGTTTTTACTGTCACAAACGGTAAGACTGTGATGTGGGGCCTGGCAGCGGGCAACACCTACTATCTCAAGGAAACCAGACCGCCTGAAAACCGCGAGGAAACCGTACATGGTATCGTGGTGATGAAGCTCAACAATCAGGGCCAGGCGACTTACAGCGTTGTACCTGACCATGGAGCACTTTCCGGCGGCTTCACGGTTCATGGATACCGCATCGACCTTGAGGAGCAGGAAGCCTATTTGGTGATTACCAACGGCACCAACGTCACAGGCACTACGGATGTGTACGTCCGAAAGCGTTGGGATGATTCCCTTGACCATTCAAACGATGCCGTTACGGTCTATCTGATGGTCAATGGAGTCGCCATCCGCGAGGTTGTTCTCAGCGATGCGAACAACTGGGAGTACACCTGGCCCAACATGCCAAAGTACTATGAAGACGGCGTAACGCTGGTTGAGTATGTGGTGCGCGAGGGTACGGTACCGGGTTACCTGAACCGTGTGGAAACGATCACCGAAAGCAATACCCAAACGGTCGACTGGCTCAAATCGGATGATTTTGTCCACGGCGAAACCTATCTGATTCACAGCTATCAGGGATATCTGACTGCAAAGTCGGGCGTCATCTCCTTTGTGGGCGATGAGAATGAGGCGGCAGCCTCCACCTACAGCCGCTGGGTAGCTTCCATCAACGGCAGCGGCGACGTTACGCTGCGCAACGAAGCAGGTCAGACGCTCTACTACTCCAACTACCGTTTCCGTGCATCCTCCAGTCCGCCAAACAGCGCGCCGATGACGTACGAGGACCGTTTCTTCCGCGAGGGAAACAGCTACATGTGCAACCTTGCCAGCGACGGAACCCTCAACGCACATGTCAGGGAAAGCGCGGTGGAGTACATTCCCTACCGCATGGTGGAGATTACGGAAAACATGCCCGAAGGCGGCACGGGATTTAGAATCACCAATACGCCTGTGGGCGATATGGAAACCGTATCCCTGACGGTTAACAAGGAATGGTCCCTCGGCGTGCTGGGTACCGCGGAGATGTACGAGCATCTCACCGTAACGGTTGAATTGATGGAAAACGGCGAAGCATCCGGCATGACGGTGGATTTAAGCCTCAGAAACGGATGGTCGCACACGTTCCAGCATCTGCCCAAGTTTGACCATGATGGAAATGAAATTTCCTACACGGTGAAGGAGGCGCAGATTGATGGCCCGTGGACTCCGCACTACGGTGAAGTGACGGCGGATCCGGGTGTGGAAAACACCTACACAACCGTTATCACCAATGTGAACACGCTCACATACATGCTGCCGGAAACCGGCGGGCATGGCGTGCAATGGTATACCCTGGGAGGCGCAGCGCTGATGATCTGCGCAGCTGTCCTGCTGGTGTATATACAAAAAAGGGAAAAAAGAAAGGAGGCCTCGTCTTCTTTCTGATTCTCACCCCGGATAAGTAATCAAAAAACCAAAGAAGAAAGGAAAAAGATCATGAAAAACCTGAAAAAACTCGCAGCTCTGGTTCTCTCTCTGATGATGATTCTTTCTCTGACCACCTCGATCGCCGATGAGGCCGATGGCACCATCACCATCAACGGCATCATTGGCACCGTAAACCCTGGCGACAAGACTCCTGTTTACGAAATCTACAAACTGCTGGACCTGGAAAGCTACGACGCAGCAGGCAAGAATTACGCTTACAAGGTCAATTCCGCATGGATGGCCTTCTTCGCAACCGATGAAGCCAAGGCTTACTTCACCATTGACGAGAGCGGTTACGCCACTTGGAGCGCTGCTGAGGATGACGCCACGGTCGCAGCTTTTGCCAAGCTTGCTCTGGCCTATGCTCAGGAAAATGGCATTGATCCCGTGAAGAGCAGCTCCGTTGAAGGCGATTTTGTGATTTCTGAAGGTTCTGGTACCTTCTCTGGTCTGGAACTGGGCTACTACCTCATCGATTCCACCGTTGGCGCCCTGTGCGGCTTGACCACCACCAACCCGAATGCTTCCATTCAGGCCAAGAACGAGCGTCCTATCATCGACAAAACCGTTCAGGAAGACTCCACCACCCAGTGGGGCGACAGCAACACTGCTGACATGGGCCAGACCGTCAACTTCGCTACCACCATCCACGTACATGCCGGCGCCCAGAACTTCGTGCTGCACGATAAGATGAGCGAAGGCCTGACCTTCCAGAAGATTGACAAGATCGAGTACATCGATCCCGACTCTAGCGAAACCACCAATCCCATTGTTCCTGAGGCTGACTATGAAGTGGTCACCACCGGTCTGACCGATGACTGCACCTTTGAAATCCACTTCTCCGACAGCTTCTGCGATTCTCTGCAGAAGAACGACAAGGTTGTTGTTTACTACAGCGCAATGCTCAACCGCAATGCTGTTGTTGCTGACGCTATTGCTGAGGATAATGGCAACCCCAACGAATCCTGGCTTGAGTTCGGTGAAGAAAACTACACCAGCCACGACAAGACCAACACCTACACCTTCGGCTTCGACCTGATCAAGACCGACAGCCAGCACAAGCTCATCAACGGCGCTGAATTCAGAATTTATGACGCTGCTACCGAAGGCAATGAAATTGCTGTTGTTCAGCTGGAAATCGATGGTGAAGTTGTTGAGGGTACCTATCGCCGCGCAAGAGCCGACGAAACCGGCGTGCCCATCGTTGTGAAGGACGGCAAGGCCCGTGTTGTTGGTTTCGATAACGGCACTTACTATCTGCAGGAAACCAAAACCCCTGCCGGCTACAACTCCCTGAGCGCACGTCACAAGTTCACGATCTCTGACGCCAGCCTCAATGCGACCTTCAATAACGACATCTACTCCACCGGCTCCGGTGTGCACGTTGTCAACAAGTCCGGCACCATGCTGCCTGAGACCGGCGGCATCGGCACCACGCTGTTCTACGTCATCGGCGGCGTTCTCGTTGTCGGCGCTGTGGTTCTGCTCATCACCAAGAAGCGCATGCAGTCTATGGACTAATCGTCCCGGATGTGACTGATTTGAGTCGGAGGGGCTTCGGCCCCTCCGACACATCCCCATAAAATCTGATGGAAGGAGGCGCCTGCAATGAAGAAAAAGAAAAAAAGCCGCATGGCAACCGTGCTGCTGATGTTTGCTTTTCTGGCTGGAATGGCGCTGCTGCTCTATCCTTCCGTCAGCGATTACTGGAACTCCTTCCGCCAGTCTCAGGTGATTGCCAACTATGCCGAGGAACTCAGCCACATCGATGACGAACGCTATCAGCAGTTCATCGACGATGCGCGCGAGTTTAATGCCAATCTTCTCAAGCGCACCAATGAATATCGCCTCGATGAGGAACAGCTGGAGCAGTATGAACAGCTGCTCAACGTTTCCGGCATCGGCGCAATGGGATACATCGAGATCCCGTCCATCGCCTGCACAATTCCCATCTACCACGGAACCTCGGACGCCGTGCTTCAGATTGCGGTGGGTCATCTGGAGTGGACCAGCCTGCCTGTCGGCGGCGAAAGTACTCACTGTGTTCTCTCCGGGCACCGTGGACTGCCCAGCGCCAAGCTGTTCACCGACCTGGACAAGGTTATGGTGGGCGATCTGTTTATGCTGCGCATTCTGGATGAAATTCTGACCTACGAAGTGGATCAGATTCTGATCGTCGAACCTCATGTAACCGAAAATCTTCTGATTGAGCCGGGCAAGGACTATTGCTCCCTTGTCACCTGTACGCCCTACGGCATCAATACCCACAGGCTTCTGGTGCGCGGTCACCGCGTTGCCAATGTTGAAAAAGCGAAAAAAATTCGCGTCACTGCCGACGCGATTCAGATAGATCCTCTGCTGGTTGCGCCCGTTGTGGCCATGCCGGTGCTGTTTGTTCTGCTGATCATGCTCATGCTTCCGCAGAAGCCCAAATATCATGGCAGGAGGGATGATCGTGAAAATCCGTAAATATGCCATCCTTCTGCTGCTGGTTATGCTTGTATCTGTACCGCTGACGTCGTTTACCATTGAAGCGCCCGATCCTGCCCGCAATGTGGGCATCAGCCTGTTTTATAAAAACGGGACGCAAAAGGTGTCCGGAGCACAGTTTGATCTGTATCTGGTCGCACAGGCCGGAAGTGACGGATGGGATCTGGTTGATCCATTCGACAACTACTCCATCAGCCTTGATGGCGATATGAGCGGTCTGGCATCCACGCTGGAAGGCTATGTTCTGCGCGACAGGCTTACGCCCACTCAAGGCGGCAGAACCAATGTCAATGGCTTCCTGCGCCTGCCTGCACAGGCGGGTACGCTCAAACACGGACTGTATCTGCTCGTTGCGCGTGATCACGAGCAGGATGGAAAAATCTATTATGCACAGCCGGTGATGCTTCAGCTTCCCGGATTGTCCGAAGATGGGACGAAGTGGAAGTATGACCTGCTGGTCAACATCAAGTTTGAAACCGATGAAAACCCTGATGATCCGCTGTACGTGACCCGAAAGGTGCTCAAGGCATGGGATGATCCGGGTCACGAGACGGAACGTCCTCAAGAGGTTGTTGTTCAGCTGTTCAAGGATGGTGAACTCTACGACACCGTAACGCTCAATGCGCAAAATACATGGCGCTGGCAGTGGACAGAGCTGGATGCGCACAGTCGCTGGCATCTGGTGGAAAAAGACGTGGAAAATTACACGGCAACGGTTACACAGGAGGGCATCACGTTCCTTGTGACCAACAAGTACAAAAAGCCGGAAACCACGCCCACGCCACCCGGCATGACGCCGACGCCCACGCCACCTGGCATGACACCGACGCCCACAACCGTGCCTACAGCAACCCCCACGCCGGTACCGACGGCTACTCCGACGCCAAAGCCCAGTCAGCCCACGCTTCCGCAAACGGGTCAGTTGTGGTGGCCGGTTCCCTTGATGGTATGCGCAGGACTGCTGTTGATTGTGGTGGGACTGCTGCGACGCAGGAGTGAAGAATATGAGGAATAGGAAAGGACGGCTGCTGATCTGGGCTGGCTGCCTGCTTCTGTTTGCCGCTGCTGCGCTCACAGGCTACAATGTACTGGACGAAATGCGGGCTGCGAAAAGCGCTGAAGAGGCTGCACTGGGGCTGGAAACGCTTGTAGGCATCCCGAAGGATGTCGGGAACGTCCTTTCTGCTCATGTGGATATCAGCATTCCCAGCCTTCCGGATGATGAAACGCAGACCGTAAGCATCACGATTCCGGAACAGGAAATGGCTGAACCGGATCAGATACGGACGCTTCCGGAAATCGAGATTCCGGATTATATTCTCAATCCCCGCATGGACATGCCGGTTGTGCGCTATGAGGATCAGGACTATATCGGCCTGCTTGAAATCCCTGCGCTGGGACTCAAACTGCCCGTGATGAGCGAGTGGTCTTATCCCAGACTCAAAAAAGCGCCGTGCCGCTACACCGGCACAGCATATCTGGACAATCTGGTGATTTCCGCGCATAATTACGAGCGGCATTTCGGCAGGCTGAAGGAACTGCGCGAAGGCAGCCGCGTCATGTTTACCGATGCGGATGGCAACCGCTTCAGCTATCGGGTTGTGCTGATTGAAACCCTCATGCCCACCGATATCCGGGATATGACCAGCGGAGAATTTGATCTGACGCTGTTTACCTGTACCGTTGGCGGCAAGCACCGCGTGACGGTAAGATGCGACAAAATGGAATAATCAAAAAACAGGAGCGCTTCCAAGTGAAAGAAGCGCTCCTGTTTTTTGCGTATTACCGCTTGATATCGTAGTTCATGTTCATCAGATTCTTGATGGATTCCACATCGTCGGTGATGTTTGCGTCGCCGTGGATGGTGTGCTTGATCACGCTGGAGGCCACCGCGAAGTTAATCATGTCCATGGGACGGTAGCCGTGCATCATGGCGTAGATCAGGCCGCTGGCAAAGGCGTCGCCGCCGCCCACGCGGTCAAGAATGTTGAAGGTGAACAGCTTGCTTTCGAAGGTATGACCCTGATACCACATGAAAGCCTTCAGGCTGTTTTCGCTGCCGCTGTGGGCATAGCGCACGTGGCGGGCGATGCATTTGAGGTTGGGATAACGTTCCACAAAGCGCTGGAATACCTCGTCCTGCTGCTCGTAGCTGGGCTGCAGCGGCACGCCGTCCTTCCAGTCACCCTTGGAATGGTCGTTTTCATCCTTCCAGAGATGATAGGGCTCAATGCCAAACAGCACCGTGATGTAAGGAAGGCACTCGGTGCAGAAATCGCGTGCAGCTTCCCATGTCCACAGGCGGCTGCGGAAGTTGCCGTCAAAGCTGATGGTCATGTTCTTGGCGTGCGCGGTCTTGAGCAGATCCATGATCAGCTTGGGACAGTTGCCGCCCACGGCAGGCGTGATGCCGCTCAGGTGCAGCCAGTCAAAGCCGTCCAGAAGAGCGTCCAGATCCACGTTGGAGAAATCGTACTCGGTGATGGCGCTGTGCTTGCGGCCGTAGGTGACTTTGCTGGCGCGGATGCCATAGCCGGTTTCCAGATAGTAAGTGCCCAGCCGGTGTGTGGGCGTTTCGGCATGGGAGGAGAGAATCACAGGCGTGCAGTGCACGTCGTTGGAACGCAGCCAGCGCACGGCACTTTTGCCAAGACTGTTGTTGGGCACAACGCTGAAAAAAGTGCTGTCGATGCCGAGATTGGCCAGAGCCAGAGCAATATTGGCTTCGCTGCCGCCGTAGCTGGCGTCAAAATTATTCGCCATGCGGATTTTTTCGTAGTTGGGAGGGGTGAGACGCAGCATGATTTCACCAACGGTGATGAACTTCTGCGGGCTTTTCTGGTTTCTGAGCAGAGGGTTGTTGTGTTCCATGAATGTGCCTCCTTTGATCGGCGGGAAATGATGATGAATTTGTTTATACAATAATATTGGTTCTATTGTAAGCCATTTTCCAGCTTTTTTCAAGGAAAAAACCCGGCCGATTTCTGAATCAGCCGGGTTTGATAGGGTAGGGAGATCAATCTTCGAAGCCTACCAGCAGTCCGCCACGTTCGGCGTAGTAGCTGCACAGGGCGCGGCACTCGCCGATGATGATATCGCTGGACGGGAAAGCGGAAAGGATCATATCCTTGAGCTGGTGAGCGCCTTCGAGGTTGAGGCAGTGGTCGATGCGCACCTTGCCGCCCTTGAAGCCGATTTCCTTCATTTTGTCGAACAAAGCGGCCATCGCGCGCTTTTCACCGCGGCACTTCTGCAGAGGCTCGAGGGTACCCTCGTCGCTGGCGCGGCCCAGAATGCAGATGCGCAGCACGCTTGCAATTTTGGCGACGGCAGGACTTACGCGGCCGTTCTTGGCCAGATTATTAAGGGAGCGCAGGGTAAACAGCAGGTGGGTGTGCTCCATGTACTCGCGAACCTGACGCTCAATCTGCTCAAACAATTCGCCGGCCTGAATGCGCTCGCGCAGCTTTTCGATGATCAGCTTCATCTCGGGGCCGGTGGACAGAGAGTCCAGCACACATACTTTGGCTTCGGGCTTCTGCTCAGTATAGGTATCGGCAGCAACGCGCGCGGCGGAATATGCGCCGGACAGATTGCTGGTGATGGTCAGAGCAAATACGCCGTCCGCATCGCCAAAGGCTTCCAGCCACTCCTGAGAATTCGGACAGGAGGAACCGGTGGGCGTGGTAAGCTGTTCGATCTCGCTGACCATAGCCTCCAGATCCAGATGAGGCGCGTCCACATACTCCTTTTCCTTGGTGATCAGCTTCATGGGAACACAGGCATAGGAAACATCCTCAGCATGAAAAAGGTTGGAGGACGAGTCCGCAACAATCTGATACTGCATCGCTAGGCACTCCTAAACTTCATTTGCAGATAAAACACCGCATCCTGATTGTACGTCTTTTTCTAAAACGTGTCAAGAGTTTTTGAAAAACTGATTTCAGGTTTTCGATTGACTTTTTGTTTCCCGCCAGATATAATATCTGCTGGAGGCGAAAAAGATGGATCAGCAGATCAAGGACAGCATCGGAGAGCCAATCCGTGATTTCCGTCTGCCCAGATACGACGAAATTCCTTCTGTGGGACTGTATCTGGAGCAGGTAACAAAGTACATTTCTGATTATCTCAAACCCCTGACCGGCGTGGAGATTACCTCCAGCATGATCAGCAACTACATCAAAAAGAAAATCGTTTCCAACCCGGTGAAGAAGCAGTACAGCCAGGAGCAGATTGCTTACCTTATTTTTATCGCCGTGGTGAAAACGGTGGTTACTATTGATGATATCAAGCTCATGTGTTCCGTTCAGCAAAAGACCTACCCTGTGCAGGTGGCATATGACTACTTCTGCATGGAGCTGGAAAACATGCTTCAGTATGTGTTTGACCGCAAGAGTGAACTGGATATGGTGGGTGTGGAAAGCAGCGGCGAAAAAGTGATGCTTCGCAACAGCATCATCACCGTAGCACACAAGGTGTACCTCAACGCTCTGCTCGCAGCGCTCAGAGAAAAACAACAATAATCAAAGGCCGTCCGGAAATGATTTGCCGGACGGCCTTTGGTTTATCTTGGTTTGGACTTTTTTCCTGCAGCTTCCCAGATGGTCTGCACGCCGCACCAGACAAGATAAACGGCCACGACAACAGAACCGATCAAATCCAGCCAGTATGACAGCGAAGACAGCGGAAAAACAGCCACTGAGAGCAGTGCAATGGTTACACAGGTATCCACCAGGCTTTTGGCGCGGTACAGGCGTGCCTGAACGGCCAGAATGGCATTGGGTTCCTCCTTGTTGAGTCTGGTGTATTTACGCCAGAAGATCGTATTGGCGATTACGCCCAGCACGGCGATGGTCAGCCCCGGAATTACATTGCCTTTGTCTCCGCTTTCCGCTGCGAAAGCAAGCACAATCATTAGGCTGCCGCCAAGACACATCATCGCTCCGACAAAGGTATTTGATAACCGCTCAAGACGAGTTCTGCGCTCAGCCCCGGTATCCTTGCAGGTGAGCTGGTAAACGACATATGCCATGATAATGGCAAGAAGCTCGGAACTTCTGCGCACAAAGTCCGCGATCTGCGTGGAGCTTCGTCCGGCAAGAAGCCCCAGACCCACAACCAGAGGCCCGGGAGAGCTCATCAGCACGGATCACAGCAGCGTTCTGGAACCGGATTTTTTTTGAGTCATGCAAAGCCTCCAAAAACAGCCGTCAGCGGCAGGATGGCAAACATGGCAAGAGAGCCTTCTGCACTCTTTACAGCACCAGTGCGTGCAAGCACGATTTTATGCCTGCCGAACGCCTTGCCGCACAGCGCAGCGAATGCATCACCCACACCCCATGCATACATGCAGGCCAGAACCAGATAACGGTCGCCCAGCCAGCCCCAGCATACGCACACGCATACTGCCAGCATGGTAAAAGCCAGCAGAAGACTCTGCTTGAACTCGCCTCCTTTTCGCTCTGTAAGGAAGGAGGATTATCTTTTCAGGCGTTCAGCGCAAGTCAGAATCGGATAGATGATGATTTCCAGCGCTACAGCAGCCATCGCGAAGTTCTGCCACTTTTCAAACGCAAAGACAAAAGGAATATAGGAAGCCAGCAGAATGAAGTGAAGCGCTTTGCGGAAAATTTCATCAGGAATGGTGAAAAGGGCACGGCATATGAACGCAGTCGAGGCGGCGAGGATGAAGTAGATTACCACGATGAGAGCACCATGCAGAAAATCACTCATGAAACAACCTACTTTGCAGTTGTTCAGCGTCTCAGCTTCTGACAATACTGCGTGCACAGCTTGTCGGTGCAGTTGGCGCACTGCAAAGCGGCGTTGGTCTCTTCCCAGAAGCGCTCGGGGTAGATCAGAATGCAGACTTCCCACACCAGCCATACCGCGATGGACATTGCCAGCAGGCTCCATGAATAAAAGCCGCGCATGAACAGCAGGGGAGAGAACATCATCAGATGGTCCCAGTTAAAAATGCGGCAGGTAGTGCAGCAGCGGTTTTTCATGATCAGCCGGAAGGGACACCAGATCAGCACGCAGATCAGGTCGCATACGTAGAAAAGAAGCGTGATCATAAACAGTCCGATGTCTCCGATGACGTTGAGGTGCTTGAGCAGGCCGATTGCGGCCACAAGCAAACTCCACAGGATCAAAACCCAGAAGGCAGAACGCGAAATATACAGGATGTGACGTTTGAGCGCATCCTTGTTCACACGCTTGAGAATAGGTTTGAAGCGGAAGCGGAAAAGCTTCTGCGAGCCGAGTGCGACATCCTTGCCAACCGGCCAGAGCTGCTCGATCATATCGCACACCCATACAATCCAAAGCAGGTGCATGATCGAGAAACCCTTGAAGAAATTCCACCCCTGAAGAATGTCGAACAATTCCGGATAGACAAAGCAGCAGATCAGACCGGCAAAAAGGATCACACAGCGTCCGACAAGGCGGACAATGTAACGTTTGCGGATGGGAGACGGGGAATGTTTGATCATAAAACCTTCCTAATTATAATACAAAAAAGATGAAAAAGGGACATGAGTGATATTAGTACCGAAGACATGGTTTGTCAAGCCATGAAAAGCAAAACAAAAATCATCGCTTTTTTTCCGAAAAAATTGGACATTTACACACTGCTGACCACGTGATAAGATCAAGACAACAACCGACGGATTCGGGAGGAAAAAAGATGAAGATTACCTGCTGTGAAACCAAACGGTTCATCCATCTGCATACTTCAGAAATGTCCTACGCCTTCGGCTGGGCGGAGGATGGACGGCTGCTGCACCTCTACTGGGGCAGGGCTATGGACAACGACGACGCCATTGCACCCATTGCTGCAGAAAAACTGCTTCCCACCGGCGAACTGCGCGGAACGGGCCATCAGGTATTTGAGGATTTTGAACTGCCCACGCGCGAGCCCGGCGATTTCACAGAACCCTCTGTGTGGCCTCGCCATGCCGACGGCAGCCGCGGCGTTCGGCTCCGTTATCTTCGCCATGAGATCAATGGGGAAGAGCTAACCGTGTGGGCGGCAGACCGTGATTATCCCTTTGAGGTGGAACTGCACTACCGCGGCTGGGGCGACCTGCCTCTGCTCAGCCGCTGGATCGTGGTACGCAACACCTCCGATACGCCTGTACAGCTGCAGTCTGTCAAGAGCGCCGCATGGCATCTGCCGCGCGGATTGGACTGGCGGCTTACGCATATGGCCGGCAGCTGGGGCGCAGAATACGGCAAAAATCAGCTCATGCTCACGCAGGCGCGCACCGTTTTGCAGAACAATCGTCTCACCTGCGAAGGCGCGCAGCAGATTCCTTTCTTTGCGCTGGATGAAGGCGCGAAAGCAAGTGCTCAGACAGGCGAGGTTTTCTACGGTGTGCTGCACTGGAGCGGAGATTTTACCATCAATGTGGAACGCCAGTACGGCAAAAATGTATCCGTCACCGGCGGTGTGAACGATTTCGACGCAAGCTGGAACCTGAAGCCCGGCGAAACCTTCACCGCGCCCATCTTTACCGGCGGATTCTCCGCACACGGCTTTGATCGTATGTCCGAAGCACTCTATGACTGGCAGTACGATTTCCTTCTGCCGCGCGGCAGCAAGATCGACAAGGCTGGAGCCGAGCGTCCGGTGATCTACAATTCGTGGTATCCGTACACCTTCAATGTGGATGAGAAGAACTGCACCGGCCTTCTGGAAGAATGCGCCAAACTCGGCGTGGAGCTGTTTGTCATCGACGACGGCTGGATGCCCGGCCGCTTCAGCGACAAGGCTGGTCTGGGCGACTGGGTGCACGATCCTGTTCGTTTTCCCAACGGTCTTGCGCCCATTGCCAAAGCCTGCCACGACAAGGGCATGCTTTTTGGCCTGTGGGTCGAACCCGAAATGGTCAACCCCGACAGCGACCTCTACCGTGCTCATCCTGACTGGGTTATTCATGATCCGCGCCGCACCCGCACGCTGCAGCGCAATCAGCTCATCCTCAACATGGCGCGCGACGATGTGCGCGACTGGGCCATCGAACAGCTTGACCGCGTGATTGAGGAGTATGAGCTCGACTACCTCAAGTGGGACATGAACCGCTATGTATCGGAATCCGGCTGGCCGGATGCGGCGTGGGAGGATCAGCAGAGCCTGCCCATCCGTTACATCCAGAACATCGAGAAAATCTGGCAGCATATGAACGAGAAATATCCCGATCTGCTGCTGGAAAACTGTGCATCCGGCGGCGGACGCAGCGACTTCGGCATGGTGCCGTATGCCGACCGCATCAACCGCTCCGACAACGCCGATCCTGTGGACGTAATGGTTCTGCACGAAGGCTTCACCACGCTGTTCATTCCCAAGACGGCAGGCGGCGCGGGCACCATTGCGCCGGAACGCCATCATATTCACATGCGTCAGACTCCGCTGGACTTCCGCATCCGCTGGGGTATGACCGGTTCGATGGGCATCGGCATCAATCTGCTGACAGCTTCCGACGAGGTGAAGGCCGGCCTGAAGGCAGGCATCGCCGAGTTCAAGACCCGCCGTGCGGATCTGCAGAACTCCTATGTTTATACCTTGGCCTCTGCAACGGAAAATCCCTATGCTGTGTTTGAATACGTTCGCCGCGATCGCAAGGCGTTTACCGTGTTCGCCTTCTCGCACGGCATGCGCTGCTGGGATCTGGAAATGCCCCGCTTCCGTCTGCGCGGCCTGATTGCGGACGCTGTGTACGAGTGTGAGGACGGACGGAGAATGCGCGGCGAAACGCTGATGAACTACGGCCTGTCCTGCAACATGAAGGGCGATTATGACAGCGTGCTCAGCGCATGGAAGATTGTTGAATAACACAAAAAAGTCCCCGGCGACTCAATCGCCGGGGACTGAATTTTTTGAAATCAGTAGATCAGGTGCTTCTGGATCTTCTCGTTGAACTCGGCCAGCGCCGGAGCATGCTTTGCAATGAGTTCGTCAGCGCTCATGCCCAGACGGTATTCGTCCGTGCCCAGCAGGAGGTCGATGAAGTAGTGGTTTTCACTGCCGCGGAACTCCAGCTTGTCGGGATACAGTTCGCGGATGGCCTCGAGGATATACAGACCGGCCTTAAACAGCTCTGCGTTCTTGGGATCGGTCACGTGCATCTGCACACCCTTGCAGATTTCGCCTACATGCTTATGGAAGGTAGGCTTGAAGGTGGTGGCGCGGTAGACAACGCCGGGAACCTGATAGCTGTTGAGCTTCTTGACCAGTTCATACTGATCCACCCACGGAGCGCCGATGACTTCGAAAGGCGTGGTGGTGCCGCGGCCTTCGGAGAGATTGGTGCCCTCGAAAACGCAGGTGCCTACATAGCACAGGGAAGAATTGTAGGTGGGGCAGTTGGGGGAGGGAGCGGGCCAGATGACGTCGGTATCGCACAGGTGCATGTCGCGGGTCCAGCCAACCATGGGCACTACGGTGAGGTCGAGGCTGTCCAGCTCCAGGTACTCCTTGAAATAAAGAGCGAGCTCGCCGATGGTCAGACCAGTGCGGGAGGGAAGGGCATAGTTGCCAACGAAGCTGGCAAAGGGAGCTTTGTGAATGGTGCCTTCGCGCTTAACGCCGCCCACGGGATTGAGACGGTCGAGCACAAACATGGGCTTGCCGGCCTTGGCACAGGCCTTCATGGCGTAGGCCAGGGAATACATGTAGGTGTAGAAGCGTACGCCCACGTCCTGCATGTCGAATACAAATACATCGAAGGCTTCGGTCATCTCTTCAGTCATCATCTTGCTTTCTTCGCTGTGGCCAAAGAGAGAATACACCGTAACGCCGGTGGCGGGGTCCACGTAGGTGCCCACGTCGTCGCCGGCCTGCAGGTCGCCGCGCACGCCGTGTTCAACGCCGAACAGAGCGGTCAGATTGTACTTTTCATTGATAATGTCGATGGTGGAACGGCCGAAGTGATCCACGCCGTTGGGATGAGTCATCAAGCCGATACGCTTTCCCTGAAGAAGTCCATCAATGGTGGACAGATTTTCAAGACCAGACAGAATATGTGCCATATTTGATTGTACCTCCTTAAACAAAGGATTGAATGTAAACTCATGATATCAAAATGTACGAACAAAGTCAATTCGGGCTTTTATTTTTTGATAAAATGCAAAAAATGGCGTAAATTTTCCGATAAATTTTCCATGTACATGCAATGGGGGAGAGTGATATAATACTCTGTAGTTTCAGGATGACCTTACGAATCATATGCAGCCTGATTCCAGAAAAAAGGGTGGAATCTTTTTTTCGTTTTCCAAAACACGAAAAAGTTCGTGCGGAGGATTGTGAAAGAATAAAAATTCAAATTCCCTATTGCAAAATATCTGGAACAATGTTATGATGAAATAACGAAGAAATACGATAGTATTTGGTCATTCGTACTAATTACTGCACGAATGGGGACATTCGTGTATACGGAAAGGGGCTTTTCTTTTGAACATCGCGGCGAAGAAGAAAGAAAACATCTTTAATTCCCCCCGGATCCGCAAGCGCGTGAGATCGAAAATCTGGGGAAACCGTTACATCTATCTGATGGTTATCCCGGTTTTGATTTACATGTTCATGTTCAAGTACATGCCCATGTACTATCTGCGTGCATCCTTCTACGATTATAAGCTTCTGCGCGGCTTCGACTCCAAGTTCGTTGGCCTGAAGTGGTTCGAGCGCCTGCTGTCCAGCCCCGACCTGTGGCAGTATATCCGCAACACCCTGAGCCTGAACCTTCTGTCTCTGGCTTTCGTGTTCCCGGCGCCTTTGGCTTTCGCCATCCTGCTCAACGAGCTGCGTAATTTCCGTTACAAGAAGATCGTGCAGACCGTCTCCTACATGCCCCACTTCGTGTCCACCGTTGTCATGGTCTCCATGATCATGAACATCTGCTCTCCCTCCATCGGTATCATTGCCAAGGTATATAAATCGCTTGGCCTGCAGCCGATCAACTTCATGGCTATTCCGAACTACTTCTACGGCATCAACATCGTGTCCGGTCTGTGGCAGAACATCGGCTGGAATGCCGTTATTTACATCTCCGCCATCTCCGGTATCGACCAGGCTCTGTACGAGGCCGCTCACATCGACGGTGCGAACCGCTGGCAGCGTATCCGCAACGTCACCCTGCCCGGCCTTGCCCAGACCTTCGTGCTCTTGCTCATCATGCAGCTGGGCCAGCTCCTCAACTGCGTATTCGACAAGATCTACCTGCTGCAGAACACCCTGAACCTGCAGGTTTCCGAAATGCTTCCCACCTACATCTACAAGACCGGTATGGTCAGCCAGAAGTACGGTCTGGCAACGGCCGGCGGCCTGTTTAACTCTGTTGTGTCTCTGTGCCTGGTTCTGGTCGCCAACACGATCAGCAAGAAGGTTTCCGAGACCGCACTGTTCTGATGAAAGGAGCGTATTGAAAAATGACTGCTGTAAAAGCCAAGGCTCCCAAACAGAAAAAGCACATGCCCGCCAACAGCTATATCAAGCGTTCCACCGGCGACAAAATTTTCGATGCGGCGAACGTGATCTTCATGCTGCTGCTGCTCTTGTTCTTCCTCTACCCGGTTCTCAACGTTGTCTCCATTTCCATGTCCGCCGAGCGCTATGTGCTTGCCGCTGACGTTACCTTCTATCCCAAGGGATTTGATCCGCAGGCGTATAACGCCATCTTCTCTGATCCCGACATGTGGAACTCCATGTTCAACACCATCTTCATCGCTGGTGTTGGCTGCGTGCTGAGCCTGATTGGCTGCTGCGTTGCCGCCTATCCGATCGCTTACGGCGATTTCTACGGCAAGAAGCTCTACACCTACATCATCATCTTCACCATGTGGTTCCAGGCCGGTATCGTGCCCCTGTTCCTCAACATTCAGGGTCTGGGCCTGTACAACAGCCCCTGGGCGCTGATCCTCAACGGCCTGATCACCGCCTACAACGTAACCATCATCCGTTCCTACTTCCAGTCCATTCCCTTCTCCATCATCGAATCCGCCCGCATCGACGGCGCTGGCGACTACCGCATCCTGCTGCAGTTCATCATCCCGCTGTCCAAGCCGGTTCTGGCCACCGTTGCCCTGTGGATCATCGTTGGCCACTGGAATGACTACCTCAACCCCCTGATTCTTCTGTCCGATCAGAAGAAGGAAACCCTGCAGCTCTTCCTTAAGCGACTGGTGCTGTCTTCCGAAACTTCTACTTCCAACCTCGCCAGCGCCAACGCTGCCAACAACAAGGGCGTTGCAGCCCTGAGCCAGCAGCTCAAGAACGGCGTTCTGGTCGTGTCCATGGTTCCCATGATCATCCTCTATCCCTTCCTGCAGAAGTTCTTCGTCTCCGGCGTTACCCTGGGCGCTGTCAAGGGCTAAGCAAGGAAATCCAATCGTTTTCTGCAGCGCATACGCGCGCTGAAAGAGAAATAAACAAGGAGGTTCCCCGTATGAAGAAACTGGTATCCCTCGTACTGGCTCTGGCTATGGTTCTGTCCATGACCTCTGCTCTGGCTACCGCTACTGAGGCCATGGGTGGTCTCGAAGCGAATTGGTGGGTCGACATTGAGATCCCCAAGAGCGAACTGTACTACAACGAAATGACCATCACCACTTTGGGCGACCATTACAACCAGTACTCCACCACCTTTGATGGCGGCTTCTACTTCCCCACCATCGAAAAGATGACCGGCGTGCACTTCGATTGTGACTGGCGCGCTGACTACACCTCCACCAACGTTGCCACCGCTCTGGCTCAGGGCGTTGACGCTCTGCCTCACATGATCCGCGCTGCGGGCGACTACTCTATCCCCGCCCTGATGAACGAAGGCGCGATCGTTGAGCTGACTCCCTACCTCGATCTCATGCCCAATGTTGTGGCTGCGGTCGGCGAAGATCGTATGGCCATCTGGGCTCAGGCCGACGGCGGCATCTGGAGCCTGCCGGATCTGGTCAACGTTCCTGGTTCCCAGTCCACCGCCGTCCGTAAGGACTGGCTGGACAAGCTGGGCCTGGCTGTTCCCACCAACTGGGAAGAGTGGAAGACCTACTGGTACGCTGTCCGCGACAACGACGTGAACGGCAACGGCGACGCTGCTGACGAAATCCCGCTGGTTCTCGAAATGGGCGCCAATGGCGACTACAGCCTGCATGCCCTGCTGAACGCTTTCGGCATTGCTGCTTCTGGCAACGACCAGTTCTGCATCCTGCCCGACGGCACCTACGGCATGGTCTACGACCATCCCAACTACAAGACCTTCCTCGAGGAAGTCCGCACCCTGTATGCCGACGGCATCCTGGACCAGGAGTTTGCTACCCGTAAGCTGGCTGACGTGTACAACACCATGTCCGGCAACCTGGCTGGCACCGTGTTCACCTGGGCCGAGCAGTGCGCTGTGCACTCTGAGACCCTGCAGGCCAACGGCGTTGAAGACGGCCTGTACCTGACCTGCGCTCCCATCGTTGGACCCTTCGGCGACAGCATGCTGCAGAAGCGCGAAGGTCTGACCAAGAAGTGGTGCATCACCGTGAAGGCTGAGAACGAAGGTCTGGTTGAAGAGATCTGCAAGTTCTGGAACTGGCAGTTCGGCCCCGAAGGCACCACCCTGTACAACTACGGCATCGAAGGCTACACCTATGATGTGGTTGACGGCAAGAAGATCCTGAAGCCCGAAATCGTGGCTGCTGGCTTCAACACCTACCGCACCATCGACCTCGAGTTCGCTCCCTTCGGCGGCAACTGGCTGAACGACTCCTTCCTGCAGTGCGTGTTCTCCGGCCTGACTGAGGCTGACCTGACCGTGCCGCGCAAGTCCTTCTACGACGGCCTCCGCGAGGACGGCGTGAACGCTGGCAAGTACTATCAGATGCCTGCTACTCAGGAAACTGACGCTTACAACGATTATGTTGGCGAGCTCATCCGCGGCGGCGCCGGCATCTGCACCTATCGTGACCAGTGCATCGCTGGCCAGATCTCCATTGATGACTTCTTCGCTCGTTACGAAGAGCTCAAGGGTCGCGGCCTGCAGGATGTCATCGACGAAGGCAACGACGCCTATCAGGCTATCGTTGGCGGCAAGTAATCTTTGAATCCTTTCTGGGGATCGGTTCGAAAGAACCGATCCCTTTTTTGTATCCGCCCGACTTGCAGTGCTATCTATATAGTGTCTCAAATATGGGAAATGTTCAAATGTTTCAAGATGGAACATAATCGTTTATTTTTTATAAAATACCTGAAATCATCTGTAAATTGTACTATAAAAGATGTAATCAAAGATGAAGCCGCTGTAGAGAGCGTCACAAAACCAAATAAGGGGGATTCCTGTATGAAGAAAATGGTATCCCTGGTATTGGCTCTGGTTATGGTTCTGTCCATGACCTCTGCTCTCGCCACTGCTACCGAAGCCATGGGCGGTCTTGAGCCCAACTGGTGGGTCGATCTGGAGATCCCCAAGAGTGAACTGTATTATAACGAACTGACCATTACTGCTCTGGGCAGCCACTACAATCAGTACTCTACTGATTTCAATGGCGGTTTCTATTTCCCCACCATCGAAAAGATGACGGGCGTTCATTTCGACATTGACTGGCGTTCCGACTACAACTCCACGGTTGTTGCTACTGCGCTTGCTCAGGGCGTCGATAAGCTGCCCCATATGATCCAGTCTTCCGGCGATTATTCCATCGCTGCGCTCATCAATGAAGGCGCCATCATTGAACTGACTGATTATCTTGACCTTATGCCCAATGTTGTGGAGGCTGTGGGCGAAGACCGCATGGCCATCTGGGCTGAAGCTGATGGCGGCATCTGGAGCCTGCCGGATCCTGTCAACGTACCCGGTGCTCAGTCCACCGCTGTTCGCAAGGACTGGCTGGACAAGCTGGGCATGGATGTTCCCACCAACTGGGAAGAGTGGAAGGCTTACTGGTACGGCATTCGTGACAACGATATGAATGGAAACGGCGATCCCAATGACGAGATCCCGCTTTCTCTGGAAATGAGCGATACCGGTGAAAGAAGCCTGCATCAGCTGCTGAATGCCTTCGGCATTGCCGCTTCCAATGATGCGCAGTTCTGCATCCTTCCCGATGGAACTTACGGCTTCGTGTATGATCATCCCAATTACAAGGCTTTCCTTGATGCCGTGCGTCAGCTGTATGCCGATGGAATCCTTGACCAGGAATTCGCTACCCGCAAGGCTACCGACATCCTCAACCTGATGGGCGGCAACCTTGTTGGCACCGTGTTTGCTTATGCCGAGCAGTGCGCCGTGCAGACCGAAACCGTGAATGCCAATGGCGATGAGGATGCGCTCTATCTGTGCGTCGCTCCCATCACCGGTCCCTTCGGCGACAGCATGCTGCAGATGCGCGAAGGTCTGAGCAAGAAGTGGTGCATCACTGCCAAGGCCGAAGCCGATGGTCTGGTGGAAGAAATCTGCAAGTTCTGGAACTGGCAGTACAGCCCTGAAGGCGTAACCCTGTACAACTACGGCATCGAAGGTCATACTTTTGATGTGGTTGATGGCAAGAACGTTCTGAAGAAGGATGTTGTTTCCAGCGGTTTCAATGTATACCGTACCATCGACCTTGAGTTTGCCCCCTTCGGTGGCAACTGGCTGACTGATGCCTTCATGCAGTGTGTCTTCTCCGGTCTGACGATTGAAGATCTGACCGTACCGCGCCGTTCCTTCTACGACGGCCTCCGTGATGACGGCGTGAACATCGGCAAGTATTATCAGATGCCCGCTACTCAGCAGACCGATGCGTATGTTGAGTTTGCCGGCGAGCTGATTCGCGGCGGCAACGGCATCTGCACCTATCGTGACCAGTGCATCGCCGGTCAGATGACGGTTGATGAGTTCTATGCCAAGTATGAAGAACTCAAGACCCGCGGTCTGCAGGACGTCATTGACGAAGGCGCTGCCGCATACGCTGAGATCACCAAGTAAACCTTGTCTGAACCATTAGCCCCGATTCGCAAGAATCGGGGTTCTTTTTTATTGTGAAGTCAGCTGAAATTTGAAATATTTTTCTAATATGCGAAAGAATTTGCTATATATTCGAAAAATGATCCCTAAGATTTATACTCTGACTGTGGTAAAATAACAATATCATTCCATGTTTATATCCGAATTACATCCAAAGGGGGTAGTTTACCCATGAGTCAGGTCAGCTTCACCCGTCAGCAGTTTCATATGGCCGATTTCGGTACTGTGAATCCGCTGCCGGATTTCCAGAATGTTTCCTATGTCCATTCCACTGTTGTGTGGGATGATACGCTGAATGAGGAAGACGTACGCTACATGCGCTATGGCCGCGTTGGTACGATTTTGCCGTATTTATCGCAGGATCAGTATACCCGCGAAAAAAAGCCTACGGAAAAAGATGTTGTCGTCATCGAAAACGAACACATCCGCGCAGAAATGCTTCCTTGGATGGGCGGCAGGCTCTGGTCTCTGAAATACGAAGGCCGCGAGCTGCTCAACCACAATCCCGTTGTGCAGCCCTGCAATCTGGCGCTGCGCAATGCATGGTGCTCCGGTGGCGTGGAATGGAATGTATCCATCCGCGGACACAACATGCTGACCTGCGAAAATATGTTCACCGAGCTGATTAATCTGCCCGACGGCACCAGCGGTGTGCGTTTCTATGAATATGAGCGTATTCGCGGTATTGTGTACCGTCTGGAGGCGTATCTGCCGCCGGAAAGCCATTTCCTGTATGTGCAGGTGCATATTGAAAATCCCAAGGGCAATGGCGAAGTGCCCATGTACTGGTGGAGCAACATTGCTGTGCCTCAGCGCGATGGCACCCGGGTGATCGCGCCTGCTGAAACGGCAATTCTGTCGCTGTATGACGCAGGTCAGTACCGCATGCTTCGCCGTCCGCTGCCTGTGTTTGAAGGCATGGATCTGTCCAAGCCCTGCGAAATCACCCGCTCCGTAGACGTGTTCTATGATCTGCCCAAGGAAGAACGCCCGTTTGTAACGGGGCTGCAGAGCGACCACAAGGGTCTGGTGCAGATGTCTACCCGTCAGATGATGGGCCGCAAGCTGTTCGTGTGGGGCGTAGGCGAGGGCGGTAAGAACTGGCAGCGCTGGCTGAGCGACGGCGTGGAGAGCTACATCGAAATCCAGTCCGGCATCGCCAAGACGCAGCAGGATCACCTGCCTATGCCTGATGGCGATGTGTGGAACTGGCTCGAGGCCTATGGTCAGCTCACTTGTGACGTGGACAGCATGGAGTATGCGGATGCAGTCAACGCCTGCCGCAGCGCGCTGGACGGCATGCTTCCGCAGGATGAACTGGAAAAGGAACATCAGTCTCGTGCAAAGGCCATCGCACAGGAACAGGGTGAAATCGTGTCGATGGGCGCCGGCTGGGGTGCGCTGGAGAACCTTCGCCGTCAGAAGGCCGGCCTGGCTGCCATTTCGGGCGTATGCCGCTTCCCTGAAAATTCCATGAACAGCCAGCAGGCTGCATGGCTGGAACTGCTGAACGATGGCACCTTCCCGGCTGCCGATCCTCTGTGCGCGCCGGAAAGCTACATGATCGCTGAGAATTGGCGCAGTATGCTTGCTGATGTGGAAGAAAAATCTGCCAATGCGCTGTATCACCTGGGCGTAATGCAAAACGCTGCCAAGGATCCTGAAACAGCTAAAAAGACGATTCAGGAGAGCATCGCAGCGGCTCCCACACCGTGGGCGTGGCGCGCGCTGGCCCGCATGGCCATCATTGCCGGCAATGCCGACGAATGTTTGAAGGCCTATGATGAAGCGCTCAAGCTTCTGCCCGATGACCGCAATTTGTGCCTTGAATATGCGCAGACTCTGCTCAACACCGACAAGCATAATGAACTGAATGAATATCTCAAGACGCTGCCTGAAGACTTCCGTGAGCAGCCGCGTTTCCTGTATCTGCAGGCGGCTGTGGACGTAACGCTGGGCAAGTACGACGAGGCGGAAGCCATTATGCTACGCCCGCTGTTCATCCCTGATATGCGCGAGGGCGAATTGTCCCTGAGCGATTTGTGGTTTACGCTGTATATGAAGAAGCACGGTATCAGCCGCGAGGAAGCCAAGAAGAACTTCCCGCTTCCGCACGAGCTGGACTTCAGAATGCATGAATAAGGCAGAGCAGGTGCACCGAAGGAGCTGATATCATGAACGAAGTACTGCATCCATGGCATTCCATTCAAGCCGGACAGCAGGGCAGCCGTGTTGAGGTTGCTATGTGGGGACGAAAGATGATACAGAACGCTTCTTTGTTCCCCGTGAGCATTCAGACGCAGGAAAAGGAGCTGCTGTATGCACCCATCCGCCTTGCCGGTCTGGCCAACGGTGAAGAAATAGCATGGCATGATCAGGGCTGTTATTTGATCGATCCTTCCAAGGAAAGGGCCGTCGTCAATGGATATGCCGAGAGCCAGTGTGTGATTGCCAATTCCACGCTTGCATGGGAGTATGATGGCGCAGCGCGCTGGGATGTGAAGATCATGCCGCGCGGTTTGACGGTTCCTCAATTATTTGGTCTGGAAGAGCCGCAGGTGACGAGCTGGAATCTGCAAAGCCTGAGACTTGAAATTCCGCTTCGCAAGGATGTTGTCAAGCTATATGTAACTTGGCCGCGCGGAAAGGTGACATCGCTCAGAGACGGTACTTCGCTTAGCGAGAATGGGCAGATTCCCGAAGGCGGCATGACAATGCCCTTCAAGCCCGGTATGTGGCTTGGCAATGAAAAAGTGGGTATTCAGCTGGTTGCTGAGTCGGATGAATACTGGCAGGCGGCTGATCCTGATCAGGCCATTGTAATCGAAGACTGCGGAGACCATTGGGTACTGTCGCTGCACCTGCTTGATTCTGTGCCGCGCACGTGGAATACGCCCGATGTTTCCTCGCCGCAGATCAATTATTCCTTTGGCTTGGTAGCCACGCCGGTAAAGCCGATGGATCCGGCTTTTCAGCGCATCAAAGCAGTTCATATCGACTGCTTTACCAAGATCATAGGTGATTACTGGCCTTTCCTCAACAGCCCTGTAAGCGATGAAAATCCTGAAAAAGTGATTGACCGCCTGAGTCGTGCGGGTGTGAATTTGCTGATTCTGCATGAAAAGTGGAACAAAATTCAGAATTATTGGGAAACCGCCGTTCAGACAAAGGAAGAAATCACAAAGCTGGTGCAGCTGTGCCATAGCCGTGGAATTCGCGTGATTCCGTATTTCGGCTATGAGATTACCACGCCCATGCCGTACTTTGCACAGGTGCGCGACGAGGTGAGCGTGATTGGTGAAGAGCGCGGCGGTTATGCGAGCATGTGGTACCGCGTGCCCTATCAGCGCGCCAATATGGTCTGCTATCGAAGTGGATGGAAAGACAAGCTGGTTGAAGGCATAATGCAGTGCATCGAGCAGTTTGACTTCGACGGCGTCTATCTGGACGGCACATCCTGCCCATGGGGCTGCACCAATGAAAAACATGGCTGCGGATATGTGGGGGCAGATGGAAAACGTCATGCTACATATCCCATGTTTGATGTGCGCGATATCATGCGCAGAATCTATACAGGCGTCCATAAGCGCGGCGGCATTGTTAATCCGCATCCCGGCGGAGCCACGCTTCCCTTCATTACCGCGTACAGCGACATGCTTTGGGACGGCGAGCATATTCAAACCGATATCTGGCACAAGGGCATGAAGAACTTCTCGCTGGAGTACTTCCGGGCCGAATATCTGGGAACCAATCTGGGTATCCCGGTACAGTTTATCGTATACGAAGTTCCCGGCAAGTGGAACTTTGACATGGCGCTGTCTGTGTGCCTGATCCACGGCGTCTATCCGCGTCCTAATTCCATTCATCATCCGCTGGATGTAATGGAGGAGTTGTGGAAAGTACTTGAGCTTTACGGCATTGCCGATGCGAAGTTTGAAGGCTATTGGGAGAACACCGGTGCGTGGACATGTTCTCACAAGCCAATCAAGCTGAGTTTCTATCGCCGCGAACAGCTGGACGGCAGTGTGAAGCTGCTGGTATTCGTGTCCAATCCCACA
>JAGBBE010000201.1 GCA_017938645.1 Clostridia bacterium
ACGGCCGCCCACAACCTTGATGTCAGTGCGGCCAGACTCGACCAGAGCGGAGCAGACGTCGGTGTAGAGGGGCTCGCCCAGGGAGCCGGGCTCCTTGGTACGGTCCAGAACGGCGATCTTCTTGCAGCTGGCGGGGATGGCAGCCATCAGGTGCTTGACGGAGAAGGGACGGTACAGGCGAACCTTGATCAGGCCCAGCTTGGCGCCCTTGGCGTTGAGGTAGTTGATGGTCTCTTCGATGGTCTCGCAGCCGGAGCCCATGGCGATGATGACCTTGTCGGCATCGGCAGCGCCGACGTAGTTGAACAGCTTGTACTCACGGCCGGTCAGCTTGGAGATCTTCTCCATGACGTCCTCGACGATGGCGGGGGTGGCTTCGTAGTACTTGTTGGCGGCTTCACGGCCCTGGAAGTAGATGTCAGGGTTCTGAGCGGTGCCGGCCTGGTGGGGATGCTCAGGATTCAGGCCATTCTTGCGGAAGGCTTCAACCTTCTCGAAGTTGACCAGAGGACGCAGCTCTTCGTACTCGAAGGCGTCGATCTTCTGAACTTCGTGGCTGGTGCGGAAGCCGTCGAAGAAGTGCAGGAAGGGAACGCTGCTCTCAATGGTGGACAGGTGAGCAACGGCAGCCAGGTCCATCGCTTCCTGAACGGAGTTGGAAGACAGCATCGCAAAGCCGGTCTGACGGCAGGACATAACGTCGCTGTGGTCGCCGAAGATGTTCAGAGCGTGAGCGGCCAGAGCGCGGGCGCTGACGTGGAAGACGCTGGGCAGCAGTTCGCCGCTGATCTTGTACATGTTGGGGATCATCAGCAGCAGGCCCTGGGAAGCGGTGAAGGTGGTGGTCATGGCACCGGCGGCGAGGCTGCCGTGCACAGCGCCGGCGGCGCCCGCTTCGGACTGCATCTCGCTTACGTGCACGGACTGGCCGTACAGGTTCTTCTGACCACGAGCGGCCCACTCGTCCACGACTTCAGCCATGGGAGAAGAAGGGGTGATGGGGTAAATGGCTGCCACATCGCTGAATGCATACGCAACGTGGCCGACAGCAGTATTGCCGTCTACGGTCATTTTGATGGCCATTGGGGTTCCCTCCTAGATATTTCATTTGAAAGAGCCATCTGTTTCGTTCGATTTTTGGGCACAACAAAACAGACGGAAGATTCCAACATACATATTATAAGGACTTGTGAAAGCGTTGTCAACCGCACGCAGGCAAAAACCGCACATTGGTAAGGTTTTTCGCGGTTGTCTGCACTCCGGGGAATATGGTATAATCGGGATGCATTTTGGCACAAAGGAGACTTTTGGGATGCGTCTGAAGATTTTCTCATCCGTGCTGGCTGCAGGCGGCGCTTTTGCAGCAGCGGGGCTTGCAGGATGGCCGCGCGAAAGCGGCTATCAGATCCTCTGGATTGCCGTGATGGCGCTGGAGGCATTTTTTGCCCTGCGCTTTTTTGACAAAAAGGACCGCCGCGCCCAGTGGTGCTTCGGCGTTTTGGGCTGGCTGTTCGTATTGGCCATGGGCCTTGGCCTCAGGCTGGAAAAGCTGGATGAAACCGGCTGGGGCGGACTGGCGCTGTGCGTGCTTCTGGGCGCTTTGTGGGGGCCGGGCGCAGGCGGCGCGGCGTGGATGCTTTCCGAAAAGCTCGAAAAAATCAATCAGGGAAAGGAAGCCAGCCCCAAAAAGGTGTTCTGGCTGTCCATGGCGGCGCTGTTTTTGTGCTGGCTGCCTGTGCAGCTGGCCTATTTCCCCGGCTGCTTCGGCTATGACGTCAACGGTCAGGTTTCCCAGATCATGTACGATACCTGGCATACGCATCATCCGCTGGTGCACACGCTTCTGGTGTGCGGCTTCTGGGCCGGCGGCGGCGCGCTGGGCAGCTATACCATGGGCGTCTTCGGCTATGTCATCGTGCAGATGCTGGGTCTGGCGGCAGCCATGGCCTGCGCGCTGAGCTATCTGGCAAAGCTGCGCTGCCCGCGCGGCGTGCGCATTGCGCTCACGGTGTTCCTCGCGCTTGCGCCCCAGCACCCGGTGATGTCCATCGGCGTCACCAAGGACGTTCCGTTTGCCATCTTTATGATTCTCGCCTGCGTGGAGCTTCATAAGCTCTTCCGCGAGCCCGAACGCATCCGCAGCTGGAAAAAGATGCTCCGCCTCGCGCTGGTGCTCATCTGCGTGTGCCTGTTCCGAAACAACGCGCCCATGGCCATCGCCGTGTTCGCCGTGGCGGCGCTGATCATCATCGGCAAGGGAAACCGCGTTCGCATGGCGGCTGTGCTGGCGGCGGCGCTGGTGGGTCAGAGCGCAGTGACCTCGGCGCTGGTCGCCGTGCTCGACGCCGACAAGGGCGCCGTCAACGAAATGCTCAGCGTGCCCGCGCAGCAGCTGGCGCGCATCTACGACAAATACGGCTACGACGAACCCACCAGCTATGAGGTTATGGAGTGGGTGCCCCACGCCGATATGTATCAGGCCTCGCGCGCGGACTTCACCAAGCTGCATCTCAAGGTGCAGCGCGAAGGAGAGCTGGCCGGCTTTGCGAAGTTCTGGGTGCGCGAACTGTTCCACTTCCCCATTGAGTACATCGACGCGTTCCTCCTCAACGCCAAGGGCTACTGGTACCCCGACGACAAATCCTTCGCCACCGTCTACGGCGAATGGCCGGAGGCCAAGGTCGGCGCGCTGATCATCGAGCAGTTCGACATCAAGGTCGAATACACCGACTGCATCCCGTGGCTGAGGAACCTGTTCGACTCGCTGTTTGTGCGAAACAATTACCAGTCCGTCCCCGGCCTGTCCACGCTCATCCATCCCGCAACCTACACGTGGATGCTCCTGTTTGTGCTGGCGTGGGCAATCCGGCGCAGAAGATGGGCGGTGCTGGGCTCCGGCACGCTGATGATGATGTACCTGCTCACGCTCTTCCTCGGTCCCTGCACGCTGGTGAGGTACTGCTATTACCTCATGACCGCCGCGCCGGTATTGCTGGCGCTGATGTGCACGCCCAGAGAAAGCGCCTGAATCAAATTTTCCTCTCTGACCCGGCTTAAGCGGCCGGGTCATTTTTTGTTCACGAAAATTCATGTTGACTTTTCCCAGCCCCTCTACTATAATTTGGATGACAAAATACGAACATGTGTTCGCATTGTGGAGGCGAACTGCATGTAAACCGAGAGGAGCGGGAAGCAGATGACAGCAACTGAGAAGATGAACAACAGCGTGAATGAAGAGATGAGCGCTTCCGCGAACATGCAGGAGGCGAGGATGTATCTGCGCCAGGTGCGCGATGCATACCGCCGGTCAGAGGTTTTGTGCGCGCAGGCGGACAAGTACCGCGATCTGGCCACGCGCGCCACAGGGCGGATGGACGCCGTGCGCGTCAGCGGCACGTCGCGGCGCAGCAATGTGGAAACCTATGTGCTGGAGCTGGTCGACGCCCACGACAGGCTCCGCAGGGAGATTCACAGGCTTTTGAATATTTCCCGTCAGGCCGAAGCGCTGATTGCGCGCCTGCCCGACAGCCGCCACCGCGCGGTGCTGCAGATGCGCTATCTGTGCGCGCTGGACTGGGAGGAGGTGGCCGAAAGGCTGCACTTCACCATCCGCTGGGCGCACAAGCTGCACCGGGAGGCCATCGAACAGCTCAATCAGATCCTCAACGAAGAAAGAGGACATTGAAGTTCACATTTTTCCATGGTATAGTGGTATCGTTCAAAAGTGCATACATCAGGGGAATGGCTGAAAGGCCGTTCCCCTTTTGCATGCCCGGAAAGGAGCTGAAAGGACACGGCAAAGCTGACCAAGAAAATGCAGGAGGCCGCCCGGATGCTTGCGATGGGGCTGAGCGTGCGCGAGGTGGCCCTCAGGGTCAGGCGCACGGAAAACACCATTCTTGGCTGGATGGATGATCCCTCGTTCATGGATCACTACCGGCAGCGCGTGCTGCAAAGCCAGGTGGTCAACTATGCACGGGCGGTAGAGCGCATCGGATCGATGCTGGAGGATGAGAATCCCTCGGTTGTGCAGCGCGCGGCGCACGAGGCGCTGGAGCAGTTCGAAGGCGCGGCCATGCGCGCAGGCTCGCAGGAGATGAGAATTCTTGTCGAGGGCATGCCCGACATCGGCATGCCGCCGGAGGTGGACGATGAAAAGTGAGAATCTTTCCTACGTGCTCAACTATACCCCCACGCCCAAGCAAAGGATGTTTCACGCCTCCTCTGCCGACGAAGTGCTCTTCGGCGGCGCGGCGGGCGGCGGCAAATCCAAGGCCATTGTGATGGACGCGCTGTTTCGGTGCCTCAAGTATCCGCGCACGCACGCGTATGTGTTCCGCCGTACCTACGGCGAATTGGAGGATACCGTCATCCGGGAGGCGCGCGACTCCTGTCCCGAGGGACTGGCCAAATACAACGCCGTCCGCCACGAAATGACGCTGCCCAACGGCTCCGTCATCCACTTCCGCCACTGCGCGCACCTCATGGACATGTACAACTACAAGGGCGTCGAGATCCAGTGGCTCTACTTCGACGAGCTCACCAGCTTTGAGGGCGAGATTTACGAGTTCCTCAAAACCCGTCTGCGCGCCAAAAAGAGCCTGGGCGTGCGTCCCTGCGTGCGCTCGTCGTCCAACCCCGGCGACATCGGCCACGGCTGGGTCAAAAAGATGTTCATCGACGCCGCGCCCTACATGCAGGTGTTCACCCGTGAGGTCGTCAGCTCCGCCACCGGCAAAAAGAAGGTCTTCCGCCTGCAGTACATCCCGTCGCTTGTCACGGAAAACCCGCACATCGGCGAGGATTACCTCTTCCAATTGGAATCCAAGCCCGAGGCGCTGCGCAACGCCCTGCTCCACGGCGACTGGAACGCCTTCGAGGGTCAGGTCTTCACCGAGTGGACGGATGATCCCGCGCACTATACGGATCACATCCGCACCCATGTGATCGCGCCGTTTGAGATTCCCACGTGGTGGCCGCGCTACATGAGCTTTGACCACGGCTACGCCCGACCCTTCAGCGTGGGCTGGTGGGCGGTTTCGCCCGACGGCATCGCCTACCGCTACCGCGAATGGTACGGCTGCGAGCCGGGCAGGCCGAACACCGGCCTCAGGCTCACGCCGCGCCAGATTGCCGAGGGAATCCTCGAACGCGAAACCGACGAGCGCGACAACAACCTCTACATCGACCGCATCGCCGACCCGGCCATCTTCGACCGCAGCCGCGGCGACAGCGTGGCGCAGCTCATGGAGCCCGTGGGCGGCAGGCCCGGCGTGTACTTCCGTCCGGGGGAAAACAACCGTCTCTCCGGCAAGATGGAATTGCACGAGCGGCTTCGCTTCGGCGAAAACGGCAAACCGAAGCTCTACGTCTTCTCCAACTGCCGCGACTTCATCCGCACCGTGCCCGCTCTGCCCTACTCCATGCGCTCGGTGGAGGATGTGGATTCGGAGGCGGAGGATCACATCTACGATGAAACGCGCTACTTCTGCATGGCGCGCCCGGTGAAAGCGCGGGAGAGGAAGCGCAAAACCGCCGGATACGATCCCTTCCGCGAGCGGGCGTAGCCTGTGTAATGAAATGAAAGGAATGAGCCAACATGTCAGACCCCAACACCCTGCGCGATGAAGCCTACGCGCGGCTGCGCATCTGGCGCGAGGGCTGCCGCGAAATGCACGAGCGTGCCCGCGAGGCGCGCAGGATTCTGCTTTTGCAGGATCCCCAGCAGGACGCGCAGACCCGCTCCAGCCGCAAAAACAAGCGCACGCTGCAGCTTCAGACCCTCAAATCCACCTTCAACAACTGCGTCGCCGACCAGATGGACAATATGCCCGAAGCCATCCTCCTGCCCGAGACCCGCGCGCTTCAGCCGGTGGCGGAGGATTTGACAGACGTCGTCCGCTTCATCATGGCGCTCAACAATTACGAAAGCCTCCACCGCCGCCGCGTGGAGGACTGCTTTGCCACCGGCACCTCCATCACCCAGATCGCGTGGGACGCGGGCATGGACGCAGGCCGCGGCAACGTGGCGGTGATCCGCTGGCCGGTGGAGTCCTTCCTGTGGGACCCCGCCGCCGAAAGCCTGCAGGACGCGCGCGCCCTTTTCAAGATCAGCTGGCATCCGATGAGCTGGTACCGTCAGCACTATCCGGAGCTGGCCGATCAGATCGGCTCCGACTGGGGCGAGTACAGCGGTCTGGGCCTGCCGGAGGCGCAGGAGGAGCTGGTCTCCGACGAGGACCGCGCCATGCTCATCGAGTACTGGTACCGTCTGTATGACGCAGATGTCAGACGCTATACCATCAACGTCGCCTACCTCGCCGGAGGCGTTCTCCTCAGCCATGACACCGACGTCTACGCCCACGGGCTCTATCCCTTTGTGGCCGACGTCTATACGCCCATCGAGGGCCTGCCGGTCGGCGACGGCATGGTGCAGGAGCTCGCGCCCATGATGCGCTACATCAACCGCTACGCCTCCTACATCGACACCAACCTCCGCATGGCCTCCAAGGGCAGGCTCCTGGTGGACAGAAGCGCAGGCCTTGACAAGGAAGCCCTTATGGACTGGGAAAGCGACGTCATCGAAGGCGACCGCATCGATTCCGGCGCGCTGCACTGGATGCAGACCCAGCCGTTTTCCGGCATGGTCACCCAGCAGATGATGCAGCTTCAGGCCGACATCAAGCAGGACAGCGGTCAGAACCAGTTCAGCCGGGGCGAAACCGTGGGCGGCGTGACCGCTGCCAGCGCCATCTCGGCCCTGCAGGAGGCCGGCGGCAAGATCACCCGTCTGCGCACGCATGTGTTCAACCAGGGTTTCAGGGAGATGGTCAACCAGATCATGTGGCTCATCAGCCAGTTCTACGACGAGCGCCGCATGCTCTTCATCACCGGCCGTCAGGTTGACGCAAGCCCCCGCCGCCTCTTCGGCGCTTCGCCCTCCGGCGTGCCCGTGCCGCCTCCCTATCATGTGCAGGTTCAGGTGCAGCGCAGAAATCCGCTCAGGCAGCAGGCGCAGAACGACCTGTTTTTGCAGGCCTTCCGCCTCAGCGCCCAGTCCGGCCAGTACTTCCCGCTCTCGGCGCTGTTTGAGCTGCTGCACGTAGACGGCAAGGAGCGGATCATTCCTTTGCTTAAGGAATTTGAAACCATGCCTGTGCAGCTTGAACGGAGCGCCGAGGAAAACAACGACCTCAAACGCATGTGCGAAGAGGCCGGATGGCTCATGGACAGCCAGCATCAGACCCTTCAGCAGCAGAAGCTGCTGGTTGAAAAGCTCCTCATAGAGCGCGAGCAGATGGAGGAAACCATCCGCCAGATGCAGGCGCAGCTCCAGCAGCACAAACAGATTGAAGAAGCAGCCGAAGCCGCTGAGGCTTAAGCTGCTTTTTTGATACCCATTCGTGGCCACGAAAAAAACAAAGGAGGAAAACCCAATGGAAACCAACATGCAGACCATTATCGACGCCGCCGCGCAGGAAACCGCGGTCAACCAGCCGGAAGCCCCTGTGCAGCCTGAAGGGGATCTCACCCTGCGCCTGCGCGCCCAGGAGCTGATCACCCAGGCCCGCACCATTCTGGAGATTGCCCGCGTGGACGTGTTCGCCGTCTACAACACCGACGTGGACGTGCGCGCCAAGATCCTCTCCGGCCAGATGGACTTCATTGACCTCTTCAAGCAGATGAAGCCCATGATCCAGCCGCCCGCTCCCATGCGCACTGCCAACGGCGGCGTGGGCACGGTGAACATCACCGGCATGAACGATCAGCAGTTCGAAAAGCTCAATCAGATGCTTTCCCGCGGCGGCAAGATCGACATGCGCTACTAAACGTGGAAGGCTCCGCCTCCCACACCCACCGCTTAAGGGTTAAAACCCTTAAGAATCCCATCTTTGGATAAACAAGGAGGAAAATGAAATGGCTCTTTTTGACAACATGAACCTGACCACCTCTCAGGGCGTCGCGCCCGGCGTGGTCAGCTATTACGAGCGCACGCTGGTGGAAAACGTGCGTCCTGAAATGGTGCACGGCCGCGACGCGCAGAAGCGCCTGCTGCCCGAACACAACGGAAAGCACGTGCAGTTCCGCCGCATGATCCCCTATGCCGCCTGCACCGAACCCCTCAAGGAAGGCGTGACCCCCGCCGGTCAGGAGATCAAGCAGACGGCCTTCACCGCCATGGTCAAGCCCTATGGCCGTCATGTGGAGCTGACCGATGAGATGAACTTCTACCAGCTGGACAACATGCATCAGGAGGTGGCCAAGCTGCTTTCCGATCAGGCTGTGCTCAGCCTCGACACCATCTGCCGCGACGCCCTGTGCGCCGGCATGAACGTGCAGTACGCAAACGGCAAGACCTCCCGCAGCGCGCTGACCGCCGCCGACAAGCTGACTCCCGAGGAGATCAAGCAGGCCGTGCGCACCCTGCGCCGCAACAACTGCCAGCCCTTCGCCGACGGCTTCTATCACGCCATCGTCCATCCCGACGCCATCTACGACCTGACCGCCGACGAGCAGTGGATCGATGTGGCCAAGTATCAGGACAAGGAGAAGATCGAGCGCTACGAGCTGGGCTGCATGTACAAGGTCAAGTTCTTCGAATCTCCCAACGCCAAGGTTTTCAAGACCGAAAGCTATCTTTTCGGAACCACCGCTGCGCTCACCGTGTCCGCCGTGGACGCTGAGAAGCGCTGCATCACCGTATCCGAAACCCTGAACGCCGACGGCGCCCGCGAGCTCACCGGCAAGCTGGTGGAGGTCGGCGACGTGCCCATGTGCGTGGATCGCGTGGACTTCGAAAGCAAGAAGATCTACTTCCGCTGGATGCCCGAAGCCTCCGTCACCGGCGGCTGGGGCAGCTCCACCAAGATCACACCCACCGGCGGCGGCGCCAGCGGCGCGAACGTCTACGGCACCGTGATCTACGGCCAGAACGCCTACGGCGACATCGAGCTGGGCACGGGCGGCGAGAATGTGAAGATCATCATCAATCCTCCCGGCTCCTCCGGCGCGGCTGATCCTCTGGAGCAGCGCGGCACCATCGCCTGGAAGGTCAAGGGCTTCTGCTGCACCATCCTGCAGGATGCGTTCATTGTCCGCATCGAGCACGGCGCAACGGCCTGACGGCCGCGGTGAAAAAACTCCCTTCGGGATTTTTTCCACCGATTACTGTCGGAATGTTTTCACGCAAGCGCGAAAACTCCCCGCCCGACCGGCAAAGCCGGTCGATACGAATTCAATCGGAGGGGCTCCGGCCCCTCCGATACCACCCAAATGAATGAAGGAGTGTTTTTCATGGCAGCTCAGAAGAAAACCAGCATCGCTCTCGAACCCGTGGTACGCGTATTCATTCCTCTGGCCGAGGACGCAGGCGGCGAGGGCAAGGTCGACCAGACCGAAAACGTCATCATCAACGGCAAAGTCACCCAGATCCGCCGCGGCGAGTATGTGGATGTGAAGGTGCCCGTATTCATGCAGCTCAAGCAGCGCTATCCCGGCCTGTAAGGAGGAGATGCGCCGTGACGCTTGAGGAAATGAAGCAGCAGGTCATGTTCCAGACCGGCAACGACGCGGACGATCTCGGCGACTTTCTGCCGCATGTGGTGGATTATCTCAACGACGGCTATGACCGGCTGATGTTTGCCCACTGCGGCATACACGTCACCATCGACGGCGCTGTGATGCCGCTTGTGCACGACAAAAGCATGCCGGAGCTTCCGCAGTGGGCGCATGCGGCCATTGCGGACTGGGCCACATGGCGGATCTACCGAAACGGCGCAGCCGCACGTCAGGCGCGCGGTTTGGCGTTCCGCGCCTCCTTTGAGGAAACGGAACGCAGGCTCCGCAACGAATCCGCCGCAAGGATGTTCAAAAACCTTCCGATGTAAAGCGCGAAAGGAGACGTCATGCAAACCATCCATATTCCCGCTTTCCGCGGACTCGACCAATACGGCGACGGCGTGGGGCTCGACCCGCGCTTCGCCACCGAATGCACCAACGCCCTGACGGTTCAGGGCGTTCTCAAACCCATGGCGCAGTGTGAAAAGCTGCGCGGATCCCTGCCTGCGCCGGTGGAGACGCTGGCGAGGCTTCACCGCCGCTGGCATGCATCCGCCCACGACGTGCTCATCGCCGCCGCCGGCGGACAGCTGTACTGGATGCTGCCCGGCGGCAAGAGCTGGACGCAGCTGGCCATGCCCTACGGCTGGACGCAGGAGCGCTATCAGAGCAGCGTGTGGAGCTGCGTGGCGTATGAAATCAACCCCGACGACTCCGACGCGCCGGTGGATGTGCTGCTGATGTCCAACGCGCTGGACGGCATGATCTGCGTGCGCGGCGACACCATGGCCGTAAGCCCCGTGGCCACGCCCAGGCGCTTTGGCGTCATCGCGCGCCATGCCGAGCGCATCTGGGGCGGCGCGATTCCCGACGATCCCGATATGCTGGTCTACTCCGCGCCCTATGACCCCTTCGACTGGTCAGAGAACGCCGAACATCCCGAGGACGGCGCGGGCGATATCCTGCAGCCCTCCTGGGACGGCGACAGCTTTACCGCGCTCACTGCGCTCGGCAGCCAGCTCATCGCCATCAAGCGCACGCGCGTGTGGCGAATTCTGGGCTCCAATCCGGGCGAGTATGTCTTTTCCGAGCAGTTCGGCGGAGGCACGCCCTGCGCCGATACCGTGGCTGTGGACGGAACACGCATCCTCATGCTTGGCCGCGACGGCGTGTGCCAGTACGACGGCGAATCCACCGCGCCCTATCTGCAAAGCTATGCCCGTCATCTCTTTGCGCGCATGAACCGTAACGCGCTCAGCAAGGCCTGCGCCTGCATGTTCCGCGGCCGCTACTACTGCGCGCTGCCTGTGGACGGAAGCGAGGTCAATAACCTCGTCCTGCGCTATGACACGCAGGAAAACACATGGCTTGTGCGCGAGGGCATCACCGTGGAAAGCTTCCTGCCCACCGAAGGCGCGCTGTACTTTACATCGTCCGAGACGCCCGGCCATGTCTGGCTGTGGCATGAGGACGAGCCGGATCTTCCATCGGATGGCATGCGCTGGGTAAGCCCGTGGCTGGATCTGGGCGCGCAGTCTGTGAAAAAGGGCGACATGGTCGTCTACCTCACGGTGGAGAGCGGCGAACCCGTCTACCTCACCGTGGGACTCGAAACCGAAAAACGGCTCAAAAAGAAAACCGTCTGTTTTTCCGGTACGCGGCGCGTGCGCTTTCCGGGCTTTGCAAGGCGCGCAAGGCTGATTCTGGAAAGTGAAAAGGGAACGCCCTTTTCGATCACCGGCGGCTTTGAACTGGTCATGGAAACCGACGAGGACTAGGAGGGCCTATGAAACGACAGCACCAGACCGTATACCAGCACGAACCGCTCCTGACGCCCAGCGCATGGCAGGGCGAAGAACGCCGGTTTGCCATCCGTCTGGCACAGATGATGGAGCAGCTTTTTCTGGAGCAGCGCAAGCTGGTCCAGCGTGTGAAAACACTGGAGGAGGAAAAGAATGCACAAGTTTAATGGATATGATATCGAACTCACCCGGGGCGACAGCCTCGTCTTCCGCGTCAGCCTCACCGGCCGCGATCTGCCGGAGGGCTCGGTGGCGCTGTTTACGGTGAAGGCGCATCCGCGCGACGAGCGCGCGCTCATCCAGAAGCGCATGGATGCCAGCGGCGAAATGCTCTCCATTTCGCTCAGCCCCAAGGACACAGACCTCACGCCGCGCACCTATTTCTGGGACGTGCGCGTGCTGATTCCGGTGCAGACCGGCGGCTATGAGCTGGAAACACCCATGGAATACGCCTCGTTCACCATTCTGGAGGCGGTTGGCCATGACTTCGGCGTCAAGGACGATCCCGGCATGGATGCCGACCTGCCGGTTTTGAGCGTCCTCATCGACCGCGCCCAGACGCTCCTTGACAAGCTCGAAAAGCACGGCGTGCCGCCTGAGGAAATCGAAGCCGCCGTGGAGGAGTACATGGCCGAAAACCCCGTGAAGGCCACCGTGACCGAAACCGAAGACGGCGCGAAGGTGGAGGTGACCGATCCCGCCGGAACCACCGAAGCGCACCTCAGGAGCATCACCCACAGCTGGGAGGGCACGACGCTGGTCATGGAATCCGCCAGCGGCGAAACCCGCACCGACCTCAGAGGCCCCAGAGGCGAGGCAGGCGAAAACACGGTGGAATTCACCTTTGCCAACCTCTATAACCCGGAGGAGGCCTCCGTTGGCTACGCCATCAGCCGCAGCGACGGCTATACCTACGCCAGCGCCAACTACACCGTAACCGGCTACATTCCCGTGACCCCGGGCGAAAAGCTGGGCATCCTGCGCGGCGCGGCCCGCGATAACTTCACCTTCGGCGCATCCGCCTTCTACGACGAAAACCGCAAGAAGGTCGCTTCCTACACCTGCCCGCTCAATCAGGTGCTCTTCACCGTGCCCGAAGGCGCGGCCTACTTCCGCACCACCCTCATGAATTCGTGGACGGAGGTGTCCATCGAGTCGCTCACGCCGGTGGGCTTTGCCACCCGCTACCTCGCCTTCGGCCAGACGGATTCCGCCGCCGTGCCGGAAATCGAGGCCCAGCGCAGCCTCTTCCTGCCCGATACCATCTACTGCTGCCCCGACAGGCCCTTTGAAATCTACTACAACGCCGTGCTCGGCCGCACGCGCTACGGCTGCGAGGTACGCTGCTCGCGCGAGCCCAGCAAGACCTACTGCACCCTCTCCGTGGGCGACCGCAAGTGGCGCGTCAATCCCGTGTCCAGCGCCTTCATCACAAGCATGGACCTCTACGCCGAAAACGGTCAGAAGGTGCGCTCCGCGCCTTTGTGCATCCGCGTGGTCAGCCCGACTGCGCAGGCCAAAACCCTCTGCTGCATCGGCGACGGCCTCACGGCCGGCAGAGCGTGGCTGGCGGAACTGAAGAAGCTCAACCCCAATTTCACCTTCGTCGGCTCCCTTGAAGGCTCCGCCGCCGACTCCGACGGCGCGCAGCATGTGATCCGCCACGAGGGCCGCGACGGCGCAAGCGCGCAGACGTACATGACGCAGGCCGATGACAATCCCTTCTGGGACAATGCGAAGGGCGTGTTCTCCTTTGCGCATTATGTGGAAAACACCCTTGGCGGTCAGGCTCCGGACTGCGTGATCCTCTTTCTGGGTCAGAACGACGTAAAGCGCGACGTCGCCGCCTCTGTGCGCTATGAAAAGCAGATGGTGGACGACATCCTTGCGGCCTGTCCCGACATGCGCATTCTGATCCTGACCCCGCAGTTCCGCGATCCGCATCTGGACGCGCACACCTATCCCGGCACATGGCAGATGCAGCAGATGCTGTTTGATACCTTCCAGCACTATGCCAATCTGCAGATCGTGCCTCTGGGCATCCTGCACGACAGCGAGTTCAACTACATGCTTTCGGACGAGTACGAGCCCGTGCATCCGCGCTCGATGCTTACCCAGCATGCCGTGCGTGACGGCATGCGCCCGCAGGACGCAGGTTATTACCAGTTTGCCGACGCGATTTACGCATCGCTCTCGGCGCTGACGTGGTAAAGGAGGAAATCCCATGAGCAGCGTACTTTCTTCCGGCGGCCTTCGCATGGCGCTGGACGACTACCGCGGCCTGTCCGCATATGAAATTGCTGTGAAGAACGGCTTTGAGGGCTCTGAAACCGAATGGCTTGCCTCCCTCAAAGGCCTGGACGGAAAGACCCACAGCGTCAACGGCGTGGAGCAGATCGACGGCAACATCCTCCTCACCGGCGACAAGATTCCCATCAGCCTTTCCGATGCGCGCACGCTTCCCGAAGTGGCAAAGGGCATGGACGAGATCCTCAGCGCGCTCATGATCACCAGCGAAAAGGTCGATCTGGGCGGCAGGTATCTGGACAACGCCGTATTCAGGTGAGGTGAGAGCGCATGGCAAGGGTACTCAATCACTACCGCGGCGAGGCGCAGGGCGGCGCGACATTCTACATGTACGACCGCCCCTCCACCTCCAGCCCGGCCACGCGTGTGTACAACGGCGATCTGGTCACGCTTCCGCCGGACTACCTCTCCATGGAGGTCAACGGCATGTGGCCCACGATCAATCCCGGCGGATGGATGTTCTACTACAACGTCGGCTCGCTCGAGCCCGTCTACTATACCGAGCCCGACCGCTGCACGCCGCCCGATTCGGTCACGCTGGAAGACGGCGTGGTCAAAATCTCCGGCGGCGCAGGCGGCGATGAAAACGAATTTCTTGGCTGGGGCCTGAGCTACCGCGACCGCAGCGTGAATGAATCCGTCTGGGGCGAGTGGTGCGAGGACCTGTTCACACGCGAAACTGAAATTCAGGTTTCGATGAATTCCGGCAAAGTACGCCAGTTCCGCGTCCGCACCATGGGCAGCGCAGGCGAAAGCTACTACAGCGATTACGTGATCTGCGAAAAGCTCCTCAACGGCAACTCCGCCGCAGGCGTTCCCACGGTGGAATTGCCCGTGGCCGGAGGCGCGTCGAGGATGCACTCGCCCTGCGTGCGCATCAGCTGTCCGCCTGACCCCGACGGCGACCCCATGAGCCTCATGCGCCGTATCGACAATGGCAGGCTTGAGCTTGCCGTGGCGCTGGAGGGAACCGGCGGCGTGGTGTATGACCAGCTTCCGTATCTGGAGGAAGGAGAACATGTGGTGGAATACCTCTCGAGAGACATCAACAATCTCGACAGCGGCGTCGACCGCGTATCATTCACTGTGCAGCCCGCCGTGTGGACGCGCGAAATCGCGCCGGGCACGGTGATCAGCAACCGCGAAGTCAGCCACCGTGCGGATATCGCGGAGCTGCTCGAAGCCGTCAACGGCATCCGCGCCTTCTATGGCCTGGGCGAGGTCGAGCTTCCCGGTACCGTTGGACGCTTCGCTGACTGGCAGGGTCAGATGCAGCTGCTTCTCTCCGCCGCAGGCGACGTGTACGACCTGATGCACCGAACCCGTCCCGACTGGCCCGAGGTGCCCGCCTTCCCCACCGCTTCGGTGGTCAACGCCGTGCGGGAGGCCTGTGAAGCATGATGAAAAAAGCAGTCGAAAAAGCCCTCTCTCTGGTGGGAGAGGGCTATATCTACGGCGCAAAGGGCCAGATCTGCTCCCCCGCCTTCCGTCAGCAGCAGGCTGAGCAGTATCCCGATCAGGCCGACAACATCCTCGTGACCGGCGCAAAATGGGACGGTTCTCCCGTGTGGGACTGCGCCCAGCTCACCCGCGCCGCCGCAAAGGAGGCAGGCATATCGCTGGTATCCGGCGCAACGAGCCAGTGGAACAAAACCCCGTGGGCGCGCAGAGGAACCATCGATACCCTGCCTCAAAACGAGGCGGCCTTTGTCTTCCGTGAAAAGAACGGCGCGATGCAGCACACCGGCCTTGCTTTGGGCGACGGCACCTGCGTGCACGCGCGCGGCACAGCCTACGGCGTGGTTCGCCAGAATCTCTCCGATTACCCGTGGACGCACTGGGCGATTCCTGAATGCGCTTTTCAAAGCGCCCTGTACACAGCGAAGGTCACGGCCATGAGCGGCTCCACCGTCAATGCCCGAAAAAGCCCCGCAGGCAAGGTGCTCAGGCGCATTCCCATCGGCACGGAGGTGGAAATTCTCGGCGAAAACGACGGCTGGAGCCAGATCCGCCACGAAGGCGAAACCGCATGGATGCTGTCCTCCTTCCTTGTGCGGGAGGATGGCATCCTCAAACGAATTGAAGCCATTGAAGCCCGGCTCCTGGCCGCCGGGCTGTGAAAGGAGAAACGCTATGGACAAGGTATTTGACAAAACCATCCGCGTCCTTGCAGCCGCGGGCGGCGCTGTGGCAGGCGCGCTGGGCGGCTGGGACGCGCTGCTGCGCGTGCTGGTGTGGATGATGGCTGCCGATTACGCCAGCGGCGTGATCGTGGCCGTGATGGGCCGCAGCCGCAAAACCGATTACGGCGGCCTGTCCAGCAAGGTGGGCGCGGCGGGCATCCTGCGCAAGGGACTGATGCTCATGGTCGTTCTGGCCGCTGCCCTTCTGGACTCCGCCATGGGCGATACGAACGCCATGTGCCGCGACGCGGCCTGCTGGTTCTACATCGCCAACGAAGGCCTGTCGCTTCTGGAAAATCTGGGGCTGATGGGCGTTCCATTCCCTGAAAAACTCAAGCTGCTTCTGGGGCAGCATCTCAGTGAAGGAGGTTCCGCCGATGGCAGCGACGCTTGAAGCCCTCATGGATAAGCTCAACAACTATCAGCACTATCAGGCCATGACGCCTGAGGAGATTCACAAGGCGGCGCAGAACCGTTATCAGGCCGTATACGATCAGAAGCGGCTGAGCGCGCAGCAGGCCTACGAAACCAGCGATGCAGCCCTTGCGCGGGAACTGTCCGCTCTGCAGGACACCTACTCCCGCGAGCGCGAGCGCAGCGCTGCTGAAAACGAGGCCATTTACCGTCAGGCAGACCGTCATGCGCTCTCGCGCGGCATGCAGCGCTCCAGCTACAACAGCGCCAATCTGGCCAACATCAATCTGGCCGGAGAGGCCGCGCTTCTGGACATTGGCCGTCAGCAGGCCGAGGCGGAAGCTGATGTGGCTGAGCAGCGCACCCTGCTCAGCACGCAATTGGCCGGTCAGCTGGCCGGATACGACGCACAGCAGCAGTCCGACATGCTTGGGTACATGGACGAGCTGGAGGCCCGCGAGTACGACCGCACCGTTGACAGCGTCAACACCTACAACGAGCTGGCGATGAAGCTATACGAGTACCAGCACGAGCTGGAAAGGGAGGCTGCGGAGCAGGCGCGCTGGCAGGCGGAGTTTAACGCCAAGTATGGAGGGAAGTCCTCCTCCGGAGGCGGGGGTGGGAAGAAGAAGGGTTCTTCCGGGACTTCTACCACAGTGAAGACTTCCTCCGGCGGGTCGGTTGGTGGAAAGACTGCACAGAAGATGCTGGTGCATTGATGAGCAGTTCGCTCAGTTTGTTGTGTGCCTTGCAGGCACTGGGCTTGTTCTCTGCCCGCTCCGCTAGGGCCAGAGGGTCAGGGGGGATTTCGATTTCCCCCCTTCGACCCTCTGGACTGAATAAAGCCTCTCTTGTAAGCGATTTCTTCGATACAGGAAATATATAATCCCTGACGTTTCTGGAATGCTGCAACGAAATCTGCCGCATCCAAAAGTGAGTCGTGATTACCTGTATCCAGCCATGCAAAACCTCTTCCCATAGTCTCTACACGAAGTGTTCCCCTGCGCAGATATTCATTGTTGATAGAAGTGATCTCAATCTCACCCCTTGCGGAAGGCTTTACATTTTTTGCAATCTCAACAACATCATTATCATAGAAATAAAGTCCCGGAACGGCATAATTACTCTTTGGATTCTCCGGTTTTTCTTCGATGGAAAGCGCCTTACCTGTTTCATCGAATTCCACAACACCGTATTCTCTCGGATCCCTTACATAATAGCCGAAAATAGTCGCACCACTTTCGCGGTTTGCAACCTCGCGCAGCAGTTTTGAAAAACTCTGTCCGTAGAAAATATTATCCCCTAAAACAAGTGCCACACTGTCGCTGCCAATAAAATCAGCACCAATAATAAACGCGTCCGCAAGTCCTCTCGGCACTTCCTGAACTGCGTATTCAAAATGCATGCCAAGCTGCTCTCCGGTTCCAAGAAGTTCCTTAAATACAGGAAGGTCTCTCGGTGTAGAAATGATCAGCACTTCTCTAATCCCTGCTAACATCAGGGTAGACAGCGGATAATAGATCATCGGTTTATCATCTACCGGCATGATCTGCTTCGATATCGCTTTGGTCAGCGGATACAATCTTGTTCCACTGCCTCCTGCTAAAATAATACCTTTCATAAAACATCCTTTCTGAAGAATAACTCGAAGAGTTATTCTTCGACACGAAACTTAGATAATCTTAGATTGTGTTTTTTACAATCTTAGATTATCTTTTCGTGTTATACATATCGTTGTAGTATTTCTGATAGTCACCGCTTGTTACATTCTTCATCCAGTCTTCGTTTTCGAAGAACCATTTGATAGTCAGTCTGATACCCTCTTTGAACATGGTCTCAGGCTCCCAACCGATTTCTGATTTGATCTTGTCCGGAGCAATCGCGTATCTTCTGTCGTGACCCTTACGGTCCTCCACATAAGTGATCAGGTCCTTTGACACAAGTGCCTTACGCGGATCGGAATCATCCAACATCTCCTGTAAGGTTTCAATGATAATATTGATGATCTCAATATTCTGTTTTTCATTATGACCACCTACATTGTAGGTTTCAAACAAACGCCCTTTTTCCTGTACCATATCAATGGCTTTGGCATGGTCTTCTACATATAACCAGTCACGGACATTTTTACCATCCCCGTATACAGGAAGTTTCTTGCCCTGTAACGCGTTGTTAATGATAAGCGGAATCAGTTTCTCAGGGAACTGGTATGGTCCGTAGTTATTCGAACAGTTTGTAATGTTCGCCGGGAATTTGTAAGTATCCATATATGCCTTCACCAGCATATCGGAAGATGCCTTACTAGCGGAATATGGACTGTGTGGATCATATGGTGATGTCTCATAGAAAAATGCATTGTCATCATCCGGCAAAGACCCATACACTTCATCCGTAGAAACATGAAGGAACTTCTTGCCCTCTTTGAAACTGCCGTCCGGTAATTCCCATGCTGCTTTTGCACAATTTAACATAACTGCTGTACCAAGTACATTTGTCTGCACAAACACTTCCGGATTCTTAATACTTCTGTCCACATGACTTTCTGCCGCAAA